>CAILJB010000075.1 GCA_903834465.1 uncultured Pseudomonadota bacterium | reverse complement strand
GCCAATCAGTACCTGCGGGACATCAAGGTTTATCGGACTTTAGCCATCCAAATACTGAAATCACGATAAAAGGTGACGTGCTGCCCCATCTTTTGTACCAATTCAGATTTGCTTACAGTGGTTGGCGTTATGTGCAAATCATATTAGGCGGTGAAAGTTATTGTGCATTAGCAGAAGGTTTGCAATCAGCCTTATTTTTGGCTGGTGGCAGTCCGATTGAACATAGAACGGATAGTTTAAGTGCCGCTTTTGTGAATCGCGCTGAAGAACAAAAATTGACGGAATCTTATGATGCGCTGTGTGACCATTATAATTTGCGTGCAACCCGTAACAATCGTGGTGTGAGTCACGAAAATGGGGCGATTGAATGCGCTCATGGTTCATTTAAACGCCGATTGGCTCAAGCCTTAAAACTGAGAGGTAGTACGGATTTTGCCAGCATTAAAGACTATCAGACATTCTTGAATAAAATCACGGAACGTCTGAACAAACGCTGTAAAACTCGTTTTAAAGAGGAACAATTGGCGTTACAAGCCTTACCCGCTGAACGATTTATGGATTACAGCGAACTAAGCTTGAAAGTGACTCGTAGCAGCACCTTAGAAATAAAACGAGTTCTCTACACTGTACCATCAAGGCTAATCGGGCAAAGGGTAAAAGTTCACGTTCATCACAATCGATTGGAACTTTTTGTTGGTCAAACTTTAACGCTCAAACTTACACGCATTTATCCCGTGGCAGGTAAAGATCGTGCGAGATGCGTCAATTACCGCCATCTTATTCACAGCTTATCGGCAAAACCGCAGGCGTTTCGTTTTTTACAGTTCCGTGAGGAATTATTACCCAACGACAATTACCGTAAATTATGGGAACACTGCAATCAACAGTTTGAATCTACCGAGGCTTGCAAATGGATAGTGGGGGTTTTGCGGATTGCGGCAGATCACGATTGTGAAGAAAAGTTGGGCGATGAATTATTTACGTTAATCCACAATAATAAACCGTTGCCTGCGCTGAAAGTTTTACAAGAACGTTATTTGGGTGGTAAGCCCGTTCCGATTATTCCAGAACGCCAACAAGATTTGGCAAGTTATGACCATTTACTCCAAGGTGGTTGGCATCTTCGTGAGGAGGTGAGTCATGCCTGAAACCATTGATTCATTATTGAAAGAACTCAAACTGCCCGCTTTTGTGCGCCATTACAAGCGCCATCAGGAACAAGCCATTGAAAACGGACATGGTCATATCCGTTATTTATCGGGGCTTTGCGAACAAGAAGTTGCCGATCGTTATCAAAAACGAGTTCAACGTTGGACTCGTGAAGCAGGATTACCACTAGGGAAATCTTTTGCTAATTTGAAGATAACAGAGCTAAAAACATCAGTGCAACAGCAACTTACTGATTTGAAAGAGCGGACTGAATGGGTTCATCACGCTGAAAATGTATTGCTTATTGGACCTTCTGGTGTAGGCAAATCACATATCGCTGCTGCCATCGCCTGTCATTTTATCGAACACGATATACGAGTGAAATGGTTTTCAGCGGTGGCTCTTGTTCAATCTCTACAACAGGCTAAACGTGATTTGAATTTGATGACGGCAATGACACGCTTAGACAAATATCAAATTTTAGTTATTGATGACATCGGTTACGTTAAAAAAAGTGATGCTGAAACACAAGTGTTATTTGAATTTATTGCCCACCGTTACGAAAGTGGTAGTTTGATTATCACGTCTAATCAACCGTTTAGCCAATGGGATCAAATTTTCCCAGACACCATGATGACTGTGGCTGCTATTGATCGCATTATCCACCATGCCACTATTATTGAAATCGAAGGAGAAAGTTATCGAAAAAAACAG
>CAILJB010000074.1 GCA_903834465.1 uncultured Pseudomonadota bacterium | reverse complement strand
TCGTTGACCAAAAATCACACGGCGATAAATCCAACAACTTCGGCATTCGTCCGTTGCCCAACTTGGATTTTAAAATTATCGCCGCGAATACCTTAATCGGTATAAACGCAGGCACAAACACCGATTCAACGTTTAGCCTTTTTCATAATCCTAAAATCGAAGCCTTAGAAAATGAATTAAAAGAACTTCGTCACAAATTATTCACTGCCAATACACCAGAGCAAAAAAAAGAAATTCGCGCAAATGATGAAACGTTACGAAAACAAATCAGCGTGTTATTAAATCAAGACGAAAACGAGCAAAATGTAGCGGGACAATTTGCCGCATGGAATCCTTACAACAACGGAACTCACGCTAATTTTTTCGATAAAGAAGTGATGTTCGGTTTAAACAGTGGCTTCGATATTGTCATCGGCAATCCGCCGTACATAAAAGAATATACACACAAATCCGCTTTCGACGGTTTAAGAACCTCGCATTATTACAAAGGAAAAATGGATTTATGGTATTTCTTCGCGTGCAAAAATCTTGAAATCACCAAAAAGAAAACAGGCATTTTGACGTTTATCGCGACCAATAATTGGACGACAAACACAGGCGCATCAAAAATGCGTGACAAAATTTTGAAAGAAACCACGATTGAAAAATTGCTAGATTTTGGCAGTTACATGATTTTCGAAAGTGCCGACATTCAAACGTCTGTGATGATGTTTAGAAACGATGACAACAACGACAATTACAATTTCGATTTTAGACGGTTAGTTGGCAATAAATTAACATTCGATGATGCGTTGAATTTAATCACCAAAACACAAACCTCAAACACCGAATTTTTATCGCCTAAAATTTCAAAAAACGATTTGAACGGTAAAACGTTAACCTTTAGCAATAACGCGCTTGATGACGTTTTGTCAAAAATGCAGAAAAAAGGAAATTTGAATTTAACGAAAAACGAAGTGGCAAACGGAATTCATCCACATTACGACTACGTTAATAAAGCAACGCAAAGTGTATTAGGTAGTGATTTTTCAGTTGGTCAGGGAATTTTTGTTTTAAGTGAAGATGAAAAAGCCAATTTAGACTTGAATGAACAAGAACTTGAAATCATAAAGCCATATTTTACGACGGAGCAATTGCGTAAATGGTTTGGCAAAAAAGAAAATACTGAATGGATAATTTACACGGGTTCAACATTTAAAGATGCTGCGAATATCAAACCTTATCCAAATATCAAAAAACATCTCGACCAATTTCAAAACGTCATCACGTCAGACAATAAACCTTATGGATTACACCGAGCGCGAAATGAATATTTTTTTAAAGGCGAGAAAATTATCGCCTTGCGAAAATGTGTAGGCGAGCCGATTTTTACTTACACGGATTTTGATTGTTATGTGTCAGCAACTTTTTATGTCATCAAATCAGAACGTATTGATTTGAAGTATTTAACGGCGGTTTTGAATTCTAAACTCGTGGCGTTTTGGCTCAAAAATAAAGGCAAAATGCAGGGGCAAAATTATCAACTCGATAAAGAGCCGCTGTTAGATATTCCACTTTTTAAACCTGCTGAAAATCAGCAACAACCGTTTATCAACACGTTGGACAAAATACTTGCCGATAAAAAAGCAGGCAACGACACCAGCGCGTTGGAACGTGAGATTGATGTGTTGGTTTATGGGCTTTATGGGTTGAGTGAAGATGAAATCAAAATTATTGAAGGGAAATAGGAGAACGCAATGCAAGTAACAATCAATGTTCCAGACGATTTGCCATTAGCGATGGTTGAAAAATTTGTGCAACGAATTG
>CAILJB010000073.1 GCA_903834465.1 uncultured Pseudomonadota bacterium | reverse complement strand
ATTGTAATCTTCCAATGAAATCAACACGGCAGCTTTGCCTTTACGCGGTGTGATAATGAGCGGTTCATGATCTTCTGTTACACGCGCCATTACTGTTGCTAATGAACTGCGTGCCTGTGTATAACTAATTGCATCCATAAAACCTCCAAAAAATCAAAATCCCAATATTCACAAAGCCAAATCAATCAACAAAACAGGGATGGGAATTACTTTGCGTCATGAACTAAGCGGACACCAGATGTGCTGTATCCGTAACCGTAGGAATGATAACTACCTTCAAAACTTAATCCCCACATAGTGCCACTCGCATTACCCGAAGTAGATGACCAAAACCAATAGTTATTAGTTGCTATGTCGGGAAAAAAATTAGTATTGATAGTAGGTGAGGTTGTAGTATCGCCATACTGATTACTCGTACAAACATACTGCATTCGTAGATTTTGAACGATTCCAATTGAAGGATTATAAACATACGAAGGGGAGTATTTACCATCGGAACAATAAACAATGCCAACTAGCTCTGTAATTGTAGGTATGCGCCAATTATTTGCACCACATAAACCCATAGTATTCACGATAATTGTAAAACCACTAACATCATTTTTTGACTGAGTGTAATTAGTATAAGTTTTTGTTGCATCACGCAAACCACCATCATTAGTTTTAATTTCCCAAATCAACCCTGTTTTGTTGTCTTTGGTGCAAGCCCAATCGGTTGGATTTGCACCAAGCGTTGCGCTATCTGGTAATTCTGAACCATTGTTAGCAATTTTGGTGTAGCCGGTCGTTCTAGCTGGTGTCGCAATAACTTCAACAGGAGCTGGATTTGAAATGGTGACAATTTTAGAAACCGATTTACTATTTAAGGCAGGCGTGCCTTTATCAGTTGCAAACGCATTCCAACCAAAAGAACTTGCGCTTGTGTAAGTGTGGCTAAAAACTAAATCTTTACTATCAGTTGCATTCACTGTTTCTGGCTCGGAGCTGTCGCCCCAATTCATGGTAATTGAGCTTAAATTTGTATCAACATCTTTTGCGTTTAGCGTGACGGTATAAGCTGTGTTTATAATTGCTGATGTTTCAGCTTTAATTAACGTCAATGTCGGTGCATGATTTGTGGGGGCTACACTTGTAACCATATAAGTTCCGTTAGAAACTTTACCTTGCAAAACACCATTATTGTTATAAATGCCAACTGTGTATGCTTTTTTACCAGCCGTAAATACAGCTTGTGATAACGAATATTGAATCCCTGTTCCTGTCATCACAACTAAAGAGTTACCACCAACATTGATTTTAAGTTTATCGCCAACATTCAATGGAGAATTTAATGTTGCAATGAATTTAAACTTTGTTCCTGCAGGTGCAGAAGTTGGCGTAACGCTGACTTTAGTAATTTGGGGTACAACCATTGCCGCTTGAGTCAAAAAAATGGAAACAAAAGAAATGTTAAAAGGCTTAATTTAGCTACACTCACCTGTAATTTCCTAAAAAGTCGCGGCAATTTTTTGTGCTTCAGCAAAATCTAACGTGCCTTCATAAATCGCCCGTCCGGTAATTGCGCCCATGATACCGTCGCTTGCCACTTCGCCCAGCGCGTAAATATCATCCAAATTCGTAATACCGCCCGACGCAATCACAGGAATTCTAATGGCTCGCGCTAAACGCGCTGTGGCTTCCACATTCACGCCTTGCATCATGCCATCACGAGAAATATCGGTATAAATAATCGCTTCTACGCCATCAGATTCAAAATGTTGCGCTAAATCGATAACATCGTGATGCGATAATTTCGACCAACCGTCGATAGCCACTTTGCCATCTTTAGCATCTAAACCGACAATAATATGTCCGGCAAATTGCACCGCTACATCGCGAACAAAATGCGGGGCGCTGACCGCTTTTGTGCCGATAATTACATATTGCACACCCGCGTTTAAATACGCTTCGATAGTTTCTTCGTCACGAATGCCGCCGCCGATTTGGACTGGCACATCCGGATAAGCGTTGGCAATAGCGTTAATCACATCAGCATTGCGTGGTTTACCGGCAAATGCTCCGTCTAAATCAACTAAGTGAATCCGTTTTGCACCCGCTTCCACCCAGCGTCCAGCAACCGCCACAGGATCATCTGAAAACACCGTATCATCGTCCATGCGTCCTTGACGTAAACGCACACATTTTCCTTCTTTTAAATCAATCGCGGGGATCAGTAACATAATAAAAAACCTGCTTAAAACTTGAAAAAATAAACGCTCTGATTGAAAGCTAACTCAATCAAAGCGTTGGAAAAAATAATGGAAATCGTCGCAGATTATTCCATTCTATAATTCGGAGCTTCTTTTGTAATCGTCACATCGTGAACGTGACTTTCGCGCATACCTGCGCTGGTCACACGCACAAACTGTGCTTTATCGTGCATAATTTCAATTGTGGCACTACCGGTATAACCCATGCTGGCACGAATACCACCGAGTAATTGGTGTAACACGGCTAACATGCTGCCTTTATATGGCACACGCCCTTCGATTCCTTCCGGCACTAATTTTTCGACCGAATCGGCTTCTTCTTGAAAATATCGATCACTTGAACCTTGTTGTTGCGCCATCGCGCCAAGTGAACCCATACCGCGATAAGATTTATACGAACGTCCTTGAAAAAGTTCAACTTCGCCCGGAGCTTCTTCCGTTCCGGCAAATAATCCACCTAACATGACCGAGTGTGCGCCAGCAGCAATGGCTTTTGCTACGTCACCGGAATAACGCACGCCACCGTCAGCAATTAACGGTACACCTGTTTCTCTCAATGCAGCCGCAACATTACTTACCGCTGTAATTTGCGGCACACCCACACCGGCAACGATGCGTGTTGTACAAATTGAACCAGGTCCTATTCCTACTTTAACGCCATCTGCGCCCGCTTCGACTAATGCCAAAGCCGCTTCGGCGGTGGCAATATTGCCGCCAATGACTTGCAAGTTCGGATAGGTTTGTTTAGCCCAACGCACGCGATCTAATACACCTTGTGAATGACCATGTGCCGTATCGACAATAATGACATCAACGCCGGCTTCAACTAATGCCGCGACACGTTCTTCCGTATCTTTTCCTGTTCCAACCGCTGCGCCAACACGCAAACGTTCTTGCTCATCTTTGCAAGCATTCGGATAATCTTTGGCTTTTTGAATATCTTTAACTGTAATCAAACCACGCAAATGAAACGCATCGTTTACGACTAATACTTTTTCAATGCGATATTTGTGTAATAGCGCAAGAACGTCTTTGCGATCAGCATTTTCGTTGACGGTTACTAAACGATCTTTAGGAGTCATGACTTTTGAAACAGGTTCATCGAAACGTGTTTCAAAACGTAAATCACGGCTCGTGACAATCCCGACTAATTCATCACCTCGCACAACGGGAACGCCTGAAATTTTGTTCGCTTGCGTGATTTGCAATACGTCACGAATACTGACATCTGGCGCAACAGTAATCGGGTCTTTAATTACACCCGTTTCGTATTTTTTGACGCAATGTACTTCTCGCGCTTGCTGTTCGATGGTCATATTTTTGTGAATAATCCCAATACCGCCTTCTTGAGCAATCGCAATGGCTAAACGCGCTTCCGTCACCGTATCCATCGCCGCCGAAACGAGAGGAATATTCAGTGTGATGCCGCGTGTTAATTGTGTAGTCATTGACACTTCGCGCGGCAGAACTGTTGAATGCGCGGGAACTAATAAAACGTCATCAAATGTCAACGCTTCTTGAATAATCTGCATAACTCTCAACCTAACTGTTAATAGAATAACGCCATATTATAGGGCGAAAATTGCGGTTCGTTTTTAAAAAAACAGTCCATCAATGGGAGACGAGGCCGACGCAAATCGTTTACGAGGCATTCGACCGGCTAAAAAGGCTTCACGTCCAGCTTGAATGCCTTTACGCATTGCCGATGCCATTAAAATCGGATTTTTCGCTTCAGCGATTGCGGTATTCATTAACACGCCCGCACAACCTAATTCCATTGCCATCGCTGCGTCAGAGGCCGTCCCCACACCGGCATCCACTAAAATCGGCACGTTTGCATTTTCCACAATCGTCAAAATATTGTATGGATTGCGAATCCCCAAACCTGAACCAATTGGCGCAGCCAGTGGCATGACCGCTACACAACCCATTTCTTCCAAACGTTTCGCTGCAATTGGGTCATCGTTGGTATAAACCATCACCTCAAACCCTTCGCGAACCAAAATTTCAGCGGCAATATAGGTTTCAGCAACATTGGGAAATAATGTTTTTTGGTCGGCTAACACTTCGAGTTTAACCAGATTATGTCCGCCCAATAATTCACGCGCCAAACGACATGTTCGCACTGCTTCTTCTGCGTTATAACAACCGGCGGTATTTGGCAAAATCGTATATTTATCTGGCGAAATCACATCGAGCAAATTCTCTTCGTTGGGATTTTGACCAATATTTGTGCGACGAATTGCCACAGTCACAATTTCCGCGCCACTGGCTTGAATTGCCAATCGCGTTTCGTCTAAATCTTTATATTTTCCTGTGCCGACCAATAACCGCGACTGATAACGTTTGCCGGCGATTAAAAATGAATCATCTTGTCCACCGCCAATTGCGTGAACAATTTCTAATTTATCATTCGCATTCAAAACTTGCGTGGCAAAATTTTGAAACGGCAAAATTTCTTCGTTTAATTCGACGGCAATTTTTTTATCCGTTAAACCTAATTCAGCCACCACATCGGCAACATGACTATTTTCTGCAATTTCACGCCCGTCGCCATTGATATAAATCATCATATTTTTATACTCCGTCTTTTTTGTACTGCATTCGCAAGGTTTTTCAATAATGGCAAAGTATCTTCCCACGACAAACACGCATCAGTAATACTTTGCCCGTAAACCAGCGGTTCACCTTGAATGACCTGCTGTTGCCCTGCTTTCAAATGACTTTCAATCATCACGCCCATAATGCGTTTATCGCCACTGGCAATTTGCGCGGCAACATCGTCACCAACAATCAATTGACGTTGGCATTGTTTCAAACTATTAGAATGACTGAAATCAATCATGATATTTGGACGCAAATGCGCTTTTTCCATGCCGTGCGCGACTTGATTAACATTTACGGCATCATAATTTGGTTGGTGATTACCGCCGCGCAAAATAATATGCACGTCTTCATTGCCAGTGGTCGAAAAAATCGCCGAATGCCCCGCTTTGGTCAATGACAGAAAATGATGCGGACTCATCGCCGCGCCAATGGCATCGATGGCAATTTTAATCGTACCATCCGTCGCATTTTTAAATCCAACCGGACACGATAACCCTGAGGCTAATTCTCGATGCACTTGGCTTTCTGTGGTTCTCGCACCAATCGCACCCCACGACACACAATCCGAAATATATTGTGGCGTTATCAAATCCAAATATTCGGTCGCTGCGGGAATGCCCATATCATTTACATCCAGCAACAACTGCCGCGCAATTCGTAAGCCCTTATTGATGTTAAAGGTCGAATCCAAATCTGGATCGTTAATTAAACCTTTCCAACCCACTGTGGTGCGCGGTTTTTCAAAATAAACTCGCATCACAATCAATAAATCACGATTAAATTCAGCAATCGCATTTTTCAATAGCCCCGCGTATTCATGCGCGGCTTTGGTATCGTGAATCGAGCAAGGTCCAACGATGACCACTAAACGATCATCATCGCCTTTTAAAATATTATGTATAGCTTGCCGTGCTTGAAACGTCGTTTCTGACGCATTATCCGTTATTGGCATTTCTTCATGAACTTCTGCGGGCGCGATAACTTCGGTTATGCCAGAAATGCGTAAATCGTCCGTATTATATTTGTGCAAAATGGAAATCTCCTGTTTTTTTGTTTATTCAACCGTGACGGATTTTGCCAAATTACGCGGCTGGTCAACGTCTGTGCCTTTTAAAACAGCCACATGATACGACAGTAACTGTAGCGGTAATGTGTAAAGTATCGGTGAAATATGATTATCCACTTGCGGCACTTTAATGATTTGCACATTGTCATCGGGCGTTGGCGACAGCGTTTCATCCATAAATACAATCAGTTGTCCGCCACGCGCTGAAACTTCCTGCATGTTTGATTTTAATTTTTCTAATAAACTGTTGTTTGGCGCAACAGTAATCACTGGCATGTCCGAATCAATTAACGCTAAAGGACCATGTTTTAATTCGCCTGCCGGATAGGCTTCAGCGTGAATATACGAAATTTCTTTAAGTTTCAACGCACCTTCCATCGCAATCGGATAATGCGAACCACGCCCTAAAAAGAGCGCGTGATGTTTTTCGGCAAACTGTTCCGCCAAAATTTCAATTTCATTGTCGAGTTGTAACACTTGTTCCATTTGGCGCGGTAACTTGAATAATTCCGTCGTAATGTGTTGTTCTAAGGTTTCGTTTAATTCAAATCGTCGTCCAACAGCCAAAACTAACAACATCAATGACACTAATTGCGTGGTAAAGGCTTTTGTCGAAGCTACGCCAATTTCAGGCCCTGCGCGAGTGAGCAAAACTAAATCTGATTCACGCACTAATGAACTTTCTGGTACGTTACAAATTGCCAGCGCATGTTTTGCGCCCAAACGTTTTGCTTCTTTTAATGCCGCTAAGGTATCCGCTGTTTCGCCAGATTGCGAAATTGTCACAATCAATGTGTCAGGAGCTAAAACGGGGTGACGATAACGAAATTCACTCGCCACTTCAATCGAACACGGTACTCGCGCTAACTCTTCAAACCAATATCGCGCCACCAATCCCGCGTGATAACTCGTGCCGCACGCTAAAATTTGCACGGATTTAATACTGTCAAAAATTCGTGCGGCATCAAAACCAAACGCGCTATCTTGCACACGCTGTTGAATAAAACGCCCTTCTAAAGTTTGTGTGATGGCAAACGGTTGTTCGTAAATTTCCTTCATCATAAAATGGCGATATTCGCCTTTTTCCACGGCATCTGCAGTCAATTGACTTTCTTTAATTTGACGTTGCACCACATTATTTTGGATGTCGTAAATCACAAGTGAATCAATTTTAAGCTCTGCAACATCGCCTTCTTCGAGAAAAATAAAGCGTTGTGTAACCGGCAATAATGCTGCGACATCTGATGCCACAAAATATTCACCAATCCCCACGCCAATCACTAACGGGCTGCCTTTTCGACAAGCAATCAACGTGTCAGGTTCGTCACTTGACATAATCGCCAGCGCGTAAGCCCCTTCGAGTTTTGGTAGTGTTACTTGCACAGCGTGTAATAAATCCGACGACGATTTCAGCGCATGGTAAATTTCATGCACAATGACTTCGGTATCGGTTTCGGAGGTGAATTCGTAATAATGGCGTAATTGTTCAGCACGCAGTTGCTCGTGGTTTTCGATGATACCGTTATGAACCACTGCCACTGTATTACAACTAACGTGTGGATGCGCGTTTTCTTTACTTGGTTTACCGTGTGTTGCCCAGCGCGTGTGAGCGATGCCAATTTGTCCGGACGTTGGATTTTCACGCAATAATGTTTCCAATCCACTGACTTTTCCCACTGCACGTTGACGCACAATGGCTTGATTATGAAGCACCGCTAGACCAGCAGAATCATAACCACGATATTCCAAACGCTTTAAACCTTCCAATAAAATGGGAATTACGTTGCGTTGCGCGATGCCTGCGACAATACCACACATTATAATTTCTCCTTTTTAACCGGACGTTGCCAATTCGGCACGGAAAGTTGTTTACTGCGACTAAGCGTGAGCTGTTCATCGGGCGTGTCTTTTGTGATAGTAGAACCTGCGCCAATGGTCGCATTTTTGCCCACTGTAACCGGTGCGACTAACTGTGTGTCCGATCCAATAAATGCGCCATCTTCGATAATTGTTTGAAATTTATTCACGCCATCATAATTACAGGTAATCGTACCTGCACCGATGTTTACTTTTTTACCAACAAGGCTGTCACCGATGTAACTCAAATGATTGACTTTGCTGCCCTGTCCGATAACTGATTTTTTAATTTCAACAAAATTTCCAATATGTGTATCGTTAGCCAAAACGGTTTCGGGACGTAATCTCGCAAAAGGTCCAATGCGACTATTTGCCCCAACAACAGCGTTTTCAATTACACAATTTGGCAAAATAATCACCTCATCTTCAATTGTGGCATTTTTAATTGAACAATTCGCACCGATTTTGACATTATCACCAATTCGATTTTCGCCTTCAAAAATCACATTCACATCAATTTCAACATCTTGTCCAACGTCTAAGTTTCCGCGCAAATCAAATCGCATCGGATCTCGCAATGTCACACCTTGACGCATTAAGTTTTGCGCTTGTTGCAACTGATAAACTCGCTCTAAATGCGCGAGCTGAATTTTATCATTTACACCTAAAACTTCATCTTCGTTTGAAGGTGAAGTGGTAGCGATTTCAAAACTATCCGCAACCGCTAAGGCAATAATATCGGTCAAATAATATTCACCCTGAGCATTGTTATTATCAAGTTGTGCTAACCATTTTTTCAACGCTTTGCCTTGTACAGCCAAAATGCCGGTGTTTACTTCAGTAATTGTTTTCTCTGTGGCATTTGCGTCTTTTTCTTCCACAATTCGTAAAACTTTTCCCGAATCGTCACGTACAATTCGTCCGTAACCGGCTGGATTTTTTAAATTTACCGTTAAAAGAGCCAATGTCTTTTCATTCGTTTTAGATAATAACTTTTCTAATGTTTCAGCCTGTAATAACGGCACATCGCCATATAAAATCAATGCGATAGAATTATCATCGATTTGCGAACTCACTTGTTGAACGGCATGTCCAGTGCCTAATTGCTGTGTTTGTTCAATCCAATTAACAGGCAACTTAGCTAGCGTTTGTTGCACGCGTTCTGCACCATGTCCAATAACAATATGAATGGTGTTATTTCTCAATCCGGCACTCAAATCATAAACATGTCGCAACAACGGTTTGTCACCAATTGAATGCAAAACTTTCGGTAATTGCGAACGCATCCGCGTTCCTTTACCAGCGGCGAGAATAATTGTGATTAAATTCATTTTCTTTTCCGTGAAACAAAAAAACCCGATAGCGTCAAACGTTATCGGGCTTTTGTCGAGATTAGAGCGATAACTACGACAGTTACCCGCCGCGTTTTCTAAATCTTTCGAGTGTGCGTAATTGCATAATCGCTTGGAACAATTGTCTTTCAGCTGAGGCGTAATCTACACGACTGGTCTTGTCTGCCAAAATTTCTTCCGCCCGCGCTTTGGCTTGAATTGCTGCCGCTTCGTCGATGTCTTTCGCACGAATTGCCGTATCAGCCAAAATAGTTACAACGTGTGGTTGAACTTCTAGCATCCCACCCGAAATGAAAAATGGGTAACTTTCCGTTGCGCTTACTTTAACGCGTACTTCGCCAGGATTCAGCCTTGTAATGAAAGGCGCGTGACGTGGCGAAATGCCAACTTCCCCTTCTTCAGCAGGTGCAAAAACCATCTCTGCTAAACCAGAAAAAATCTCTTTTTCCGCACTCACGATGTCTACATGCACCGACATTGTCATGATTTGTTACCTTAAAAATTTAAAGTTAGTCGACAACAAGCCTTACGCCTTCATCGTTTTGGCTTTTTCTAACGCTTCGTCAATTGTGCCAACCATGTAGAACGCTTGTTCTGGAATCGCATCATAGTCACCGGCAAGAATACCTTTAAAGCCTGCAATGGTGTCTTTGAGCGAAACATATTTACCTGGTGAACCCGTAAATACTTCAGCAACGAAGAAGGGTTGTGATAAGAAACGTTGGATTTTACGCGCTCTGGCAACAAGCAATTTATCTTCTTCAGATAATTCGTCCATCCCCAAAATCGCAATAATATCACGCAATTCTTTATAACGTTGCAACGTACCTTGAACGTTACGCGCTACGTCGTAATGCTCTTGACCGATAACCAATGGATCTAATTGACGACTGGTTGAATCAAGTGGATCAATCGCAGGATAAATACCTAATTCAGCAATTTGACGTGATAATACAACGGTTGCATCCAAATGCGCGAAGGTTGTCGCTGGCGACGGATCGGTTAAATCGTCCGCGGGAACGTAAACCGCTTGGATAGAAGTAATCGAACCTGTTTTCGTTGACGTAATACGTTCTTGCAACACACCCATTTCTTCAGCAAGCGTTGGTTGATAACCTACTGCAGAAGGCATACGACCTAATAACGCCGATACTTCAGTACCTGCTAACGTATAACGATAGATGTTATCTACAAAGAACAAAACGTCACGGCCTTCGTCACGGAAGTATTCCGCCATCGTCAAACCTGTCAACGCAACGCGCAAACGGTTTCCTGGTGGCTCGTTCATTTGTCCGTAAACTAACGATACTTTATCGATAACGTTTGAATCGGTCATTTCGTGATAGAAATCGTTACCTTCACGAGTACGTTCACCCACACCTGCGAATACAGAATAACCACTGTGTTCGATAGCGATGTTACGAATTAACTCCATCATGTTAACGGTTTTACCCACACCTGCGCCGCCGAATAAACCGACTTTACCGCCTTTGGTGAATGGACAAACTAAATCGATAACTTTAATACCCGTTTCCAACAATTCAGTTGCCGCCGCTTGATCTGCGTAGCTTGGTGCTTCACGATGAATCGCCCACTTGACTTTTTCGCCAATCGGACCTTTCTCATCAATCGGATCGCCAAGAACGTTCATAATACGCCCCAACGTTTCTTGACCAACAGGTACAGAAATCGGTGCTTTCGTATTCGTTACGTCTAAACCACGGCTTAAACCGTCAGTTGTACCCATAGCAATCGCACGCGCGACACCGTCACCTAATTGTTGTTGTACTTCTAAAATTAAACCTTTACCTTCAACAACTAAGGCATCATAAACTTTCGGCAGTTCGTCGCGTGGAAATTCCACGTCCACGACCGCACCAATAATTTGAACAATTTTACCGCTCATAAAAATTCGTCCTCGAAACAACCCTACGCAAATAGTTTCGCGTAGGGAAAATTATTTTTGTAAAAATCTCAAAGTAACCCAAGAATCTGGGTGCATCACGCTACTCTTCTTGTGCTTAAACAGCAGCTGCCCCAGCGACAATTTCTGAAATTTCTTGAGTAATAGCGGCTTGTCTAGCTTTGTTGTAAATCAGTTGTAACTCTTTAATCAAATTACCTGCATTGTCGGATGCGCTCTTCATCGCAACCATTCGTGCTGCTTGTTCGCAAGCGTTGTTTTCAACTAAACCTTGATAAACAATCGACTCAACGTAACGCATCAACAAGTGGTCTAACACTTCTTTCGCATCTGGCTCGTAAATGTAATCCCAATGGCGGTTGCTCAATTGTTCATCCAATTCGCTCGCCACAATCGGCAATAATTGCTCAACCGTTGGACGTTGCGTCATGGTATTGACAAATTCATTGCTGACAACATGCAATTCGTCAATTTGACCGGCATGATAGGCATCAAGCATGATTTTGATAATACCAACAACATCTTGTAAATGCGGCGTATCGCCCAATTTCGCAACATGTCCGATAACGTTTGCTTTCAAATTACTAAATAATCCGTAAGCTTTTGTACCAACCGTACAAACGTCAATTTCAACGCCAGCTTTGTCCCATTGGTGCAATTGCAACAATAATTTTCTAAACAAATTGGAGTTCAAGCCGCCGCATAAACCACGATCCGAACTGATAACAATGACACCAACACGTTTTACATCGCGCTTAATCAAGAAAGAATGTTTATATTCAGGATTCGCATGAGCAAGATGTTTGATAATCTTGCCAATTTTGTCCGAATACGGGCGAGTCGCCAACATTCTTTCTTTTGTTTTACGCATCTTACTTGCCGCGACCATTTCCATAGCGCGAGTGATCTTTTGAGTATTCTTAATACTGCCGATCTTTGTGCGTATTTCTTTACCAACAGCCATAAGAAGACCTTTTTACCAACTGTGAGTTTTTACAAACGTTTCAATAGCTGAACGAATGCCCGTGCTAATATCGTTGTTGAAATCACCTGTTGCATTGATGGTAGCCATCAATTCAGCGTGTTCCGATTTCATGTACGATTGCAATGCCGCTTCAAAATCTAAGACTTTATTGACTTCAACGCTGTCTAGGAAACCTTCGTTCGCTGCAAACAAAGAAACCGCCATTTGTGCAACAGACATTGGAGAATACTGACTTTGTTTCATCAACTCAGTAACACGTTGACCACGTTCAATTTGTTTGCGTGTGCTTTCGTCTAAATCTGAGGCAAACTGAGCAAATGCGGCTAACTCACGATATTGCGCTAAATCTAAACGTGTACCACCACCTAATTTTTTGATGATTTTCGTTTGCGCCGCGCCGCCTACCCGTGAAACAGATAAACCAGCGTTGACCGCAGGACGAATACCTGAGTTGAACAAGTTACTTTCTAAGAAGATTTGTCCGTCAGTAATCGAAATTACGTTCGTTGGTACGAAAGCCGAAACGTCACCACCTTGGGTTTCAATAATGGGTAACGCAGTTAAAGAACCTGTTTTACCTTTTACTTTACCGCCGGTTAATTTTTCAACTTCATTCGCATTGATACGCGAAGCACGTTCTAATAAACGAGAATGCAAATAGAACACGTCACCAGGATACGCTTCACGACCTGGCGGACGACGTAACAATAATGACACTTGACGATACGCCCACGCTTGTTTGGTTAAATCATCATAAATGATTAACGCATCTTCGCCTTTATCGCGGAAATATTCGCCCATTGTACAACCAGTATACGGTGCAATGAATTGTAATGCCGCCGATTCAGAAGCAGATGCCACAACAATAATTGTGTGTGCTAAAGCGTCGTGTTCTTCTAATTTGCGAACGACGTTAGCAATCGATGAACGTTTTTGACCAATCGCCACATAGATACATTTAATACCAGTGCCTTTTTGGTTAATAATCGCGTCGATGGCAATTGCGGTTTTACCGGTTTGACGATCGCCGATAATCAACTCACGTTGACCACGACCAACGGGAATCATCGCGTCAATAGATTTCAAACCTAATTGGACTGGCTCATCAACTGATTGACGTGCAATAACGCCTGGCGCAATTTTTTCAATTGGTGAAAATTCAGTCGTATCAATCGCACCTTTGCCGTCAATTGGATTACCTAACGCATCCACAACACGACCTAATAAGGCTTCACCGACGGGTACTTCTAAAATTTTACCGGTACATTTAACGGTATCGCCTTCAGAAATATGTTGGTAGTTGCCTAATACCACAGCACCAACCGAATCTCTTTCTAAATTAAGAGCCATACCAAAGGTATTATTTGTGAACTCTAACATTTCACCTTGCATCGCTTGAGAAAGTCCGTGAACTCTCACAATCCCGTCAGTTACACTGACCACGGTGCCTTCGGTGTGTACTTGCGTACTCAAATCGAAGTTTTCGATCTTCTTTTTAATCAGATCACTGATTTCAGATGGATTTAATTGCATGTGCTTTTCTCGCTCTAAATTTAGAGTCTTTGTGCTAATTGTTGAAGCTGACCTCTAACCGAACCGTCAATCACCTGATCACCTGCTCGCACTAGAACGCCACCAATAAGTGACGAATCAACCGCTATTTTCATATTGATTTTTTTACCAAAAACCTTTTCAAGTGTTGCATTGAAACTTTGTTTAGATTCCTTGGTAAACGCAAAAGCTGTCGTTACATCAATATCAATAGAGCCTTCATCTTCAGCTTTATAGGTCTCGAATATGTCGGCAATTGCCGCAATCAAACTCAAGCGATTATTTTCAATCAGTAGCTTTAAGAAATTACTGCCTTCTTGATCAAGCTGACCTTCGCAAATATCCAGCAACAGTGT
>CAILJB010000072.1 GCA_903834465.1 uncultured Pseudomonadota bacterium | reverse complement strand
CGTTAATGCGTTGTTTTACAGACAAAGACTTTTCTTCCAAAAAATCAATCAATGCTAGCTCAGGTTTATTTTGCGGTGCATTCCAATAACGTCCTTTCATTGCCATATCTGCTTGATTGATAGCAACAATAACTCGCTTCGGTTCGATTGATTTCAATACCACGGATTCAACTAACTGAAATGTTGTGCCTAAATCACGCGAGCTTCCATCAAGTAAAACCATGACTAAATCGATAAAATAATCGTCACCGCACGTTTTAAATAATTCCGCCATGATATTTTTTGAATGGTTTAAGTCGTTTTCTTTACCATCACCTAATCCAGCTGAATCGTGAAAACGCAAATAATCATGCAAACTGTGAGCAGAAATGTTTTGCGTTTCGGGGTCAACACCTTCACCAATTTTTGCAACTGTCGAATTAAACAACGCATTCAATGTTGAGCTTTTGCCTGTTCCTGTCGCGCCAACCAATAAAATATCCAATGGAACTAATAAATCATTATGATTTATGTGTGATTGAATATAATCACGTCTGTAATTTTTCATGGAAAATTTCCTACCACCAACTCGTTGCTGCTCCCCAAAGACCCCCTAAAACGGCACCTGCAGCCTTACCTATAGCTTCGCCTGTTTTACCAAAAGCACCACCAATTGTCGCTCCAATATCAGCTCCAGCCGATGCCGAAGACATCACCGATTCTATAAATGTTTTTTTAATTTCTTTGTTGTAATCCTCTATTTCGTCATTATCTTCCCACATAATTTTGTCTTTGTTCCTATCTTGAGCAAAAACAACCCTTTTATCTTCTGGTGTGTGACGTAACATAAACAGTAACAATTTAGAAAGGTTGTAAGGATTCTGACTTGAATCGCCATCTTTGTAGCCCGCAGAATAATAAATTGGCTCAACATCAACATCGGTCGCCTCTTTAATTCGGTTTTGAGTTGAGGTTACTTTTTCATCGAGAAATTTTATCAATTCTGGTTCTGGACGGTTTTCTTGATGATTCCAATAACGCCCTTTCATTGCTTGGTCAGCTTGATTGATAGCAATCAACAGTCGTTTTTTATCTTTGCCCAAGTTGGGAATAATTACTTGATTGATTAAATCAAATGATGTGCCGAGGTCACGAGTGCCACCTTCAAGAATCACCAAAACTAAATCAATCAACATGTCATCGTTATTGTCTTTTTCATAAAGTTTATCGATGATATTTTTCGAATGCCTTCTATCCGCTTCCTTGCCATCGCCAAGACCAGGCGAATCCCACAAAATGATGTTGTTGTATTCAAATTTCTGAATATCCATTGTTTCAGGATTAACGCCTTGCCCGACTTTGGCTTTTTCAGAGCCAAAAAGTGCGTTGATTGTTGATGATTTGCCGCAACCTGTTGCACCAGTGACGAGAATGTTGACCTTGGTTTTTTTGAGTTTTTGAAGGTTCAGCAAAACTTGTGTTTTTGTATCGTCACTCAAATTGCTGTCACGTTGAATTTCGTCAGCTAATTCGTCTGTAAAATGTTTTTCGTTTGTCATAAATTTTCCCCGTTAAGTTTGTTTGAAGTTGCAGTATAAACCACGCTGCAGAAAGGTTATGTATTTTGAATTACTCGCTAAAACAGGCGCAAAACCGCCACCCATTGTCCGAAAATTAGTCGTTTGACCTTGATACAACCGCGCACAAGTGAGTTGAATTTCTCCGTTATAAACATAAGCGCGTAAATCGACTTTGAAAGTTTCAAGCTGGGCATTGATTTGTAATTGTTGTGTACTGGGCGGCACAAATGTTTGCGCGACATAATTATTCGCTAAAATTTCACCAAAAACCCGTTTGGTTAATTTGTCGCCCCGATACGCCGCTTTGCTGCCGTAGCCTTTCGCGGGTTTGAAAAAAAGTTGCCTCCGACCTGCCCATAAACAATCTGCATTTTTTGCTTCGACTAAAATCGTTGGCGCGATACCGTTGATTAAAATATGGCGCGTTTTCTCATCTACGCCCAAGGTTTCTAACATTGCCGCATTGCTTAAAATCGTTAAATTTCGTTTGTCGGCATACAGTGCGTGCGCTCTAGGATGCGGCGTAATGACGACGTTGTTTGCTAAATATGCCGCCGCTAACGCTTGTT
>CAILJB010000071.1 GCA_903834465.1 uncultured Pseudomonadota bacterium | reverse complement strand
CAAAATCCGCCCCGTAATTCCAGCTTAGTCTATGACCTTCGAGGACAAATGATTTAAAAAACGATTTGTCTTTTAACGGCTCAAAAATTTCGCCATCCAATTCATTCGCTAAATCGACATCTCCATGTTAACCATCATTAAACGAAAGTTGCACGCGATAATCTTCAATATATTTTGCATCGGTAACGTGAATAAACATTGATTACTCCAAGGGTTTGATTTTGGATAAAGGTTTTTTGTTCAGTGCAGCTTGCCAATTATTTTGTAACTCTTCTTTGTGTAGCAAATACCATTCGAGAACAACCATTAACGCACGTCTTGGAAATTTACCCGTTACAACGCCTGTTTCAATTTCAACCGTGATTTCGTATTCGCCATATTCTGCGTGAAAGTGCGCGGGTGGATGGTCACGAAGATACATCCGAATAATGATTCCTAAAAATCGACTAATTTCTGGCATTGCTGTGTTTGTTTAATCTGAAGGGTTAGGAGTTAATGATTTCGTTGTCTAATATTTTAGCTACTTGTTTTAAAATTTTTTCTATCAACCAATCTGGATAGTATGAAAACTCTCCATTGACAATGTTCTGAGGCAATCTTTCCGCTAATCCTCTAGAAAATTCCCACGATGTAAAAGCAAATCTGAACATTTCATACTCAAGCCAACCGTCTGCTGCCTTAATAATTTCCAATAATTTTCCATTTGCATTTATTTCATCAACATCTAATGTATGAGCCATACAGTAGCCACGCAAATAATCGTATGAAATGGGTTCAAAACGCATCTGCCCATCGGACATTCTACCATTCAAAAATCCCAAAAGTTCTTCTTCTGGTCTTTCACTACAATCAACAGAAACTTTGAATTCATGGAGTGCATCAGCAAGTCTGTCTTTTATTTTGTGTTTTTCAGCGTGACAGTCTTCACACAAACATTCCAATTCCCACTTGTCATATTCCCACGGATTATGATTTTTCTTGTATGACTTGTGGTGAACGTTGAGAGTTTTATCTTCTGATTCGCAACTTTCACACCGAAACTTTGCTGATTGCATTTTTTCAAGCCGTTTTTTCTGCCAGCGTGGGTCTTTGTATTTAGCAAAGAAATCAGCCGTTGAAGATGTTTTGTGTGTTTTATTGTCGTTAGTCATACAAAAAATTTTTATGTAAATTGTAAAAAAATTGCTTTTGTCATAATCAAACCCGCTTCCCACTCCAAGCAGGCAACACAATCAACGAGCAAATCACCGTGAAAAATAGCCCAATCGAAAGTAACAAGCCCATGCTTGCCATACCTTGATGATGCGTAAACGACAAACTCGAAAAACTACACAACGTGGTAATTGAACTGAAAATAATCCCGCGCGTCGTACTGCTGTGCAACAGGTTTTCATCTTCATTTTTATTAAAATGCAGACGGTGCATAATCAAAATACTGCTATCAATCCCCATCCCAAGTAATAACGGCAACGCAATCACGTTAGCGAAATTAAATGGATTGTCGAGCAATACATTGGTTGCACCGGTGAGCAATGCCGCGAGCATCAACGGTGCAATGACAATCGCCATGTGACTAAAACGACGATAAATCGCCCAAAGCAATAACGTAATTGCACTAAACGCGCCACCAAAGGCTTGCACAAAGGCTTTCACCACCGCATCGCCGCCGGCTTCATTGGCAATCGGCAACCCCGAAACCGCGTCATCCACACTTTTAAGTTGTGCGACAAATTCTTTCATGTTCTCTTCGACATTCTGGTCTTTTGCCGGCGTGATGAAAACTTTATACAAACCGTCTTTGCTGACCCAATGCGAACGCAAGTCTTGAGGAATATCGTTTAACGCAAATGCCGTCGCATTCAAACTGGTACGCAAACGTTCTAGCGTGTACGGTAAAAGTCCTAAAACATTTTTTTCTAATTGCGCGTAAATAGCCGGCTCATCGGTGTGACTGTGCAAGAAAATTTCGACGTGACTTTGCAATTTTTGCAACGTGTCTAACGGCGCATTCGGTGTTTTATCGGCAATGGCGCGTTTTAAGTGTTCATTAAATTTTGCCAACGCATCATGTTGTTCATGATTTTCAGGCAAGGAAACATTGAAATTTTCCAATTGATTACCGAGCATTAAATTTAAATCCTCGATAATCGCTAATTTTTCATCCTGATTTTCAGCTACAAAACTGCTCAAGGTAATCGCTTCATGAACGGCGGGTAAGGCTTTCATTTTAGCTGCAAGCGCATTCGCTTCATCTAAATTATTCGCTAACCCCGTCACCGCAAACGGCGAATCGTTTTTAGATTTTAACAATTCTTTAATAGTCGAAACCGATTCACTTTGTGGATCGCGCAAGTTAATCGGATTGGCATCAAAGCGTAATTCCATCAAAACAGCACACGCGCCAATCGCTAATAAAATCGATACCACACGAATGGCTTTGGCGTAATGGAAAGGAAATGTAACGATAAATTGTGGCGCGAAAGCTGATTTTATAGGCTTAGGATTGTTGACGGGTAGAATGCAGAATAGGGCAGGTAAAACCGTCAACGAAATAATCAATCCAATAAAAATCCCGCCGCCAGAAATAATCCCTAATTCAGAAACGCCCGAATAATCAGTTGGAATAAAGGCTAAAAAACCCAGTGCTGTCGTTAGCGCACACAAAAATAATGATGAACCCACGCCTTTCATGCTGTGATGAATGGCATCGATGTTTGAGTAACCACGCGCTTTACGTTCGCGGTAATACAAACAAATATGCACCGCATAATCCACACCTAAACCAATATACAAACTGGCAAAGGCAATCGAAATCACGTTTAAATGTCCAACCGTAATCGCTGCAAAACCGGCTGTTAAAATTAGTCCCATGATTAACACAATATAAGTAATCACGAGCAAACGTAGCGAATGAAAACCGACCCATTGCACCACAAACACTAAAATTAACGACGCAATCCCCGCCCATTCTGCGCCGTTACTGACACTTTCGAGTTCTTCATGTTCTAAAGCTGCCTCGCCAGTAATACGAACACGCACGGCGGCATTTTCTTGCATGATTTTTTGTGCGGCTTCACGCGCGGCGGCTTGTGATTCATCGGCGGGTAACATTTCATCAAAATGCAATTTCGGTTTTGCCACTACTAACACGCGATTGGCATCTTGAGACAGTTTGTTATTGGCTAGTAAATTTTGCCACGACAACGCTGAGGATTTGTCATCCAATTGCGCGTTAATTGTATTGTCTACGGCGAGCAATAACGGATTTAAATCCATTGGCAAGGCGTTTTGTTTTTCGTTTAAGGCTTGCTCAATGATGTCAAACAACCCATTGAGCGAATAATTTTGCGCCAAATGACCAATAAACGGTTGTGCGTCCGTGAGTTGTTTCGCAACGGTTTCTAAATCTGACGGTTCTAAATACAACAATGCTTGCTGACGAAAAAAAGCGTTATCGGTTGGAATATAAACCGAATCGAAACGCTCCGTTTGAGCGCGAATTAAATCCACTAATTTTGTCGCACTTTGCGTGGCTTCTTCGGGCGAATTGGCATCGACAACAAAGAGCGTGGTATACGCATCTTGTGGAAAAGCCGCATCAATACGCCGTTGATTTTGTTGAAAAGGCAAATCCGGCGAGAGCATTTCTGCGGTATTGGTGTTGACCGCTAAATGTTCATAAACGTAATAACTCGTTCCCGCGCAAAGTAATACAGCGAATAAAACGATAAACCAAGGAAAATGAACAATTTGCTGTTCGCACCAAAGGCTTAGGCGCGAGGAAAAACGAGTGGTGTGAGTCATTAAAATAACGTGCAATCAAAGTGAAGAAAGACAGCCCGCGATTATATCAGGCAGACGCAGATTTAAAGGCAATGACTTGAGGTAATTGTTTGGCGACGTTTGAAAGCGTGTTTTTCGCAAGTTGAAAATATTGCCCTAATTGAATCAAATGTGGAATTTCTTTAGGATTTAAAACAAGTGAAGTGAGGATTTTTGTGATTTCGACTTCGCCGTTTTCATTCAAGGCTTTTGAAACAGCGAGCGGTAAATCCATAGTTGCAGGGTCAGCAATGGCACGAATCGCTAAAAAGGGCAGGGCATAATGTTGGGCAACTTGAGCAATTGCGCCACTTTCCATATCTAAGGCAATCGCACCGGTTTTTGTATGCAAATCTTGTTTGGCTTGAGCCGTTGAAACGAGCGTATCGCTGGCAATCAATGCACCTTTGTATGCTGCAATATCTGAACTTAACACTTTTCTCGCGTGTTGATGCCACGCTGCATTGACGGGCGTTTCTAATCCATCGCTGCTGAGTAAACTGTCGGCTAAAATCAAATCACCCATTTTTAAATCCGGACTTAACGCCGCTGCACAGCCCCAACTCATCAATTGGGTCGCCCCTTTTGAAACCAACAATTCGGCGGCTTTCCGCGCATTTTCTGCACCCGCACCCGAATACATCAAAATAATATCGTCGGTAATAAAGATGAATTTACCTCGCCGCATGCCGCGTTCCCATAGTCCATTTGGCAAGGTTTTTAAGGTACTTAATTCTTCAGAAAGGGCAACGATAATTCCGGTAATCACTCTATTTCAACTCATTACGATAGCGAGCTAATGCCCACAAAGGGAAAAATTTATCGTAACCATGATATTTCAAATAGAACACTTTTGGAAAGCCTGGCGCGGTGAAACATTTGTCATTCCAAACCCCATCCGCTTGTTGAGCGCGTAAAATAAAATCAATGCCTGCTTTAACTTCAGGACTTTTACCTTCGCCCGCCGCACATAATGCCAATACGGCCCATGCGGTTTGAAATGCCGTGCTGAACTGATATTTGCCACTAAAACTGGTGTCGTGATAGCTGTGATTATCTTCACCCCAACCACCGTCCGCGCGTTGCACACTTTTCAACCATGTTGCGGCTTTGGTGTACATAGGGTCTGTTTTTGGCAAATTCGTTTGTTCTAACGCGAGTAACACTGACCAAGTGCCATAAATATAATTCGTTCCCCAGCGACCAAACCATGAACCATCGGCTTCTTGCTCAGTGCGTAAATACGCAATCGTGCGTTCTAATGCGTTGGCATATTCAGGATGATTTTTAGCCACTTTTGCCATCAACATCGCGCAACGCGCACTCACGTCCGAAGTCGGCGGGTCAAGCAATGCGCCATGATCGGCAAACGGAATTTCGTTCAAATAGTAGTAAGTATTATCAACATCAAACGCGCCATAACCGCCATTTTTCGACTGCATTTCGATAATCCAGCGCGTAGCTTGATGAATCGAATCGTCTAATTCAGCAGCATTTTCAGCTTCTGCCATCGCAAACGCCACAACCGCTGTGTCATCTACGTCAGGGTAATGCGGATTGTTGAATTGAAACGCCCAACCGCCCCCTTTAGAATTTGGACGTGTAATGCGCCAATCGCCTGGTTCGTCGAGTAATTGTTTGGATTTCAACCAATCATAAGCACGTTCTAAACTATCGCTAGTGACTTTAGTCGATTGTGCTTTTTGTACTTCTTGCAATGCTAACGCGCTTAAACCGGTGTCCCAAATTGGCGATAAACAGGGTTGGCAATAAGCATCTTTTTCATTGATGACGAGTAGTTTATCAATGGCTTTTCGTGCCGTAACAACTAATTCATGTTCTTTATCGTAACCGAGCAATAACAAGGCTTCATACGCATTCACCATAGCAGGGAAAATACCACCTAAACCGTCTTCACCATTCAAACGTTCAACAAACCAATCGTGTGCCTTTTTAATTGCTAACTCACGCGCTTTTTCAGGAATTAACGGATTCGTTACACGCCCTAATTTATCTAAACCTAAAAAGAATTTGTTTAACAACGTACGTTCAGGAAAATAATGTTGCTCTTCGTCAGGATGCGTAATGAATAATTCGAGAATACTGACGTTATTTGGATTTTTTGCTTTCGCGTGCAGCGTACACAAAATAAACAACGGAATCATCACGGTGCGTGACCAATACGACACCTTGTCGATATGGAATGGAAACCATTTTGGAAATAACATAATTTCCACTGGAATATACGGCACGCCACGCCATGGCAACTGTTCAAACGTTGCCAACGCAATGCGCGTAAAGACATTCGCTTTCGCTGCACCCCCTTGACTTAAAATCCATTCACGCAATTTTGCCATGTGTTGCGCGTCAATGCTGTCACCTGCCATTTTGAGCGCGTAGTAAACTTTAACGCTACAACTCAAATCACCTGCGCCATTAGTAAATAATGGATAACTGCCATCACCAGATTGACGTGAACGTAAATACACCGCAATTTTTGCTTGCAAAGAGTCATCCATTTCACCGAGGTAGTGCATCATCATGATGTATTCGGCAGGAATAGTGCAATCCGCTTCTAATTCAAATACCCAATAACCATCCGCGTGTTGCAAACTTAACAATTTGTTTTGCGCTTGCTCAATAGCGTTGTCTAAATTATAGGCTTTGGAATGAATCGGCGTTGCCGAACTGGTCGCAGGATGTGAAGCGTGGTCTTGAGATTCTTTAAACATGACAGTCATCCTTAAAAATCATTGTTGGTTTTGATAAGTCCAATCGGGCGTGGTTAATCCGCGACTGGCAACATTAAAAAGAGCGGTGAGTAAAAAATCACTGCGTACCGTTAAGTTCGTTGCGACAATGGTTGCTTTAACACTGTTGCGTGTGATTTTGGCTTGCTCAGAGCGATTAAATTTCAAATTGCTTTTAATTTTTCGTAACGTCAAAACTGCCATACCCAATGCCCACAAACAAAATTTACGAATTCCCGTTTCGTGTGCCGGAATAAGCAATGTGTAACGCAATGCATTATGTAAATGACCTTGCGCGATGCTGATTAAACGTTCTAAACCCACGCTAAATGCGACATCGTTGGTTTCAGGTGTTAACGTTTTTAAATCAAAACCGGTTTCAGTAAAAATATCCTGTGGCAACCAACACACGCCACGTTGCGCGTCATCCCAAATATCTTTCAAAATATTGGTCATTTGCAAGCCTTGCCCAAACGACACGGATAATTTCAACAATTCGGTTTCATGTTTAGCAATTTCGGGCGAGTAATGGCAAAACAATTTCGCCAACATTTCACCCACACAACCGGCAACGTAATAACAATATTTATCCATTTCAGCGAGCGTTGCTAAACCAGCGTGCAAATCTTGCGCTTGAAAAATTGGCATTCCCTTCGCCATCGTATCGACGCAATTTGCCAACGCTTCAACTTGCGTTACTTCAAAACTGTGCGTAATTTGAATGACACGCGGTAAAACGTGAATCAACTGATGTTCAGCAGGAATTGTTTGCTCAGAAAGTAATGGCGCGAGTTCAAGCGCAAAAACTTCAGAATTTTCGCCCGTTTTTACAACATTGATAAATTCGGTACAAAAATAGCGTTTCTGTTCAGGCGAGAGCGACACTTCGTCTTCGATTGTATCCACGATACGGCACAATAAATAAGCGTTTGCGACCGCGCCAACTAAGGCTTTTGGCAGTTGCGGAATGGTCAATGCGAAAGTTCGAGAAACACCGTCAAGCAACACACCTTGAAATAAATCATCAGACAAGTCATGTAATGATTTTGAATCATCTAAAACGGTTTGAGTTTCGTGGGTCATATTTTGGCTATGAATTCGCAGAATTATGTTTAAGTAAAGTGGTTGTATGCGCGTAATCATAGACTGTTTGTTGGGAATTTGCAAAGCAATGTTGTTTTGTTGTGAATGTACTAAAATGACTTTTTAAAAAAATTCATTCGCAGTAAAAACAGCAGCTTATTTCGATAAATTAAATTAGTACACGACATTTTTTTGCAAATGCTGGAGTCGCGCTCGAAAAAAGGGTATTCTAATCAAAAAGCGGGTAAGCGTATGAAAGCATTTGTATTTTTCGTAACGCACTGATTTTCAAGTCGGATTGCGTGTTGTTTTATAACGACAGCATTATTTATCATATATTTTGGAGAGCGTTATTTTATGGGTGTTCCGTTACGTCAACAATGGGCAGTGGGTAGTTATTTAATCAAACAAAAACTCAACGGCGCGAAAAAATACCCGCTAGTGTTGATGCTTGAACCGTTATTTAAGTGCAATTTAGAATGTGCCGGCTGTGGCAAAATTGACTACCCCGATGATATTTTAGATAAACGTTTATCGTTTGAAGAATGTATGCAAGCCGTCGATGAATGCGGCGCGCCGATGGTGTCTATTCCAGGTGGTGAACCTTTAATTCATAAGGAAATGCCAAAAATTGTCGAAGGTTTAATTGCGCGTAAAAAGTTTGTTTATTTATGCACCAACGCGCTATTACTTAAAAAACGTATTGATGATTACAAACCGTCGCCGTATTTAACTTTTTCAATCCATTTAGATGGATTGAAAGCGCGTCATGATGCGTCCGTTTGCCAAGAAGGTGTTTTCGACCGTGCGGTGGAAGCGATTAAATTGGCATTAGACAAAGGTTTCCGCGTCAATATCAATTGCACCCTTTTCCAAGGCGAAACCCCCGCTGAAGTGGCAGAGTTTTTAGATTATGTGACTGAACTCGGTGTTGAAGGGATTACCATCGCGCCAGGATTTAGTTACGAACACGCGCCCAAACAAGACGTTTTCATTCAAGGCAACGATGTAAAAGAATTGTTCCGTGGCATTTTTAAATTGGGTAAAAATCGCGGTTGGAAACTCAATCATTCGTCGCTGTATTTAGACTTTTTAGCGGGCAATCAAGGTTATAACTGTACGCCGTGGGGCAATCCAACCCGTAACGTTTTCGGTTGGCAAAAACCGTGTTATTTACTCGCCGATGAAGGTTATGCCGCCACATTTAACGAATTATTAGAAACGACACCGTGGGAAAAATACGGCAGCGCAGCAAATCCAAAATGTGCAAGTTGTATGGCGCATTGTGGCTATGAAGCGACCGCTGTTGAAGACATGCTAAAACATCCGCTTAAAGGACTTTGGACTTCTATTCGTGGCGTGAAAACAGAAGGCGCAATGGTTGCCTCACCAGCGGCAGAATCTGTATCGGTTTCAACCTTATCGGGTATTCCAGTACACGTCGAACACACAAAATAATTTTGTAGAGGAACGGTGATGCGATTAAAAAAATTAGCGGTGTTAGCTTTTGCGCTGAGTAGTTTGTTAGCAACATCTGCGTTCGCGCAAGAAGAAAGTACGTCAGCGCGACAAATTATTGATAAATTTCAAACTGAGTTAATTCAAGTCATGAAAGACGGCAAAAAACTTGGTTTTTCTGGACGCTATGACAAATTAGAACCCGCGATTTCAAATAGCCATGATTTGCCAAAAATTGCCCGAATTGTCGTTGGTAAAGAATGGGAAAAACTTACCGAAGAGCAACAAAAGAAATTAACCGATGTTTTTACGCGCTTGAGCGTTGCTTCTTACGCGCATAATTTCAAAGATTTTAGTGGCGAGGCGTTTGCGATTGATTCGGAAGAAGAAACAAAAATGGGCGGCGTTGTCATTCACTCTCACCTCACTGTTCCAGACGATAAACCGGTTAAGTTTGATTATATGCTCAAAGAAAAAGGGGCAAGTTGGCGCATTATTAACATTATTGCAAATGGCGTGAGCGATTTAGCGTTGAAGCGGTCAGAATATACGGCGATTTTGCAGCGTGAAGGTTTTGATGCGTTGATTGCAAAAATTAACGAAAAAATTGATAACTACGCCAAACAATAACAGGGAATTAGAATGAAGCGTAAGACAATAGCAGGAGTAGTTTGCAGTATGCTTTTTACCGCGAACGGGGTAGCACAAGACAAACAACATGTAGACCCGTATGAAAGTTTTAATCGCACAATGTACGATTTTAACGACAATGTTGACACATACGTTGCTTCGCCACTAGCGAATGGTTACAAATTTATCACGCCGCAATTTATGCAAACGGGTGTATTTAATTTTTTCAATAATTTGAAAAATTTTAATGTAGTGCTTAACGATTTGTTACAAGCAAAATTCTCTCAAAGTGCGTCAGATTTTGGACGTTTAACCTTGAATTCGACAGCCGGAGTAGGTGGCTTTTTAGACGTAGCAAAAGAAGTGGGCTTAGAACAAAACGATGAAGATTTTGACCAAACGCTTGCAGTTTGGGGCGTACCTCAAGGAGCATATTTAGTTTTGCCGCTCGTAGGCCCTATGACTATGCGTAGCGCACCGGCTTCGGCGTTTGATGTCGCGGCGAATCCTGCCACTTACGCTAGTATTCCCGCAAATTATGTTAGCGCACCGGTGCAGTTTATGTCTGCGCTAAATACGCGAGCAAATGCAGAAGGCGCGTTGAAATTTATTAACGAAGCGGCGATGGATAAATACGTTTTTACACGCGAATCATTTTTACAGTGGCGTAAAAATTTGGAAACGGACGGTAAAGTCAGTGCATCGATTGATGATGATTTAATGATGGATGAAAAAAGTTCAAATTCAAAATGGCGAGACGACAGCAAATTGTTTGAACTTACGTCACAGTCTTTTAGTGGTGTAGCGCAACAATTTGATGTAACAGCGCAGCGTTTTGAACAAGCAACTCGAAAAGTTGAACAGTTGAAAAATCGTTAAATTTACACAATATCCGACTTCAAGGCGATGATTTGAAAGCATGAAATAACGCTTGTAAAATTTAGAGAATGAAATATTAACAAAACTCAATATCAATTTGTATCGCACCAAATTATGCTTTCACAAGTGCGTTAGCTTGTATAATCCACATTTAATTATTTTAAAACCCAATTTAGAAAGAGTAATCAGAGACTGTTATGGCATTGTATTGTGGAATTGTAGGCTTACCCAACGTTGGAAAATCAACTTTATTTAACGCACTCACCAAAGCGAAAATTGCAGCAGAAAATTATCCGTTCTGCACTATTGACCCGAATGTAGGAGTCGTTCCGGTACCCGATAAACGGCTCGATGCGCTTTCAATTATTGTAAAGCCAGAACGTGTATTGCCGACAACGATTGAATTTGTGGATATTGCTGGATTAGTTGCGGGCGCATCCAAAGGTGAAGGCTTGGGTAATAAATTTTTAGCTAATATTCGTGAAAATGATGCCATTGCACATGTAGTGCGTTGTTTTCAAGACGATAATGTTGTGCATGTTGCCGGAAAAATCGATCCCCTTTCAGATATTGAAGTTATTAACACAGAGTTGGCGTTAGCAGACATGGCTTCGGTGGAAAAAGCCTTAGTTAAATCTGCTAAAATTGCTCGAACCGGCAATAAAGAAGAACAAATTAGAAAAGAAGTGTTAGAGCGTATTTTCGCGCAATTAGATGCGGGTGAACCTGCGCGAATGTTGGGTTTAGATGATGATGAAAAAGCATTAGTAAAAGATTTATGTTTAATCACCTTAAAACCGACAATGTACATTGCTAACGTGCAAGACGACGGTTTTGAAAATAATCCGTTACTTGATAAAGTTCGTGCATTTGCAGAAAAAGAAGGTGCGCGAGTTGTCCCTATTTGCGCGGCAATTGAAGCCGAAATTGCACAATTAGACGATGACGAAAAGAAAGAATTTTTAGACGATTTAGGTATGCAAGAAGCCGGATTAGACCGTGTGGTACGAGCAGGTTATGAATTGCTTCAATTAGCAACGTATTTTACGGCGGGTGTAAAAGAAGTTCGGGCATGGACAATTCCTGTTGGCGCAACAGCACCACAAGCCGCTGGTGTGATTCACAGTGATTTTGAACGTGGTTTTATTCGCGCCGAAGTAATTTCGTATGAAGATTTCATCACTTACAAAGGCGAGCAAGGTGCAAAAGATGCGGGTAAATGGCGGTTAGAGGGTAAAGATTATGTAGTAAAAGATGGTGATGTTGTGCATTTTAGGTTCAATGTTTGACAAAATTAGTACAAATCTCTATAATTCGCGAATAGTTTCGGCGATGTAGCTCAGTTGGTTAGAGCGTGGGATTCATAACCCCAAGGTCGGTGGTTCGACCCCACCCATCGCCACCAGATAAATCAAAGGTTTACGACTAACATCGAAGCCTTTTTTTATGCCTGTTGAAAAAATGTCCCATTTTTGTCCCATTTCAAAATAAAACACCATAACAAACGGCAACACATGACAACAAAAAACCGCCTTTCGACGGTTTTAGTATTTGCAGTTGGAACGGTTCATTAAAGCTAACATTTGCTAAGGTTTAGAACTTGAGAAAACTTGAGATTTTGATTTTGAAATGAAACACCAAAATCAACGCTGCAATTTCAGTCGAAAGCATGACTTTTGGATTTACGACAAATTCCTGTTCTGGTGAGGTTGTAAAATTCGGGTCTTGAGAATGTGCGCTCACAAAATCTAAAATCTGCATTGCTTCTGCCTCGACAACATCATCAACCGGAAACATCTCGACCTGCGTTTCGACGATTTCCTTTTTCGGCATGTCTAGTGGAATCCATTGTTGAGTATCTGCTGTATTGCAACGCGCCTGCCTCAATTTACCGTTCATCATGCGTTCGCGATGGCATTTACCTTGTGACAAAACCAGTCCAACCCCGCGCCAAATATGAAATATGTTGTGACATTATTTGCGACATATTTGATTGCCACACCCGCCTGTACCACCAACGCTATGATTTAGCTGTGGCAAAGTGTGGCAATGCAACATCTCTCAAACCAATGTTTGATTGCGACCATCTTGACCATTGATTTTCTGCAAACCCCAAATCCAAATACAACTCACGCGCGGAAACAGAATTAACCTCTTGGTCGCCAATTTTAGTAACGACGCGCTCGTTTACCTTGCTCGTTGTTTTCCACCATTGATAATTCTTTTGCCATATCGATTGATATGAAATACTCGATAGCAGTCTGAAATCCTTTATTTTCGGGCTTCTCATTTGTGGGTAGCGCAATCCATTCGGAATTTTCGGCAAACTTATACATTTCAATTCGACGCTTAATCCAATCTGTGAATTTTGTTGCAACACCCAACTTTGCATGAAGCTCACGCGCACTAACTAACTGCATTATTGATTGCAACCCATGCGGTAAAGTGCGGTAATTTATGTTGCAATGCCCACGCAACAACGCGCACCTGCCTTTTGTGGTTGCAATGGTGCGGTAATTATTCGGTAAATTAAGCCTTATTTTTCTCTTTGATAATCTGATAAACCAACGATTGGGT
>CAILJB010000070.1 GCA_903834465.1 uncultured Pseudomonadota bacterium | reverse complement strand
CATAATCAAACGGCGGATTCAAGTCATAAGTGCAACGGGGTAAAATAGAAAAGAATTTTTACACTGTTGCAAGAAACTTGAAAAATGGCAAAATACGAACAACTCAAAGCAGAAGAACGACACTACATTCAGGTTCAGCGTCAATTAGGGTTTTCAATAACGGCAATAGCCAAAGCGTTAAATCGACCAAAAAGCACGATTTCGCGAGAAGTGCAGCGAAACACAAGTGAGGCTGGATACTGTTTCCTAGCCGCTCAAAAGCTGGTGCAAATGCGTCATACGATGAAGACCAAAGTCATCCGATGGACGGAAGAAATCGCGTGGGAAATCACCGACAGATTATTGAAAAAGTGGAGTCCTGAGCAAATCGTGGATGATTTACGCACAAAAAATAATATAGTGGTCCCCATTGTACAGACAAAAAATAGCCTGATTTAAGATGGTATAAAATCAAACTACAGCGAATTGGTCGCTGCACCATTATTTTCAACAGAAGATATTTCTTTGCCAAATCGGTCTACGATTTTGGCTCCACCACCAACACCCGAATAATAAACTTCAGCAGGCGTTAAATTCGATAACGATTGATGAGGACGTTCGGTGTTGTAAAACTCAAAATACTCAGTCAATCCAGCTTGCAACTGAGGCATTCTGCCATAGTCACGCAGATAAATATCTTCATGTTTGACAGTTCGCCACAAACGTTCAGTAAAAATGTTATCCAAAGCCCGTCCACGCCCATCCATGCTCACTTTAACGTCTTGGTCTAAAAGGCGATTTACCCAGTTGTGACTGGTATATTGCGCCCCTTGATCCGTATTCATCATTTCTGGAATACCGAATTTTAGCAACGCATCTTCTAAACATTCCAAGCAGAATAAGGTTTCCAACGAATTTGAAATCCGCCAACTCAACACATGACGACTATACCAATCGAGAATAACCGTTAAATAAGCAAATCTGTGGGCTAAACGCACATAAGTAATATCGGTACTCCAAACCTGATTGGGTCTGATAATCGCCACACCGCGTAACAAATACGGATAAATCTTATGTTCTGGATTCTTTTTACTGGTGTTGGGAGCAGGTGCTAAAGCTACTAGCCTGAGCTTTTTCATCAAACGGCGCATTCGTTTCCGATTCACCACATAGCCCAGATTTCGCAAATACAACGCCAAACGACGATTGCCGTAAAACGGATGTCGTGTGTATTCTTCGTCTATCAAGCGTAGTAATGTTAATTCCTCGTCACTACTGCTTGATTTTGTTGTATAAACGGTTGATCTGGCAATGCTTGCCAAACGAGTTTGTTGCACAATGGGTAACGCATCTTCCCTATCAATCCAGCCCTGCCGTTGCGTTAAGGGCAGAGTCCTGACTTTTTTCTCAGCCAGTTTAACTCCATATTTAACTTGCCTATTTTTGCGTAAAGTAATTCAACATCAGGATTTTCATCTACTTTTTTACTGCTGCGTTTATCATCAAATAACTGTGGCGCATTTTCCAGTAACGTCTTTTTCCAAATTTCAATTTGCGTAGGATGAACGCTGTATTCTTGCGCGATTTCACTCATCGTCTTTTGATTTTTGACTGCTTCGATCGCTACTTTCGCTTTTTGTGTCCCTGTAAATAACTTCCGACTTTTTTCGCTCATTTTTGGTTCCTCTTTTTTCTCAGGATACCATCTTAATCAGCTGTCTGTTTTTCGGGGACCACTATAGTCGTCTTTGAGCAAGCACTTCATCTGATATTAGAAAATGGCATTGTACTCGGATCACAGATTTAAGATGTGGGGCAGGATGAGAGTGAAATTATGTATTTACAATTTATGCAAGATGCGTGGGGTGAAGATTTTGAGTGTATTTAAAATCATTTTCTTTTTAATTCTTAATGTTAAGTACAATTTCTACAAGTTGCGTAAAAAAACGAATCCTTTTACAATGCCACCAGCTTAGATCTAACAAGCTAAACATCAAATTATAAAAACTTTCAAAGGTCACGATTATGAAATGGGAAACACCAAGCTACACAGATTTACGTTTCGGTTTTGAAGTTACGATGTACATTTATAACCGTTAATTTTTGACGGATTTTAAATAAAGAAAAGGGGCGAATTGCCCCTTTTTTTTCGCGTTTTATTTTATGAGATTACACAATGAAAATT
>CAILJB010000069.1 GCA_903834465.1 uncultured Pseudomonadota bacterium | reverse complement strand
ATTACCGACGGCAACAATGTTTTTAAACATATCTTTTAAATTTCCCGCAATCGTAATTTCTTCGACAGGATATTGAATCACACCATTTTCAACCCAAAAACCTGCTGCGCCGCGTGAATAATCGCCCGTCATCATTTTCACGCCCTGTCCCATCAATTCCGTGACCAATAAACCTGTGCCGAGTAATTGCAACATTGATTCAAAATCGTCCCCTGTCGGCGTAATGGTCAAATTTCGTACACCGCCTGCGTTGCCCGTACTTTTTAACCCCAACTTTTTCGCCGAATAAGTGCTTAAAACGTAATCTTGCAAAATACCCTCTCGCACTAAATCACGGTGGCGCGTCGTTACGCCTTCACCGTCATACATCGCGCTGCCTAAACCACCAACTAAATGTGGTTGCTCGTAAATATGAATAAACGAAGGGAAAACGGGCGTATTTAGCGCATCGAGTAAAAAGGTCGATTTGCGGTATAAACTGCCTCCAGAAATCGCGCCAATAAATGAACTTAATAAACTGCTCGCAATTTCTGCGCTAAATAAAACAGGACATTGACGCGGACTTAAACTGCGACCGCCCAAACGACGCAATGTGCGTTCTGCAGCAGTAACGCCAACTTCGTGTGGCAATTCTAAAAAGTCAGCATTTCGCGCCACGCTGTACCAATAATCACGTTGCATGTCATCGCCACGTTGCGCGAGAACTGAACAACTCAACGAATGACGTGAACTTGAACGGGCTTGTAAAAAGCCCAGACTATTTCCCATCACGCTCAAACCTTTAAGCGTACTAATTGTCGCGCCTTCTGAATTGCTAATATCCGTGTGATAATTCCGTGCGGCATCTTCACATTCAATCGCTATTTCAATCGCTTTTTCAGACGACAACGCCCACGGATGATACAAATCTAAATCAGGAAATTCGGTCGCCAATAAATCTGCATCGGGCAAGCCAGAAAACTCGTCTTCGCTGGTATAACGCGCAATACTACACGCCGCGCTCACAGTTTCTTTGATTGACGCGGGCGATAAGTCGCTGGTACTTGCCGCGCCTTTTCGTTGTCCAAAATACACCGTTACGCCTAAACCTTGACTGCAATGGTGTTCAATCGTTTCAACGACACCCAATCGTGCTGTAACCGAAAATCCATCATCAACACTTAACCCCGCTTCAGCCGACGTTGCACCTTGTGCTTTGGCTTCATCCAAAAGTTGTTGAACTGTGTTTTTTAATTCTGCAATACGTTCATTCTGCACAAAGGAATCCTTTTAATGTTTCGACGCGGCGGTATCAACGGCGCGGGTTTTGTTAATAAAAATGTTTTTAAGGCGTTCTAACGCGGAATGCAACGTAGTATCCATAACGGTTTCGTTGCCAATCGACACAATAATTCGCGTTAATTCAGGCATTTTGTTTTTCGTCGAAGCAATGTAAATCGGTTGCACATACAAAATCGTATTGCTCATTGGTAAAATTACCATGCGTCCCATTTCTACTGACGAGCCATTTTGATCCCACAACGTGAATTGCT
>CAILJB010000068.1 GCA_903834465.1 uncultured Pseudomonadota bacterium | reverse complement strand
CGCACACACGTTTCCGTATGTTGAAGTGCGTAATCCATCGGCACAAATCGAACACGAAGCCACGACTTCTAAAATCAGCGAAGACCAATTATTTTTCTGTCAGCAACGCGGATTGTCTGCCGAAGATGCGGTGTCAATGATTGTGAATGGTTTTTGTAAGCAAGTTTTCAAAGAATTACCGATGGAATTTGCCGTCGAAGCGCAGGCGTTGTTGGGATTGAGTTTGGAAGGTTCGGTGGGGTAATGAGCAAACACACGAAATTTTTGCTCAAAATTTTAAGTGGTCGTTCAGACAGTAACATTAGTTTTGCCGAATTAACGCAACTTTTAATTCGCTTGAAATTTGATGCCAGAATTCGTGGCGACCACCATATTTTTACGCGCAACGATGTGAACGAAATTTTGAATTTACAACCGCAAAACGGAATGGCTAAATCTTATCAAGTCAAACAAGTTCGAAATGTAATCATTCAATACCAACTCGCTGGAGATTTAATCGATGAGTAAATATGAGTTAATCATTTATTGGAGCGAAATTGACAACGCTTATTTGGTCGAAGTTCCAGAATTAGCGGGTTGTATGGCAGATGGTGCAACTTATCAAGAAGCCGTCAATAACGCTGAGTTGATTATTCAAGAATGGCTAGAAATTGCTTGTGAATTAGGACGAACGATTCCTGAACCTAAAGGGCGTTTGATGTTTGCTTGAGTTTGGAAGACTAGTTTTTTAGTCCCACAAATTATTACAGAATGAATAGGTATTAGAGTTATGGATAAGTGGAAAGAGCGAAAAAATTTAATTCCCTCTATGGAAAGGGACGATTATGGGCGTGATCGTGCAAGGATAATTCATTCTGCATTTTTTAGACGGTTGCAGGGTAAAACACAGGTGCTTGGTTTAGGCGAGAGTGATTTTTATCGAACACGACTTACACATTCACTAGAGGTCGCTCAAATCGCTGGCGGAATAGCTGAGTATTTCAAGGAGAAATATAGAAAATGCTATGAATATAGTGAACTTATACCAGAACAAAATCTTATTGAAGCAATTGGACTTGCCCATGATATAGGTCATCCACCTTTTGGTCATGGTGGAGAAGTTGCCTTGAATTATTTAATGCGTGATTGTGGAGGTTTTGAAGGAAATGCTCAAACACTTCGTATCTGTACTCAGTTGGGTGAATACTCTGAATGTGATGGACTGAATTTAACTCGCAGAGCATTACTTGGGCTTATTAAATACCCTGTAACGTACTCACAAGCGGTCAACAAAAAAATTTACAACGGACAAAATACCCCATTAAATATTGAATCTTTCAAGCCACCTAAATTTAATTTTTTCGATTGCGACACTGCATATTTTGAATGGATTCTAAGTCCTTTTGATTCAAAAGATATTAAGTTATTTAAAAGTTTCGATGTAACAGATACGCATCGGAAAACTAAATTTAAAAGTTTTGATGCGACAATAATGGAGTTAGCTGATGATATAGCGTATGGCGTACACGATTTAGAAGATGCTATTTCTTTGAAACTGGTCACTAAAGATGATTGGCTAGATGTGGTTAAACCGAAAATAGAAAATTCTTTCAATGATTATGATGGCAACGTAACTAACGATTTATTTTCTGGCACAAATAAAACTAGGAAAAAAGTAATTAGTTATCTAGTTCATTACTTTGTGAGGAATAGTTTCATAGAAGAAAGAGGAATTTTTAAAAATAAATTACTCGATTTTCAAGCTACTATTCCTGAAAACGTAAACGCGGAGTTGAAAAGTCTCAAAGATTTTGTAGTCGAAAAAGTAATCAAAACGCCAGAAGTAAAAACCCTTGAATATAAAGGGCAACAAATGATTATTAGATTATTTAATGCAATAGCTCACAATCCAGTAATGTTGGAAAAGAAGCATTATCGTAAATATCAGGAACAAAGCAGAGATGAGGTAAGGCTTCGTGTAATTTGTGATTATATTGCAGGTGATACGGATGAATATGCAACTCGGCTATATCACAAAATATTTACGCCTTCTAGTGGCTCAGTATTTGACAGATTGTAGTAAGGCAAATTGAATATTTCATGTGAGAAAAATAGCGATGCTCGAAACCACAGCAACAAAATTATTTCAGAATTTCCCAAAAGAAATCGCTCCATGCTTTGATAACCATGATGGGTTGTATGTCAAACAACAGGATGGAAAAGACTTTGTTATTCATAGTGCCGAAGATTGGCGAGCCATTGAAGAAACGTTGTTTTTGAATGCAATTCCAAACATGGTAAATAGCATTCAAAATGCCGCTCAAGAATCATTAGCCGAGGGTGTGAATTTTGAGGATTTAGACTGGTGACTTGGCAAGTTATTTTGAGTCGGCAAGTAACCAAAGATGCAAAAAAGATTGCTCAATCAGGACTCAAACCACAAGCTCAAAAATTGCTGACACTTTTAACGGAAAATCCTTATTCCACGCCACCACCGTATGAAAAGTTAGTGGGAAATTTACAAGGCTTTTATTCGCGGCGAATCTCCATTCAACACCGTTTGATTTATCGCATAATCGAAGCAGAAAAAGTCGTTCATATCTTGCGAATGTGGACGCATTACGAATAATTTAACTCATAAAAATAATTGGAACATCAATGCTCAAAATCAAAGACCTAACTGTCAACGTCGGAAACAAAGAAATCCTCAAAGGCTTAAACCTCGAAGTCAACGCAGGCGAAATCCACGCCATCATGGGGCCTAACGGCGCGGGAAAAAGTACGCTGTCGCACGTTTTATCAGGCAAATCAGGTTACGAAGTCACAGGCGGCAGTGTGACATTTAACGGCAAAGATTTACTCGAAATGCCTGCTGAAATTCGCGCTCGTGAAGGCGTATTTTTAGCGTTTCAATATCCTGTCGAAATCGCTGGCGTAACAAATGTTTATTTGCTCAAAGCCGCATTAAACGCGGTTCGCAAACACAAAGGTTTAAGCGAGGTCGATGCGATGGACTTTTTAACGCTTGTGAAAGCGAAAACCAAAGCTCTCGAAATGGACGAAAAATTCTTATATCGCGCTGTGAACGAAGGTTTTTCGGGTGGTGAAAAGAAACGTAACGAAATTTTGCAAATGGCAATGCTCGAACCACAACTTTGCATTTTGGACGAAACCGATTCGGGTTTAGACATTGATGCCTTGCGAATTGTTGCCGACGGCGTGAACGCGCTACGTTCGCCAGACCGCGCGTTTATTATGGTCACACATTACCAACGTTTGCTCGATTACATCAAACCTGATTTTGTTCACGTTTTAGCAGACGGCAAAATTGTAAAATCAGGTGGCGCGGAGTTAGCGTTAGAACTCGAAGAAAAAGGTTATGGTTGGTTGGAGCAAGCATGAGCATTTCATGGTTAAACGATATTCGTCAGCAAGCCAAAAACCAATTTGAAAAAACAGGTTTTCCTGCGTCGAATTTAGAAGATTGGCGTTATACCAACGTTTCGGCGATTGCGAAAAAAGAATTTTCGGTTGCGAAATTTGTTGAAGATGTAGATTTTGATGCGGTTGAAAGCGGTAGCGCATTTCATTTCGTGTTTGTGGACGGTTATTTTCGTGAGGAATTATCGAATTTGCCCGAAAAAATCACGATTTGTTCGATTAACGACGCACTGAAAAATCACGCGGATTTGTTGCAATCAAAATTCAATCAAGCGATTAAACAAACGCACGGTTTTATTGATTTCAACACGGCAAATTTTACCGATGGTTTGTTTGTTCATATCGCCAAAAATGTAGTTTTAGAAAAACCGTTGCAAATTATTCATATCGCCACACAAGAAGCGATTTTGCCAACGCGCCATGTTGTGATTTTGGATGCGAACGCGAAAGCCTCGTTAATTGAAATGTTTGTCAGTCCTGAAAAACACGCTTATTTAACAAATAGCGTTGCCGAAGTTTTTGTCGGTGAAAATGCCAATTTGACACTCTACAAAGTTCAGCAAGAAGGCGAAAACGCTTACCATTTTGGCGGCACTTACGTTCAGCAAGCCGACAATGCACGTTTCACACACCATAATTTTGCGTTAGGAAGTTTGCTTGCGCGTAGCGATATTGTCAGCGATTTAGAAACGGCGGCAGAATGTGAATTAAACGGGCTGTATTTAGGTTCGCAAAATCAACATCTCGACAATCTCACGCGCATCAATCACTTGCAGCCGCATGGCATTAGTCGGGAATTTTACAAAGGGATTTTAAACGACCAAGCGCATGGGGTTTTTCAAGGGCGAATTTTGGTCGCTGAAAACGCGCAGAACACTGATTCACAAATGAACAACTGTAATTTATTGCTATCGAATGAAGCGGAAATTGACACCAAACCACAACTCGAAATTTATGCCGATGATGTGAAATGCGCTCATGGCGTAACGGTTGGGCAGTTAGACGAAAAATCGATTTTCTATTTGCAATCACGCGGCATCGATGAAGTGTCAGCAAAACATATTTTAACGTTTGCCTTCGCCAACGAAATGGTTGATAAAATTACAATTCCCAGTTTGCGCGATGCTGTTTTTAACCTATTACTCACGCGCTTTCCAGAAGGAGCTGAACGCTAATGACTTATCCGATTGAAAAAATCCGTGCTGACTTCCCGATTCTCAATGAAAAAATCCGCAATAAACCGCTGGTTTATTTAGACAACGCCGCGAGTTGCCAAAAACCGCAAGCCGTCATTGATAGCCTCGTCCATCTTTACAGCCACGATTATGCAAACGTGCATCGTGGCGTGCATACGTTAAGCGTGCGTTCGACGGATTTGTTTGAAGCGGCGCGTGAAAAAGTAAAATCATTTATCAACGCGCAAAGTGAAAAAGAAATTATTTTTGTGCGTGGCACGACGGATGCTATCAATTTAATCGCGCAAACTTACGGCAAAGCCAATATCCACGCAGGCGATGAAATTATCATCACCGCGATGGAACATCACTCGAACATCGTGCCGTGGCAAATGCTTTGCGAAGAAAAAGGCGCAATTTTGAAAGTTGCCCCGATGAATTTGGCTGGCGAATTGTTAATGCCAGAATTTGAAGCGTTGCTGAATGCAAAAACAAAATTGGTTACTGTTGTTCACATGTCAAACGCATTGGGAACAATTAACCCTGTCGAAAAAATTATCGAACTCGCCCACGCACAAAACATTCCTGTTTTACTTGATGGCGCACAAGCGATTCCGCACATGCCCGTTGATGTGCAAGCGTTGGATTGTGATTTTTATGTGTTTTCGGGTCATAAACTTTATGCGCCAACAGGCGTGGGCGTTTTGTACGGCAAACAAGCGTTACTCGAAGCGATGCCGCCGTATCAAGGTGGCGGCGATATGATTCGCACCGTGACGTTTGAAAAAAGCACTTACGCGGGTTTGCCACATAAATTTGAAGCAGGTACGCCAAGTATTGCCGAAGTGATTGGTTTAGGCGCGGCGATTGATTATTTAAATTCAATTGGCATGGAAGCGATTGCGGCGCATGAAGCAGAATTGCTGGCTTATGCGACCGAACAAGCCTTGCAAATCGACGGTTTAAAAATTATTGGTGAAGCAAAAGAGAAGGGCGGGATTTTGTCTTTTACGCTGCATAAAATTCACCCACACGATATTGGCACGATGCTCGATAGTTTAGGGATTGCGATTCGCGCAGGTCATCATTGTGCCATGCCTGTGATGGATTTTTACAAAGTGCCTGCGACAGCGCGGGCTTCGTTTGCGATGTATAACACCAAGGCTGAAATTGATGTGTTGATGTCGGGGATTCGGAATTTGATTGAGATGTTTGGGTAAGAAATATGAAAAGAACGGTTTTGATAACAGGTGGCAACAAAGGAATAGGGCTGGAAGTTACTAAGGCTTTTTTGGCTCTTGGATACGAGATTATCGTGGTGGCGAGAGATTTTACCCATTTCGAGAAAAACGATGCAATCAAACAAGTGACATTTGATTTGACACAAGTGGATGGAATACCAGCACTTATTGATTCCCTTCCTCTGATTGGTATTTTAATCAACAATGCAGGTGTGATGTATTCGATTCCTTATCATGACTACACGCACGATAAAATAGATTCTATGCTCAATCTCAACCTTAAAACACCCATAAAATTGATTGAAGAAGTCGCTAAAACCATGCTATTGAGAGGTGGTCGTATTGTTAATAACGCTTCCATCGCTGGACAAATTGGGCATCCAGACATTTGGTATGGCATTACTAAAGCTGGGCTACTCAATGCGACCAAGAGCTTTTCAAAAATTTTTGAGGGTAAAATCATAATCAACGCCGTAGCCCCAAGCCCAGTAGATACAGATATGCTGGACACAATACCCAAAGAGCGGCAAGAGTCATTTTTAAAATCCGTTATCACCAAACGATTCGCTTATCCGCAAGAAGTCGCTAAAACGATTGTCTGGTTAGCAACCGAATCGCCTGAATACATTAACGGAAGCGTGATTGATATAAATAATGGTTCGTTTCCAAGATGAAGGTAATCTTTGGATTACCTAAAAACAAAATCCAATAAACAATCAAGAGAATTTCATGTTTGAAGACCTACGCGACCTCTATCAAGAAGTCATTTTTGACCACAACCGCAACCCGCGCAATTTCCACGTCATGGAAAATTACGACCGCATGGTTGAAGGTTTCAACCCGCTTTGCGGCGACCGTTTAACGTTATTTTTGAAACTCGACGGCGAAACCATCACCGATGCAAGTTTTCAAGGCTCAGGCTGCGCGATTTCAACCGCTTCGGTTTCACTGATGACTGAAATTATCAAAGGTAAAACGCAAGCCGAAGCCGAAGAGTTATTTCACACGTTCCACAAAATCACCACGGGCAAAAGTGAAGATTTACAACTCGAAGCTGTTGGTAAACTCGCTGTTTTAGCAGGTGTTCGTGAATATCCCGCGCGTGTAAAATGTGCAACGTTAGCGTGGCACACGCTTGATGCCGCGTTGAAAAACGAACAACAATCGATTTCGACTGAATAAACGTGTCAATGTATCAAAATAAACTCGCGGTACTTTTTGAAGGGTTGGGTTATCTTCCGTCCTTTCACGCGCTTGCCGAGCGTTTAAATGTCCCACTTCGCCACGCAACCGATTCAAATCCTGAAACGTTTTTTTTAACGTGGCGCGACGGCGAATTGAAATTACTCGATAAAGAATTGCTCAAAAAAGGCGGTTTGAGTGTGGATATTGCGCCGCGAAACGGTGAGCAACGTTCGTATCCTGCGCCAAAAGAAGGGGCATTCGCACAAGCCATCGGACGTAAAACAAAAACGGTTATTGATGCGACGACGGGTTGGGCGCAAGACAGTTTGTGTTTGTTTCGGATGGGTTACGAAGTAAGTTGCATTGAACGTTCACCGATGATGGTGGAATTATTAACCGATGCGTTTGAGCGTTTAGAGCAGGAATCATGGGTACAGAAATTAGAACTTGCGCCGCCGATTTTAATGAAAGGTAACGCAATTGAATTGCTAAAAAATTTAGAAACACCGCCCGATTGTATTTATTTAGACCCAATGTTTCCGCCAAAACGCAAAAAATCTGCGTTGAGCAAAAAATCGATGACGATTTTGCAAGAATTAGTGGGCGAAGATTTGGATAAAGTCGAATTGTTTGAAGCCGCATTTGCGGCGACGGGAAAACGTGTGGTTGTCAAAAGTCCTGATTATGCACAGCCGTTAGGTGGTAAACCGAGCGAGAGTTTTTCGGGAAAATTATTGCGTTACGACGTGTATTTTAAAAATTAAGCGCGTTTAGCTTCGTTCCAAAGCGCGTCTAATTCGTCTAATTCACACTCTTTTAAAAGCCGCCCCGCAGCAGCCACTTGTTTTTCAATGTAATGAAAACGTTTAGAAAATTTTTGTGTACTTTGTTTTAAAGCCATTTCAGGATTCACGTTTAAATGCCGCGCCAAATTGACCACAACCAACAATAAATCGCCAATTTCTTCTTGAATATGTGCTTGGTCGCCCGATTCCCACGCTTCTTTCACTTCGGCTAATTCTTCTTCCACTTTTTCAAAAACTGGCGGCACTGTTTTCCAATCGAAACCATGTTGCGCGGCTCTATCTTGGATTTTTTCACATTCAATCAATGCCGGCAGTGAACGTGCTACGCCTGATAAAACACTTTCTAATTCGGGATTTTTTTCTTTACGTTCGTCAGCTTTTGACTGTTCCCACGCGGCATGACGCTCGGCATCATTCGAGAAAAGCGCATCGGCAAAAACGTGTGGATGACGACGAATCAACTTATCTGAAATGGATTTCGCCACTTGGTCAAAACTAAACAAACCTTGCTCGTTTGCAATTTGTGAATGAAACACAACTTGTAACAATAAATCGCCTAATTCACTGCGTAAATCATCTAAGTCGTTGCGCTCAATGGCATCAACAACTTCGTAGGCTTCTTCGATAACGTAAGGAATTAAACTGGCAAAATCTTGTTTGACATCCCACGGACAGCCGTTTTCGGGATGACGCAATTGCGCCATGATGTCGAGTAGATTTTGGGTATTTTTGAGCATGATTTAGAAACTGCTGCCAAAACTTTCTTGGTAACGTTGTTTGAATGAATCTAAATTAAACGTGTGGTTTTGTGTACCGTGATGTTCGATTTTGATTGCACCTGTGAGAGAGGCAATACGTCCGGTAATTTCCCAATCTAATTTATTTAGTAAACCGTATAATAAACCTGCACGATACGCATCGCCACAACCCGTTGGATCAGCAAGATTTGCGACAGGTGCGGCAGGGATTTTGATTTCTTTACCGTCAGTATAAATTGTTGAACCTTCGCCGCCTTGCGTGACGATTAACGCTTCAACTTTTTCAGCAAGTTGCGCTAAGGATAAACCGGTGCGTTCTTGCATCAATTCAGATTCGTAATCGTTCAAGGTCAACCATGTCGCTTGTTCAACGAGCGTCAACAATTCTGCGCCATCAAACATGGGCATTCCTTGACCTGGATCGAAAATGAATGGAATTTCGAGTTCGGCGAATTGTTTGGCGTGCAATTGCATACCTTCTTTACCATCGGGTGACACGATGCCAATACGAATGTCGTTTTCAACGGTTGGAACTGAATTTAGGTGTGAAAAATTCATCGCGCCTGGATGAAACGCTGTAATTTGATTATCATCTTCATCAGTTGTAATATAGGCTTGACCGGTGTATTGATTATCAAGTGTGCGGATGAATTGACCGCTAATTTTATGTTGATTGAGCCATTGTGCGTAAGGTTCAAAATCATGCCCAACAGTTGCCATAATCAATGGTTTTTCGTTGAGTAATTTTAAATTGTAGGCAATATTACCCGCGCAACCGCCAAATTCACGACGCATCGTCGGCACTAAAAAAGACACATTCAACATGTGTGTTTTTTCTGGCAAAATATGGTGTTTAAACTTGTCATGAAACACCATGATGGTGTCATACGCCATAGAACCGCAAATCAGTGCGCTCATAAAAATCCTTAACTAAAAAATAAAATAACTGTCCAAGTAATTGCCGCCCAAATCAGCGAGAGCATCACCGCCGCAGAACCAATGTCTTTTGCGCGTCCAGAAAGTTCGTGATGTTCAAAACCAATGCGGTCAATTGCCGCTTCAACAGCAGAATTTAGCAATTCAACTAATAAAACTAGTACCACGCTACCGATTAACAATAATGTTTCGATAGGTGTTTTTGCCAAGTAAAGCGCGGCAGGGCAAGCGACAATTAACAATAAAACTTCTTGTCGGAAGGCTTCTTCGTGTTGCCACGTTGCTTTGAAACCGGCAATTGAAAAGCATGTTGCGTTGCGTAGGCGTTGAAAACCTTTCGCGTGCTGATTCGCCATTAGCCTGTTGTCATCTCTTCGTAAGCGGCAGGAGAAAGTAGTTTTTCCAATTCCGCTAAATCGTCAGCTTTGACACAAAATAACCATTCTGTGTAAGCAGCATCATTGATTTTTTCTGGATCATCGACAACGGCTTGATTGACAGCAATAATCTCACCAGAAACCGGACTTGAAATATCAGACGCTGTTTTAACCGATTCAATCGTGGCGCAACTTTCATTTGCCACAACGTGTCGCCCTAAATCAGGAAGCTCAACATACACTAAATCCCCCAATTCTTGTTGGGCAAAATCAGTGATGCCGACGCGAACGATATTGTCGTCTTCGATTTGCGCCCATTCGTGGGATAAAGCGTATTTTAAATGTTCAGGCAAGAGACTCATGACGGTATTCCTGTGGATGCGAAATAGAAATGAAGGTGTGACGAAAAATTTGAAATTTTGTGCGGAGCGAAAATGCTTTAAGTGGCGTCCCCAAGGGGGTTCGAACCCCTGTTACCGCCGTGAAAGGGCGGTGTCCTAGGCCACTAGACGATGGGGACTAGATATTTTGTATATGTGCAGCGTAAATCTAAAAATGGCGTCCCCAAGGGGGTTCGAACCCCTGTTACCGCCGTGAAAGGGCGGTGTCCTAGGCCACTAGACGAT
>CAILJB010000067.1 GCA_903834465.1 uncultured Pseudomonadota bacterium | reverse complement strand
TACACAATTAGTGATTTTCTAAATGCTGCATCTGATTTCGCGGCTGGAAGTGCAACAGTAGATGCGACTGGTGCAACACCCACGCAGATAGATAATTTGATTACTTACATTTCAAACGTTTCGGTTGGCGGTATTACAGGTTCAATTAGTTTAACGGCGGCTCAATTTACACAGTTGGGAGCTGCATTAAATTCATCTGCAACATTGACCGTCACCGATACGTCAGTGGCAGCAGCCACTTTAATGGCAATGGATACGGCAACAACGGGTGTTATTAACGCAAATAGTGTTACGTCTCTCTCCGGCACAGGCTCAGATATTCTAACTGTATTAGGAGCGATAAAAAACGGAACTATAACCGATACTGGATTGAGCAATGTGTCACCTTCCAATCTAATTACTATTACCGCCGCAACAGACGTAACGTTTGCAAATAACAATACGACCATTTCCCTAGCAGATGTTTCGGGTAACGTGATTATCACGAAGGATACAGTTGTTCCTGCAAGCAATACGTTGAAAATCGATGGTTCTGCATTGACAGGATCGAACTTTTTAACATTCGATGGTAATTTGGAAACTGACGGCAAATTCAGCGTGACGGGTGGCTCAGGTTCTGACCAAATTATTGGAGGGGCTGGTGCAGATACCATCACCAGCGGGGGTGGGAATGATACACTTACCGGTGGGGCAGGCAGTGATACGTTTAATATAAATGCAGGAACAGCGACTATTACTGATTTTGATGTTGGTAGCGACACGTTAAATATTGGCAATGGTGCAACCGCATTTGTTTCGACCATATCAACAACTGCGGATTATTCTGCCGTGAATAATGGCGGTATTTTAGACATTACAGTGACGACGGCAGGTTCATTGATAACGGGGTCTTCTGGTTCTGACAGTATTACGGTAAGTTCAGGGGCGAATACGCTTACCGGTGGTGGAGGTAGTGATTTGTTTGTTGTAAATGCCGGAACAGCTGCTATCACTGATTTTGTTGCGGGTACTGATGGGTTGCTTATTGCTAATGGAGCGACAGCATTTGTCTCAACAGCATCCACAGCAGATTATCATGTCGTGGGAAACAATGGCATTTTAGCCATTACAGTGACCGCAGGAGGATTTACGACAACAGGGTCTGCTGGCATCAATAGCATTACCGGTAGTGCAGGCGCAGATACTATTATTGGCGGCGATGGTGGCAACACAATCATAGGCAATGGTGGAAATGATATGCTTGTCGGCGGTATAGGTGCAGATAGCATTTCTGGCGGCGGCGGTTCAGATACGATTGTTAGCGGCGGCGGGGCAGATAGTATCTCTGCGGGTTCAGATAATGATGTTATCGATATTATGGATCACACAGCTTTGGCATCTATTGTTACTCTTGATGGTGGTGATGGTAACGATACATTAGATATTGTAGGTGGAATACCCACAATACCAACAACGGCAGGTGATATTGTCGATGCTGATTTCGCGCATATAAATAACATTGAAAACTTAATGATTGAATCTACTGTAAATGCTGGCACGATTACTTTAGGTAGTGATGCTGCTGATGCTGGCATCACAATGGTTGATGCGAGCCAATCTGGTATTACTAAAATTGATGCGTCTTCTGATGATAATGATTTGACCATTCTTGGTGGTGCAGCAACAAGTACAATCATTGGCGGGACGCATGCTGATGTTATTAATGTAAAAGATATTGGCGCGACAATCAATGGCGGTGCAGGTAACGATACAATCAACTTAATGGCATCACACTCTAGTGCTGATACGATTGTTCTAGGTACAAGTTCTACCGATACCATCACCAATTTTGTTCATGGAACAGATATTATCCTATTGGGTGGTACAACTGGTGCTGTTGCAAAAACGGTTGCTCAAATAGCTGCTACTACTGAAAGTGCATCTGTCACTTTGGCTGGTTTTAGTTCTGCTGCTGTTGGAACTATAACAATTGCCGGTTTGACTGTTACTTCTGATGGAAGTTCTGCATACACAGCAACTGAAATTGGTTCGGTATTGGCTGGTGGTTCTGTAACTGGTTTGACTTTAACTGGTACTGTGTCTGGCTACACAGTAGGTTCAAATTCTAACGGTACAATTATATTTACTAGTACAACGGCGGCTACTAATGTTACAGATTTATCAGCATCCATAACGGGAGCTGGTGTTGCCCCCACCGTTGCGATTACACAAGGCGGAACTGTTTACGCCGGTGTTGCTCACGAAATTATCTTTGATACCACTACAAACTTAGGGACATTAGGCGTTAGTATAGGAGATCAACGTGCAGCTGCACCGCAAGTGCCGCACTATGCCGTCGCATCAGACACAGGTGCAATTTATTATGATTCCGATGGAAACTGGACAGATGGTGATTCCAAACAAATTGGCACAATTGGCGTTGTATCGGGTCTTAGCATTACCAATTTTACAACCGCTTAATTGACTTTGTACGCCTGTAAGCGGATTGGCAATCCGCTTACATTCATTTCAACGAATCAATCCCTAAATTCGCCAACGCATCGGCACGTTCGTTGCCGATGTTGCCCGAGTGCCCTTTAACCCAACGCCAGTCTATTGTGTGCGATTGAATCGCGCTATCCAAACGCCGCCATAAATCTTCATTTTTCACCGGAGCTTTGGCGGCAGTTTTCCAACCACGTTGTTTCCAATTCGGCAACCATTTGGTGATACCATCTAAAACGTATTTGGAGTCAATGTGCAATTGCACCACGCATGGTTTTTTTAAAATTTCCAACGCTTGAATGGCGGCCATCAACTCCATACGGTTATTGGTTGTTTCATGTTCGCCACCGTGTAATTCTTTAACAACACCTTTGTAACGCAAAATCACGCCCCAACCGCCCTTCCCTGGATTGCCTCGACACGCGCCATCTGTGTAAATAATCACTGGTTCACTCATGACGCTTTACCGCTGCATTTAATGAATTTGCTAATGTAAAACGCGGGACAAATTTTCTAACCGGGGTCATTGAAATAGGATTATAACGTCGCTTAATGGCTCTTACTGCATAAGCCGTAGAAGTCAATGAAAAACTATTCAGCGCGTCCAAACCGTTTTTTGTTTTGGTGCAATCCAAATAAAATTCCGTTTTACTACACACTTCAAAATTCAATAATTTCAGCCAATCAAATAAACGTGAACGGGAAATAAAATGCCCATGCCACGAATACGCCAGCCGTTTGTCTAATAAGAATTGATAACGCACCCAAAAACTCCATGGATTAAAATTCATCACAAGTAAAATACCTTCTGGTTTTAAAACCCGCTCCAACTCCCGAAATGTCTGAAATCGTGCAGCATCAAATTCAAGTAAATGCGGCACAATTATCATATCCACACAGTTACTTTGCAGCGGCAATGCATAAGATTTTGCCTGTATTTTATGCGCTTCATCCCAACCCAATTTCTTGGCATCGAGTACCGAAAAACTTTGATATAACGAACAATCGATAAAATCATTTTCCCAACCCAGACCGCCAACTTGCAAAATTGTTTGCTGACAACCAACCGTAATTGAACGCTGTAAATAAGCGACCTCAAGCTCTTTTAGTAATTTGCCACGCGGTGTTTGGTAATAAGCAAATAAAAAATCGCGTTTCATAGATTCCACTCATCTTAAGGGGGTTTTAATGATTTTGGGCTAAAAAGTTACTATAATCAATCCACTTCATAACTACAAAGGTCAAATGATGCCGATTAAACAAAACAGACACGTTAATTTATTAGTGATATTGATGACACTTACCGCCGCCGGTTGTTCGCAAAATTCAAAAGATGCGCTCACCGTCAGTGAACTTGCTCCCGAAGTCGGACAACAAAATAACGCTTATGTTGATCATTACTATCAAAATTACCAAGCGATAAATAAAGCAGAAATCACCAAAACCGCTGCTGCTCATAAAGACACAGTGTGGGAACGGTTACTCTCTTTATATTCCTTGCCTAAAATTGAAAACGAACGTATTGATCGTGAAATCGATTGGTATTTAAGCCATCCAAATGCGTTGAACACTATTCAACAACGCGCTGAGCCTTATTTACACCTCATTTTAGACGAAATCGAAGCTAAAAATATTCCCGGTGAATTAGCTTTATTACCTGTTGTGGAAAGTGCTTTTGTACCCAATGCGTATTCAAAAGCCGAGGCTTCTGGTTTGTGGCAATTTGTACCTGCAACAGGTCGGATGTTTGGTTTGCAACAAAACGCGTGGTACGACGGTCGTCGTGATATTTATGCGTCAACCAAAGCGGCTACCACTTATTTGAAACAACTCAGTGAAACCTTCGATGGCGATTGGTTACTTGCGCTTGCGTCTTATAATTGGGGCAAAGGCAATGTGAAAAAATCTATCGAACGCAACGAATACCGCAATATGCCGACCGATTATTGGTCGCTAGGTATGCCCGATGAAACGGCAAATTATGTGCCGCGTTTATTAGCGATTGCGAAAATTTTTGCTAACGCTGACCAATACAACGTTAATTTGCACCATATTCCAAACAAACCGTATTTCGAAGTGGTTCATTTAGATTCACAATTGAATTTAAGCAAAGCGGCCGAAATGGCGGACATGTCGTTGCATGATTTTTTAAAGCTCAATCCTGCCTTTAACAAATCTAAAACTGCGCCGGAAGGGTCAGGACCTCGTCGTTTGTTAATTCCTGTAGCAAAAGCCGAAGCATTTAAAGAAAACTTAGCACAATTGCCGTTTGAAGAATGGCTTTCGTCAGGTTATGAAGGCGAAGCAGATGAAGTTGACGTAAGTCATGATCCTGTGCGCCATCATGATGTCAGAGATGCAAAACCAATGATTAGTCGTAAAGCTAAAGAATCTGTTAAATTGGCAGCCAACGCGAAACCTAAACAAAGTGTAAAAGCCTTATTGACGGCGAAAAAATCGGATGGTAAAAAACCGGTTAGTGTTGTGTTAAACAACAAGTCTGCGACAAAAGGGAAATCGGTTGTTCTACCAAATAACCATATCGTTGCGATGGCACAGAAAATTACAGCTAATAACAAAGCTCTAGCGGACAAAAACAAAGTTGTTGCAAAAGGTCAAAAAGTAGCCACTAAAGCACCAGTAGTCAAAGCTCCCGTAACGGTTGCCGTTGTTAGTAAAAATACCTCGCACAAAAAATCTAAAACATCGGGTTAGATGTTATATCTGTAGCGATTTTCAGTGGGAGAATCGCTACAAATCAAAACGCATTTTGTACCCATTGCAATTCGCCGTTTCCTGAAATTCCCATAACATCAAAACGTATTCGCGGCATTTCGCCTTCCAACGTATTTAAATAAAATTCGGTCGCGGCACTGATTTTCGTTTGTTTTCTAACATCCACGCTTTCTAGCGCACTGCCATATTTCGCATTTTTACGAAAACGAACTTCCACAATTACCAGTGTTTCGCCATCTTTCATAATCAAATCTAATTCGCCGTGAATGCAACGAAAATTACGCACTACTAACGTTAAACCTTGAGAAATTAAAAAATCACAGGCTTGCCTTTCGGCGGATTCACCGCGTAGTAAATGAGCGGCTTTAGGTTTATTTTCGGGTAATAACATTTGTATCTGCTTCTAGTTGTGTTTCATCAATATAGCCTACCGCACCAGATGTTTGTTTCACATAACGAATAACGTCTGTTGTGCTATCTAATTCGTTTGGTGGCGTACCTTTACCGATATAACGACGTACTGTCCAATAAGCGGTATATTTTTCTTCATCTTCATTCATAAAATTTTGTAAAAAACGATTGCGTTCTGACATTCCGGCTTTCACTGCAACAGGTGTTACGTTAATACCTTCCACTGAAATAACTTTTCCAGTATAAATTTTTTGAACCATCGTTATATCCATCTTCGGAACATTGCTATTTCCAATTATTACAATTTCCCCTGCCTGAACTTTTGCAAATCCTAAAGATACCACGAGCGACAATATGTTAATTTTCATCTTCATAACCATTCGCCTTAAAACACGACGCTGTAAGAAAACGAAAATACATTGATGAGTCTATTGCCGGACAGCTCACCAGCAGGTGCATCGATGAAACTCGATGCCTCACCTATTTTGGTAATTGCCCATTCAACTTTTAACTTACTGGTTGGATTTAGTCGATACGCTGTTCCCACCGCGACCGTAGTTTGATCGTAGGTATCGATACTTGTCGCACCAACTTGTTGCGCGGCATTAAGCATTGCGGCATTTGGAATTGTGTTGGGAACACGATTGCGACTTACTTGATTATAAAGATCAAGCGTTTTATCCATCGATTGTAAATGCGCCACGCTGACATAAGGTGTCCACGCATCGAAAGATTTGAGTAAAGCAAGGTATCCTCCCTGTGAACCAGGACCTGTGGAAATATTTCGCATGTCACGACAAACATATTCCCCCGTGATACGAAAACCGTAATCCAATGCTATATCTGCAGCCACTGTGTAAACAAGTGTGTGCGTTACTGAAACTTCTGGTATACCTGAACCTGGCAAATTTTTAGATGTTTGATAATAACCCACACCAGGCATAATCGAGACAAAAGGAAACGTGACAGGTAATGTACTGCCATCCGTAAATTTGATGTAGGCATCATGTGCGCCAATACGAAAAATATCGTCATCGTGTTGAAAAGTTAGCACCGATCCATAAGCGTTCATATTCATTGGCGTATAACTAGCACCCGACGATAACGGCGGATAATTGTAAGCCGCTTGACGGTAGTAAGCATCCGCCGTTCCCACATAACCATCGAGTGTCAATTCACCCGCATCCAGATTCCATATTTTGCTCACCATCGCACCGTTTATATCTGTTGTTGGTGCAGCGGCATAAACTTCTGATGGTAAGCGTGCAAAATCAAATGTTGCACCAATATCAGTATTAGCACTGTTCAAATAAAGCGGTACACGCAGTTTTCCACCACGAAACAATAAATCATTCGTCGGTCGCCAAGATAAAAATGCCCAAGTGAGAGTAGGATCAATGCCATTGTTACTGCTCGTCGATGGCGCGACTTTGGCTTGCACGGTAATACTAAACTCATCGGTTAATTTGGCATCCATTTGTAAACCGAATAAAGAATCACGCTTAAACGTTCCGTCATTATTTAAAAAACGTTGATAATTGTAACGTTGATCTGAAATAGCAAAGCCTGCGGTAGCAAAACCCGAAAGTGAAATATTCGTTCCCAAGAGTGAAAAATCCGTGGCAGCGGTTGCCGTTGTTGCATCTAAAATGGCAATAGTTGCCAACATCCACTTCGTAACGTTTTTCATAGTCTTGCCTCACACAATTAGTTATCCATCAACGTCGCGGCAACGTGCAAAATATCGTCTTTAATTGCCATAAATGCGTCTACGACTTCAGGATCAAAATGCGTACCTTTACCTTCGATGATAGTGGCTATCGCCTTTTCATTATTCATCGGCTTTTGATAAGGTCGGTGTGAAATGAGTTCATCAAACACATCCGCAACTGCCACTAATCGCGCTGACAATGGAATTTCGTTACCAGCTAAACCTTTTGGATAGCCTGAACCATCCCATTTTTCATGGTGATAACAGGTAATGTCCATCGCGATTGTTAAAAATTCACTGTGTGTGCCAATGTATTCGCCTGCTTTTTTAAGCATATTGCAACCGAGTTGAGCATGGGTTTTCATGATGACGAATTCTTCAGGTGTTAATTTGTCAGGTTTTAACAAAATAGTGTCGGGAATTGCAATTTTTCCAATGTCGTGCAACGGTGCAGATTTCCCCAGTTGTTCAATGTAGTGCGGTGTTAGCAATGCGCTGTACTTCGACAATTTAGCCATTTCTTTCGTCAACATCAAAACATAGTTTTGAATACGTCGAACATGATTTCCTGTGGTTTCGGAGCGAAATTCGACCAGTGACACCATCACGCAAATCAACGCATATTGTAAATTGTTAATTTCTAAGAGCTGTTGTTCAACACGATTTTGTAGAGAATCTTGCCAGGCTTTTACTTCGAGTTGTGTTTTAACTCGCGCTTTAACAATAGGCGGACTAATGGGCTTATGAATAAAATCTACTGCACCAACCAAAAAACCTAATTCTTCATCTTCGATTTCTGTTTTAGCTGTAAGAAAAATAACAGGAATTTTGTGTGTTTTTTTATCTGCTTTTAAATGACGGCACACTTCATAACCATCCATTTTTGGCATCATCACATCAAGCAAAATTAAATCCGGAATCACACTATTCGCCAATTCAAGTGCTTTCGTACCATTGCTTGCAACGATGATGCGATATTGATCTTTGAGTAAATTTGAAATGAGACTCAAATTAGTGGGCGTGTCATCGACCACTAAAATGGCAGGTCGGTTACTTTCTGATATTGTCATGTAGTTTCCTTATCGCGTAGTTAATCCAGCCAACAGCGTGTATGCGGCATCGAATTCGAAATTGTTAATGGCGGTACGGAGTTGATTCATAATTTGTGGCGATAAGGCATGAGCAAAAGCATCATGATTATCCTCCCACAAATCCATCACATCGCAATCACCCTCACTTAATATTTTCATAAATTGCGGCAAACAATCGGGTAAATTGCCTGATGGTGTAAAGGCTGTAGCGGTTTCTGTTTCAATGTGTTTAACCGTAAAAAATTGTTGTAGTGCCGTAATTATGGGAGCAAGTGACCGTGTTATTTTTTTCAGTGTATCAATGGCAGATTCCAGCCGTTTATTTTTACAAGCACTCTCAAAATCGGCGACGAATATCGGTATTTTTCTTATCCCCAACGATCCCATGACACTTTTTAAAGTATGCGCTAAACGTTCAGCTTCTATCCATTCATCATTAGTTAAATGATTTGCGAAAATATCGCCGCAATTAGCAAAATCACTGGCAAATTGAGATAGCATTTGTAAATACAAGGTCTGATTTCCGCCCGCGCGATACAAACCATCTTTAACATCCAAACCAGCGATAATTGGTAAGGCTTGAGCAGTTTCAAGCGATTTTATCCGGATATTTGTCTCTACAGCAGGGGTATAATATTGCGCTAACGTGTCATAAAAATCGTTTACTTCAATGGGTTTACTCAAATGTCCATTCATTCCGATAGCCTGACAGCGTTCACGTTCTTCAGTCATCGCATGTGCAGTCATTGCAACTAATGGTAATTTCATATAACGTGCATTAGTACGCAATCGGCGTGTGGCTTCATAACCATCCATCACCGGCATTTGTAAATCCATCAACACGACGTGATAATAATCCGGTGCGACCTGCTCTAATTGCATAATGGCTTCTTCACCGTTGTTTGCCACCGTAACGTCAATGCCTTGCGTTTCCATCAATTCGACGGCCAATAGTTGATTGATAAAATTATCCTCTACCAATAACACTCGCATTCCATTAAGGTTAGCTTCGCATTCGCTTTTATGGCAATTCCTTTTTTTATCCCCAGTATCGCCTGTCACTTCATTAAGCAACTTGCGTAAAGATTCTGGCAAAATGGGTTTTAACAAAAAATGTTGAACCCCAAAATCATTCGCCGTTTTGTGCATCATATCTGAATCGTAGGCGGAAACGACCGCAATTTGTGGCGGTGAGAGGTCGCCAGTTTTCAGAGCTTGCAATACTTCGCCACCATTCATTCCAGGCATTACCCAATCAAGCAATAATAAATCATACGGTTGATGCGTACTCGCTGCTTCTCTAAGTTGCGCTAAAGCCGCCTTGCCATTAGACACACAAGTTACTTTTTGTTCATACGCTGCACCAACACCAAGAACGGTAAGTAAATCAACTAACACTAATCGTGTGTCGTAATGGTCATCAACAACCAATACTCGCAATGTATCAACGCCTGATAAAATTTCATCGGTAGAAGATGGTGTTACGGTTGAAAAATTTGCTGTAAAACTAAACTGCGTCCCCTTACCTTCTATACTTTCAACCCAAATTCGACCGCCCATCAATTCGACAAATTTTTTAGAAATGGTCAATCCCAATCCAGTACCGCCATATTTGCGAGTGGTTGAACCATCTGCTTGCGTGAATTCTTGAAATAATCTTTTTACCTGCTCAGAAGACATGCCAATTCCGGTATCGATAACCGTAAAAAGTAGTAATAGCTTATCATCGTGACGTTCTTCAATACTTACCGTCAGTTTGACGTAACCTTGATGCGTAAATTTAATGGCATTGGACAACAAATTGGTCAGAATTTGTCCCAAACGAAGTGCATCACCAAGTAATGAACCACTTGCCCCCAATAATAACGGGTCGGTCACACTGAATAACAATTCAATTTCCTTTTCATGAGCGCGGTGACGCAATAAAGAAAGTGAATTACTGATTACCTCTTCAAGAACAAAATGGGATTCTTCTAATTCTATTTTGCCTGCTTCAACTTTTGAAAAATCTAAAATGTCATTGATAATACCAAGCAACAATTTCCCCGCATTTTGTACTTCTGTAATATAGTTTTTTTGGCGCGGCGTTAATTGCGTTTTTAATACTAAATACGCCATACCAATAATGGCATTTAACGGCGTGCGAATTTCATGGCTCATGTTAGCAAGAAACATCGATTTGGCGCGTGTGGCATCTTCTGCTTTTTGATTGGCAGCTTGTAATTCTTGCTGCACATGGTATTGTCGCGCAATGTCTTCTTCGATAGATTGAGTCATACTGTTGAATACTTCACCAAGTGCCATCAATTCTTCTACACTGCCCGATTTTTCCTTCAATTCTACGCGGACAGAATAGTCACCCTGTTCCAAACATTTCGCCGCTTTTGATAGCGTTTCAATCGGCTGTAAAACTCGCTGTCTAATCACGCGTGATGCCGTCATAACCATCACTAAAGTAAAAATCACGCTGCCGGATGTCAGTAATATCCAGTGTTCCAAATCTTTTGCGGCATTTATGACAGCCGTATTAGTGCGATTATCAACCATCGATACCAGCTCGATAACGGATTTAGCGAGATCAGACTTTAGCAAGTTGTATTTTTGACTATAGACCAATTCATTCGCAAAATCTAAACGCGGTGTACCGTCTGAAACAAACTCTTCGGTTTTGGGATCGTAAAGCCCTTGCGTGGCGGCGAAAGCGACTTGTTCAATTTGCTTCATTGCCTCGGTTGCAGCAAAAACGTTATCTAAGGCGATAAATTCTTCTTCACTAAATCCTATCGATTTCATTCGATTTGAAAGTGAATGAAGCTCACCATTTTGCGGAAATTGATGTTTAATTTCACCGGCAATGACCATATCCCAATACGCGCTGGGAATATAATTTTCTGGCAAAGGTTTTTCGCCTTGACGAATTGCCAAAATATCGTAGTAATACATCAAATAACGAGGTTGAGCGGTACTCGTGTATGCTCTAACAAAAAGCGTCAGTTGCCGTGTTTCTTGTTGTAATTCATTTGCCAGCGACATTGCGGTTTGTCGATGTTTCTGCACATTCACTACACCATCGTAAGCATGTTGAATCATGAGTAAAAATGAGGCATTCGCGCTTAAAGCTAGTATAACGACCAAGGAAAACCACGAGGATAATTGCTTGAGTTTTAGATTCTTTCGCATAAGGTTAAACCTGTCAAATTAGCTTGTCTTGCATTCTAAAACAGAGTGAGTGGAATGCGTGTTATTTTTTGCAAAAATTTAAACCAGCGGTTTTGTTTCAATGATGATTGCAATGCTTTGCGGTATAGTGGCAATAGGATTTTTTATAACCATAATCGAGAAAAAATGAATCAAGAAACAGGCAAGTTATATATTGTTGCGACCCCGATTGGAAATTTAGGCGATATTACGTTTCGCGCCATTGAAACGTTGAAAATCGTGGATTTAATAGCCGCCGAAGACACGCGCCATGTCAAAATGTTGCTGCAACACTATGGTATCAGTAATAAAGTTATCGCGTTGCATCAACACAATGAAGATAAAGCCGCATTAGAGATTGTCGAAAAATTACGCGCTGGATTATCAATTGCATTAGTTTCCGATGCCGGAACGCCGTTAATTAGCGATCCGGGAATGCCTGTTGTTAAAGCTGTGCATGAAGCGAATTTACCTGTTGTGCCTATTGTGGGTGCATGTGCGTTAATTGCCGCATTATCCGCCGCAGGTGTTGCCATTACCCCATTTACGTTTGAAGGCTTCACGCCGCGAACCTCGTCCGCGCGACAAGCATTTTTTGCTGAACGCGCTGGCATTCCCACAACGTGGGTTTTTTACGAATCCTGTCATCGCATTTTGGATTGTCTACATGACATGACGGCAGTTTTATCGGCGGAACGTTCCATTGTCATTGCCCGCGAATTGACCAAATTACATGAAACGATTGTTAAATTACCGCTGACTGATATGCTCGCGCTAGTTGAAAACGATGCCAATATGCGTAAAGGTGAATTTGTTGTCATCGTTGAAGGTGCAGCAAAAATCGATGTTTCTGAAAATACGATTACGCTCGAACAAGAACGTATTTTGAAATTATTATTGACCGAATGTAGTGTAAAAAAAGCCGTGGAATTAGCCGTGGAAATTACCGGCGGCAAAAAGAAAGTGCTTTATCAAGCTGCACTCGCAATCAGTAATGCAAATCAAACAAGTTAGAGGATGATTATGTCGATGACATTGAGTGATATTTTTATTTATCCTGTGAAATCGCTTGCAGGAATTCGGTTACAACAATGGGATGTAATCGAAACAGGTTTGCGCTATGACAGACAATGGATGTTAATTGATGAAAAAGGACAATTTCTCAGTCAACGTCGTTTGCCGAAAATGGCAATAATTAAAACTTGTCTAACGAATTCTGAATTGATTTTATCCGCGCCAAATGTTCCAGATTTTACATTGTCCTTAGAATCTCGAAGTAACGTGATTATTCAAAGTACGGTTTGGGAAGATTGTTGCGCCGCACAACACGTTTCAAACGAGGCGGATGCGTGGTTTAGTGCGGTTTTACAAATGCCTTGTCAATTAGTTTATTTACCAAACGAGACCAAACGTGGTGTCGATTTGAAATATGCCAGCGATTCAGACCGAGTGGCTTTTTCAGATGGCTTTCCATTTTTAATTGTGTCTGAAAATTCGTTAAACGCACTTAATGATGCTTTGGAAATACCAATTGAAATGGCACGTTTTCGCCCAAATTTAGTCATTTCGGGTTGCGAGGCTTATGCCGAAGATACTTGGCGAGAGATTTCGATTGGAAATATTAGTTTTCGCCTTCCTAAACCGTGTTCGCGTTGTTCAATTCCTGCCATCAATCCACAAACAGGCGATGTCGGAAAAAAACCTTTAACTACCTTGAATCGTTTACGAAAATGGCAAAACAAAATTTATTTTGGACAAAACGCGCTGCATAATCAATGTGGAGAATTGAAAATTGGCGACATTATCGAGGTGAATACTGTCGGCGATAAACAGCCACCCATTTAGTTTGAAGCCACTTTTATCTTTCAGTTGAAATAAAAAACCAGCATTTAGCTGGTTTTTTTAAGCCTGTTGTTTTTAGCACAGCCGTTTTAACGCTATAATTCCACACTTTTCACTCTTCCCTTATTATCCGTTTGCAGGAACTTTTTTCTATGACGCAAAACACTACTCATTTTGGCTTTAAACAAGTCGCTACCGAAGATAAAGTCAAATTGGTGCGCGGCGTGTTCGATTCGGTTGCCGGTCGCTATGACATCATGAATGATTTAATGTCGCTGGGCATACACCGTATTTGGAAGCGCGTTGCCGTCGAATTAAGTCAAGTTCGAGCGGGTTATAGCGTACTGGATTTAGCCGGTGGCACGGGAGATTTAACAACACTTTTCCGTAAAAAAGTTGGCGACACTGGAAAAGTCGTTTTAGCCGACATCAATTCCGCAATGTTATGCACAGGGCGTGACCGTTTAATTGACCGTGGTTTAACCGATATTCGTTATGCTCAAGTCAACGCGGAATGTTTGCCGTTTGCGGATAATACCTTCGATTGTGTGTGCATTGGTTTTGGCTTGCGGAATGTCACCGATAAAGCCTCTGCCTTAAAATCCATGCACCGTGTTTTAAAACCAGGTGGTTGCGTGATTGTGTTGGAATTCTCGCACCCTATCGACCCCATTACAGAAAAAATTTATGACTTTTATTCATTTAAATTATTACCGCAAATCGGTAGATTTGTGGCTAACGATGAAGAGAGTTACCGTTATTTAGCGGAGTCTATTCGTATGCACCCCAAACAAGACGAACTGAAAACAATGATGGAAGAAGCAGGACTTGAGCGGTGTAATTATTACAATATGACGCAAGGCATCGTTGCCGTACATCGTGGCTATAAAATTTAACTATGTTGTTTGAAAAGCTCCTTCGTGCGGGGCAAACGTGGCACGAGGAAACATTGGCGACGTTGCAGCTCAATATTGTGGAGTTTTTACAAGATGAAACCCGCGATTTACCCACATTGGCAGAAACAGAATTATTTTATGAACAAGTCGCACTTTTGCAACGTGCCGAACTCGCTTTAACCGAAAAACTGAACCATTTAACCGCTCAAACTACGCAAGGAAACTAATATGATTATCGGGCAAATTGAATCGTACGATAGCGAAAAGCAAACAGGAATTGTTAAAAGCCAAGATGATTTTTTTGAATTTGACGCGAATAGTTGGCAATCAAAATTACAACCCGATGAAGGCGATGAAGTGACTTTTGAGGTGAATGACGGAGTGGTGTTGAATATGCGCCTTGCTGCTGAAACACTAAAACCCGTTGAAGCGGTGAAACGTAAATCGGTTGCGACTTTGCTTGCGTTATTTCTGGGCTTTTCTGGCGCACATCGTTTCTATTTAGGAAATTACAAATTGGGATTAGCGCAAATAGCTGTAACTGCACTGACTCAAGGTTATGGCGTATTGTGGGGGTTTATCGAAGCGGTGTTGCTTTTTTCAGGACACATCAACAAAGATGCTAAAAATCGTCCGTTAAAATAGATTTCAAATTTTAGACATAAAAAAAGCACGATTGAATTTCAACCGTGCTTTTGGCTAACACACTTTTTTAAATCTTATTTGGCGCGTACATTTGTTGCAGTCAAGCCTTTTGGACCTGTTTCAACGTCAAATGTTACGGTTTCGCCTTCATTCAAAGTTTTAAAGCCTTCGCCTTGAATCACAGAGTGATGAACAAAAACGTCTTCACCACCATCTGCTGGGGCAATAAAACCAAAACCTTTTGTATTGTTAAACCACTTAACGGTACCTGTTGCCATTTTGAAACTCCTAATTAAACAAAAAAACGGTTACACAGAACTTACAACATTGATAACCAGACAACCTACAACTAGGAATCTCTTAACTCAACAGCTGTTTTCTGACAAGCACATTGTAGCCGTTTTTTTAGCAGGAGTGGTTTTTTTCTTAATTTTACCAAATGTTTTTAACATCAATATTGATGGTCAATCCACGCACAAGCCAATTTCCTATATAATAACTCACCTATTACTGCCGCCGTTACGCTGTGATTTTCACATCATCTATCTTTGCTAACGGTTTTTAAACTTCGGAGTACCTTAATGAATCAGGATTTAAAAACGTATCTCTCAACTTGCCAACAGCGTGTTGAAGGCGCGTTGACACAGCGTTTACCTAGTAACACCGTTTTGCCATTACGCTTACATGAAGCGATGCGATATAGCGTTTTGAATGGCGGCAAACGCATGCGTCCAATGCTCACTTATGCAACGGGACACGTTTTAGGGATTTCATCTGATGAACTTGATGGCATTGCCTGCGCGGTAGAGTGTATCCATGTTTATTCGCTCATTCATGACGATTTACCCGCAATGGATGATGACGATTTACGTCGTGGCAAACCAACGTGTCATAAAGCTTTCGATGAAGCGACCGCCATTTTAGCGGGTGATGGATTACAAGCGTTTGCCTTTGAATTGTTGGCGCACGATGCAACGATTACCGCCAGCGCACAAAAACGTTTAGAAATGATTACGACACTTGCCAAAGCCAGTGGTTCACAAGGCATGGTGGGTGGTCAAGCCATCGATTTAGAATCTGTTGGCAAAATGCTCACCTTGCCTGAACTTGAAAATATGCACATTCACAAAACAGGTGCATTGATTCGCGCAAGTGTTGTGTTGGCAACCTTGGCGAAAGAAAATGTTGATTTAGAAGCCGCAAAACGACTTGATAATTACGCAAAATGTATTGGTCTTTCGTTCCAAGTCAAAGACGATATTCTCGACGAAGAAAGCGACACCGCAACGCTCGGTAAAACCCAAGGTAAAGATAAAGACAATAATAAACCGACCTATCCTGCCTTATTAGGATTGGCTGGCGCGAAACAAAAAGCCCAAGAATTACACGAAAAAGCCTTAGAAAATCTTGCTTATTTTGGTGACGAAGCCAATTTGTTGCGTGATTTATCGCTCTACATTATCCAACGTGACCACTAATCCAATCCTCACACGTCCCCGCATTCAAGGAATTCACAACATCATGACCCATTCTCACTATTCGTTACTCGATAAAATCAACACGCCTGCCGATGTCCGAAAACTCGAAAAAGACCAACTCAAGCAACTTTGCAAAGAAGTTCGCGAATTTTTAACAAAATCGGTCAGTGTATCGGGCGGACATTTTGCCGCAGGGCTTGGGACGGTCGAAGTAACGGTGGCATTGCATTATGTGTTTGATACGCCGAGCGACAAATTAGTGTGGGACGTGGGGCATCAGGCTTATCCGCATAAAATTTTGACGGGACGCAAAGAACGGATGACCACGATTCGTTCAAAAGATGGTGTATCCGCGTTTCCGAATCGATTTGAGAGCGAATACGATGCGTTTGGTGTGGGGCATTCGAGTACCTCGATTAGTGCGGCGTTAGGGATGGCGATTGCCGCGAATTTAAAAGGCGATAATCGTCAAATGGTCGCCATTATCGGTGATGGCAGTATCACAGGTGGCATGGCGTATGAAGCGATGAATCACGCTGGCGCGTTAGATGCGAATTTGCTGGTGATTTTGAACGATAACGATATGTCGATTTCCCCGCCTGTTGGCGCGATGAGTAATTATTTGACCAAGATTTTGTCGAGTCGTTTGTATTCGTCAATGCGCGAAGAAAGCAAAAAAGTGTTGAGTAAAATGCCAACCGTTTGGGAACTGGCGCGTCGCACCGAAGAACACATCAAAGGCATGGTGATTCCTGGGACGCTTTTTGAAGAACTTGGTTTTAACTATATTGGCCCGATTGATGGGCATGATATTGAGATGCTCGTTTCGACGTTGGAAAATTTGAAACATATTTCTGGCCCGCGCTTTTTGCATATCGTAACCCAAAAAGGTAAAGGTTATCCGCCTGCCGAAAAAGACCCGCTCGCTTATCACGGTGTGCCTGCGTTTGACCACACGTTAGACCATTTGCCCAAAGCTCCGCCTTCGCATCCGAGTTATACCGAAGTGTTTGGTCAATGGTTGTGTGATATGGCGACGCAAGATAAACGTTTGTTAGGTATTACGCCTGCGATGCGCGAAGGTTCAGGTTTGGTGCAATTTTCAGAAAAATTCCCAGATCGTTATTTTGACGTAGCGATTGCCGAACAACATGCGGTGACGCTCGCGGCAGGTCAAGCGTGTGAAGGCGCGAAACCTGTTGTTGCCATTTATTCAACTTTCCTGCAACGCGCTTACGACCAATTGATTCATGACGTGGCGTTGCAAAATTTGGATGTTTTATTTGCGTTAGACCGCGCAGGTTTAGTCGGTCCAGATGGTCCAACGCACGCGGGAAGTTTTGATTACAGTTATTTGCGCTGCATTCCTAACATGGTGATTATGGCACCTGCGGATGAAAACGAATGTCGGCAAATGCTCACCACAGGCTTTTTGTATAACGGTTGCGCGGCGGTGCGTTATCCACGCGGCAAAGGAATGGGTTCAGCAATCGATAGCGCGTTGACTGAATTAGAAATTGGCAAAGCAGAAATTCGTCACAGCGGCAGTCGCATTGCCTTATTAGCGTGGGGAAGCATGGTTGCGCCTGCGTTAAATGTGGGAAAACAACTTGGCGCAACAGTTGTAAATATGCGTTTTGTGAAACCATTGGACGAAGCGTTGATTTTAGACCTTGCTAAAACCCACGATGTGTTTGTGACGATTGAAGAAAATGTGTTGGCAGGTGGTGCGGGTGAAGCGGTGAATCGCTTTTTACAAGCCCAAAAAATTCTCATGCCTGTTTTAAATTTAGGTTTACCTGATTATTTTGTCGAACAAGGCACGCGCGAAGAATGTTTAACAGAATGCGGTTTAGACGCACAGGGAATTTTGGCGAATGTTGAAGCGTTTTGTGCGTGATGAAAATGGATAAGCCTTTTACATTTATTGATTTATTTTCAGGCATTGGCGGTTTTAGAATCGGCTTTGAAAGTGCAGGTTTTGAATGTTTGATGTCTTCGGAAATAAATGATTATTGCAAAACGACTTATCAAAACAATTTTGGAAAAATGCCGCTATCTGATGTCACAAAAATACCGCTAAATGATATTCCTAATCATGATGTATTAACGGCTGGCTTCCCCTGTCAGCCATTTAGTATTTGTGGCAAAAAAAGAGGTTTTGAAGATACACGCGGAACATTATTTTTCCATATTTGCGAAATTATCAATGCAAAACAGCCTAAAGTCGTTTTATTAGAAAATGTAAAACATTTAATCCATCATGACAGCGGTAACACATTGACTATCATTTTAAATTCATTGGAAGAATTAGGTTATTACGTCGATTTCAAACTGCTAAATGCTAAAAACTTTGGAATACCACAAAATCGAGAACGTATCATTATTTTTGCCACAAAAGAAAAACCGTTTAATTTCTCAAAATGTAATTTTACTAAAACGAACTCTCTTGAACATTTTTTGGATAATGACAATGGTGATTTTGAGTTTTTAAACAAAGACGAATACACATTGATTGAAAATCCAGTAACACAAAAAGAATCAGGGTTGATTTTTGTTGGCTATCGTAATAAAGCAATTTGGAAAACAGGGATTCGAGAAAACACAGAGCATTTATCTCGTGTGCATCGACAACCGAATCGTATTTATTCAGTGCGTGGAACACACCCGACTCTACCATCTCAAGAATCGTCAGGTCGCTTTTTTATTTACCTTCCAGACAAAGATGCAGTGAGAAAGCTAACGATCAAAGAATGCTACCGAATTATGGGCTTTCCAGAGAATTTTAAAATTTCTGAAAGTAAATCTGAGGCATATAAACAAGTCGGTAATTCTATTTGTATTCCAATGGTGACTGAATTAGCCACCCAAATACTGAAACAACAACTTTTAACTGAAAATGAATCACAGCGAATTACTAAAAGAAATTTACAATTCAGCCTTGAATTTAACTACGCCTGATTTGAACAAAGAATGTCAGGAATTCGTTGAGACCATTGCAAACCACGCATTGAGTAAAAGAGGTGTCTATACCGTTTTAATCACATTACTAACACACAAAATTATTGAACCCACTCAGGACGTGCGTTTTCATCAAAGTAATATGCAAGGCGGTTTTTCAGGTCGCACAATCGACACAAAACATATTACACCAACCTTGAGAAAACTTGGATTGCCTTGCATGGCAGAAAGCGGCTGGCTCACTCGTTCTCTCGAACACCCTTATCCTTACGATTTTTCCTATTCTGGAAAAATAGGTGAACCTGTAAAAAGCGCATTTCTTTACATTCTTAATTACGTCGAAAAAAATCCAACTAAAGCTAAACCGTTATTAACCTATTTGTTATTTTGTGTAATTCAAAAAAACAAAGCTGACGTTGTGTTAATTACGAAAATTGATGATACGGATGATTTCACAATCGATAGCATTATTGCTTTTTTGCAGGCTTGTTTTAACCACAATTACAAAGAATTTGGTGGTTCAAAATTACCTGTTATTGCATTTCACTGTATTTTTCAGCAGTTAATTGATGAATTAAAACGTTATGACAATTGCACATTAAATAAATTAGGTAGTCATACCGCATCAGATAGAACGTCAAAAACAGCGGGTGATATTGAGATATTCAACAATAGAGAACTTATCGAAGCAATTGAAATCAAATTAGATAAGCCAATCAATGCGGATTTGATGCGGCAAGTTCAGCAAAAAATCTACAAACATAATCCCAAACGATATTGTGTTTTTTCGAGCGGTCAACTCGTTGAGGCAGAAGCAATTAAAAATATCGTTAACGAAATCAAAGAAAATCACGGTTGTCAAGTCATCGTAAATGGCGTAATTCCAACATTAAAATACTATCTCAGACTTGTTATTTCACTACAAAATTTCATCAATAGTTTTTTACATGCAGTGGAAAATGATTCAGAACTTAAACCAATTCATAAAACAGTGATTGTTGAATTGATTAAAATACATTTCAAATAAAACAATGGCATTTACTAATCAATTTGAATTATTTGCCGCATTTTTAAAATACGGTCAAATTCAATTTTTAATTTTACGAATTTCAGATATTTCATGAGCCAAGAAACCTCTCACACCCCCATGATGCAACAATACTTTCGCATCAAGGCACAACATCCTGACATGTTGGTTTTTTATCGGATGGGGGATTTTTACGAGTTGTTTTATGACGACGCGCGAAAAGCCTCGCAATTATTAGGCATCACACTCACCAGTCGCGGAAGTTCAAACGGTCAGCCCATTCCAATGGCAGGCATTCCGCATCATGCCTCCGAAAATTATATTGCCAAAATCTTACGCGCTGGAGAATCGGTCGCATTGTGTGAACAAATCGGCGACCCTGCAACCAGCAAAGGCCCAGTTGAACGCAAAGTCGTTCGTGTAGTCACACCTGCAACCGTTACCGATGAAGCCTTACTCGAAGAACGCCAAGATAATTTACTCGTGGCAATTTGTTGGATAAAAGGACAATACGGCATTGCGAGTTTAGATGCCACCAGCGGACGATTTGTGTTGCAACAAGTCGCGTCCGAAGACGATTTAATCAACGAAATCGCGCGGTTAAATCCCGCCGAATTATTATTTAGCGATGATTTCGCGTTGTCGCATACGCTCAAACAACGCAACGGTTTATGCCGTCGTCCCGCATGGCATTTTGAAGTGTCGAGTGCGCGAGAACGTTTGCTTTCGCAATTCAAAGCCACTGATTTAAAAGGTTTCGGTTGTGATGAACTCACAACGGCAATTGCGGCGGCAGGCGCGTTATTACAATACGTTAAAGATACGCAACAAGCCGCCTTGCCGCATATTCAAGGGATTCGTGTTGAAGCGAGCGACGATTGCATTCAAATCGATGCCGCGAGTCGGCGAAATTTAGAAATCGACACGCATCCATCGGGTGAAACGAAATACACGCTTTTCGGCGTACTCGACAGCACGATTACCTCGATGGGCAGTCGCTGTTTGCGTCGTTGGCTCAATCGTCCACTACGAAATCAATCGATTTTGAAACACCGTTATGCGTGCGTGGCGAGTTTGCTACATTCGCGCGAATATCAAAATGTACAAAGTCAATTACGTCAAATCGGCGATATTGAACGGATTAGTTCGCGCGTGGCGTTGAAATCAGCACGCCCGCGCGATTTGATTACGTTGCGCGACAGTTTGACTGCTTTGCCGCAACTGCAACGTCTTTTAGCGCAACATGATAATCCACAACTGCAACACATCAACAAGCAAATCAGCATTCCGCCTGATACCGCAGAATTATTGCATCGGGCGATTTTTGATAATCCACCTGTGTTGATTCGTGACGGTGGTGTCATTGCAGGCGGTTATAACGTTGAACTTGATGAATTGCGTGATTTGAGCCAAAACGCTGACCAATTTTTGCTCGACATGGAACAGCGCGAACGTGCCGCAACGGGAATTAGCACGTTAAAAGTGAATTACAATCGCGTTCATGGTTATTACATTGAAGTATCGCATTTGCACGCCGAAAAAATCCCCGCGCATTATCGGCGCAAACAAACGTTAAAAGGCGCAGAGCGTTACATCACCGAAGAATTGAAAGCGTTTGAAGACAAAGTATTAAGCGCACGCGAAAAAGCCTTAACGTTTGAAAAATTCTTATATGACCAATTGTTAGAAATTATTGGTTTATCTGTTCCTGAATTACAGCGTTGTGCGAGTGCGTTAGCAGAATTAGATGTTTTAAGTGCGTTTACTGAACGGGCTGAAAAATTGAATTTGTCGCAACCCACGTTGAGCGAAAAAACAGGCATTCATATCGAAGCAGGACGGCATTTAGTCGTTGAAAGCGTGTCGAATACGCCCTTTGTGCCGAATGATTTAGCGATGTCGATGCAACGTCGAATGCTCATGATTACTGGCCCTAACGCTGGGGGGAAATCGACGTTTATGCGTCAAACGGCGTTAATGGTGTTGCTCGCGCATATTGGTTGCTACGTTCCTGCGAAAAATTTTATCTGTGGCGACATTGATAAAATTTTCACCCGCATTGGCGCGTCGGATGATTTGAGCAGCGGACGCTCGACGTTTATGGTGGAAATGTCCGAAGCCGCAAACATTCTGCACAATGCTACGTCGAAAAGTTTAATTCTCATCGACGAAATTGGACGTGGCACGAGTACGTTTGATGGGCTTTCGCTTGCGTGGGCGTGTGCGGAACATTTAGCTAAAGAAACCAAAGCCTTCACGTTGTTTGCGACGCATTATTTTGAACTGACCTCTTTAGCCGATGAACATCGCAACATTCATAACGTCCATTTAGAAGCCATTGAACACGGTGATACGATTATCTTTTTGCACGCTGTCAAAGATGGCGCGGCAAATCAAAGTTATGGCTTGCAAGTGGCGGCACTCGCAGGTGTGCCGCGTGTCGTGATTGAAAATGCGAAAAACAAATTACGCGAACTCGAAATGCACGCTTACGCCGAACAGCAAATAAAACGTGGCAGCGACCAAATCGATTTGTTTGTCTCCCAATCTGAAAATCCTGTTTTAGCCTTGCTAGAGGATGTTCGCGCGGACGATTTAACACCTAAGCAAGCCTTAGAACTCATTTATCGCCTTAAACAGATGGTTTAACAAATGAAAACCGTACAAATTATTTTCATTATCGCTTTATTAGCATTGACCGCAGGCATTGGCGTGCGAATGTTTGACCAATGGCAAAGCGAACAACAACCCATGCCGCTTCCCGAATTTTCTTTTCCTGATTTAAATAATGTGTCGCATTCTTCAAAAGAATGGCAAGGAAAAATCATCGTTTTGAATTTTTGGGCGACATGGTGTCCATCGTGTTTAAAAGAAATTCCCGAATTTATGGCGATGCAAACGCAATACGGTGAAAAAGTGCAATTTGTCGGCATCGCGCTCGATGATTTAGACGCAGTTAAAACGTTTCAGCAAAAAGCAGCTGTGAATTATCCGTTGCTGATTTCTGGCGATTGGGCAGGTTTTCAGTTAGCCAAAAAATTGGGTAATTTGATTAGTGCAATTCCTTATACTACCGTCGTGAATCGTGATGGTCTAATTATTTACCATCATGCAGGCGAAATCTCAGCAAATGAATTGCAAATGGTTATAGCACCATTGTTATAAAAGTTAATTGAAGCATTTTTTATATTTTTGTTAGGCTGCCTCGCCAATGTTAATGTGTTAAACTAGCCGCGAAAGAGTTGGCTGGGCAGTCGCCGTTTTATTGTAATGATAGAAGGGAGGAAAGTCCGGACTCCATTGGGCAGAGTGCCAGATAATAACTGGGGGGCGTGAGCCTACGGAAAGTGCAGCAGAAAATATACCGCTAAATTCGTTTCGGCGAATCAGTAAGGTTGAAATGGTGCGGTAAGAGCGCACCGCGCAGCTGGTAACAGGTGTGGCAGGGAAAACCCCACTCGGAGCAAGATCAAATAGGAAAGCTAACGTCCGCCCTGGCGGCTTTCGGGTAGATTGCTTGAGCGGCAAAGTGATTTGTCGCCTAGATGAATGACTGTCCTAGACAAAATCCGGCTTACAGGCTGACTCTTTCATTTTAATTGCTAAAAACTTAAAGTAATTTCTCCATTAAAAATGGTAACTTTATGATATGTCGTAGCATTTATTTTTAACTTCACAAAAAGACATAACCCATTGTCAATACAGCAAGATTTGAAATAAAAATCACTCTTGACTAAGCCTTATTTGAAATCTATAGTGAATGCAATGTGATGCCCAATAGGGCTTTTTTATTGCTTTTTAACAACGGAAGAATTTGTTAATGATCCATTTATCAGTAATGCTCGAAGAGGCATTGCACCATTTAGCAATTAAAAAAGATGGTGTATATATAGATGGAACGTTTGGACGGGGTGGACATAGTCAACGCATTTTAGAAGCATTAGGCGAAAATGGTCGATTGCTAGCGTTTGACCGTGACATGACCGCCATTGAATGTGAACGCGCTAGAAACTTATCTCAAGACAGTCGTTTTCAATTGGTTCACGCGCCCTTTTCTGAAATGGAACGTTTTATTACAAATGCAGAACTTAATGGAAAAATTGACGGCATTTTGCTTGATTTAGGTGTTTCTTCACCACAACTCGATGACCAATCACGCGGTTTTAGTTTTATGAACGACGGCGCACTCGACATGCGTATGGATTGTTCACAAGGCTTATCCGCTGCAGAATGGTTGGCGCAAATCGATGAAAAAACCTTAACACACGTTTTATTTGATTACGGCGAAGAGCGTTTTGCACGACGTATTGCGAATGCAATTATTACAACACGAATAACACAACCTATTAAAACAACACGCCAATTGGCGAAATTGATTGAAGACACTATTCCAATTCGTGAAAAACATAAACATCCCGCAACACGCAGTTTTCAAGCGATTCGTATTGCCGTAAATAACGAATTAGGTGAATTAACCTCCGTACTTGAACAAGCCGTAAAATTGCTTAATCATCAAGGACGTTTGGTTGTTATTTCGTTTCATTCGTTAGAAGACAGAATTGTTAAACGTTTCATGCGCGATGAATCCGGTGTAAAACGCGATGTTGGCAAATTACCCATTAAAGAAATAGATATTGAAAAAGGCGTTTTAAACGTGTTAAGCAAAGCGATTAAACCCAGTGCAAATGAAATAGCTCAAAATCCACGCTCACGCAGCGCAGTTTTGCGTGTTGCAGAACGAGTTTAAAATTCATGGCGCGTTTTTTAGGTATTAGCCTCTTAGTTTCCGCGTTGTTGGTATCGGCACTAATGGTGATTTATAAAAAATATAATTCGCGTTTAATTTTTATTGAGATTCAAAAACAAGAAAAAGCCTTAGATCAATATGAAGTTGCATGGGGACAATTACAACTCGAACTTACTACGCTTGCAGAACAAAATCGCGTTGAACAAGTCGCGCGTGAACAATTAAAACTCACCATGCCAGCACGCGAAAAAATTATTTATATCAAACCGTAATGAAGTATTCCCGCCATAAAAACGAAGCAACATTATTTACTTACGACTATTCGGCGCGGCGGCGTTGGGTCTTAGGTGCAATTATTGCGGGAATGCTAGTTTTAGTGGGCAAAGCAGTCGATTTACAGGTGTTTGACAAAGAATTTTTAAAAGAACAAGGCGATATGCGCCATGTGAGTGACGTTCCCGTTTTTGCATATCGCGGCATGATTCGAGATAGAAATGGTGCGCCACTTGCGATTAGTACACCGGTCGAATCCATTTGGATTAACCCACAAGAATTTAAAGTTGCAACACGTCAGCAAATTAAACAGCTTGAACGGTTGTTAAATTTAGAACCAGGAAAAGTTGAAGATTTATTGACTGACCCGCATAAGCAATTTGCTTATTTAGCGCGTCAAGTGAGTCCGAATTTAGCTGAGCAAGTAAAAGGTTTGAAACTCTCTGGTGTTTATTTTGAACGTGAATTTAAACGTTTTTACCCAACAGGCGGCGTGGCAGCGCATTTAATTGGTTTTACTGATTTAGATGACAAAGGACAAGAAGGGTTAGAAGCCGCTTATGACCATTTATTGCGCGGTGTTGCAGGCAGTAAACGTGTAATTCGTGATGGCAAACGACAAATTATTGATGATGTCGAAAATATTAAAGAGCCGATTGCCGGTAAAACGTTAGAGTTAAGTATTGACCAACGTATTCAATATTTAGCGTATCGAGAATTGGCACATGCGGTTTCGACAAATCATGCAAAATCAGCGGTACTTGTCGTTTTGGATGCAAAAAATGGTGAAATTTTAGCCGCTGTTAATCAACCATCATTTAATCCCAATACGCGCAAAAGTTTAAAAGAAAATTTATATCGTAATCGTGCTTTAACGGATGTTTTTGAACCCGGTTCAACTGTTAAACCATTTGTCGTTGCCGCCGCGTTAGATGGACATTATGTTCGTCCCGACGAAACATTTGAAACGAATGGTAGTTTTGAAATCGGCACGCACGTCGTTAAAGACGTTCATAATTACGGCACGTTAGACTTAACGGGCGTAATTAAAAAATCCAGTAATATCGCGGTGAGTCAAATGGCATTGCGGATGCCACCGAAATATTTTTGGGATGTTTATCACCAGCTTGGTTTTGGTGAATCAACCGCCTGCGGTTTTCCAAATGAAGCCAGCGGTAGTTTGTTGGATTATGCAAATTGGAAACCGTTTGATCGCGCCACTTTATCATTTGGTTATGGTTTAAGTGCAACAGCATTACAACTAGCGCGTTCTTACACGGCTCTTGCGGACAATGGTATTTTACATTCGGTGAGTTTGTTTAAACGTGACGAAGACCCCGAAGCGAAACGTATTTTTACCAGCCGCACCGCAAAAAGTGTACGCGCCATGATGGAAACGGTTATTGCCAAAGACGGCACAGCGTATGAAGCACGAGTCGATGGTTATAGCGTGGCAGGTAAAACAGGAACAGTCAAAAAAGCAGGTGCTGGCGGTTATGTCGAAAACAGTTATTTCTCCGTTTTTGCCGGTATGGCTCCCGCGAGTAATCCACGCTTAATTATCGTGGTTATGATTGATGAACCTTCCGCTGGACAATATTACGGCGGGATTGTTTCTGCACCAGTATTTTCTAAAGTGATGAGCGGCGCATTACGTATCCTCGAAGTTGCGCCAGATCAATCCGACAATATGCCAGTTTTGTTAATGGGTAAAAACTAAATGAAAATGACAGAATTACTCAAAGATTTAGCAGTAATAGACAGCGATTTGTCTGTTTCAGGTTTAACGTTAAACAGCAATGATGTTAGCGAAGGCAACATATTTATTGCGTTAAATGGTGCTAAACAACACGGTTTAAGTTACGCAAAACAGGCAATTGAACATGGTGCAGTGGCAATTTTATTTGATAGTCATGATATTGAATTGTCTAAAAGTTATATTACACATTCGAACATTTTAGCCATTGCCATAACAAATTTAGCTGAAAATTTAGGTACGATTGCCGCCCGTTTTTACCAACATCCCTCACAAAAAATGGCGGTCATTGGCATTACTGGCACGAATGGAAAAACATCTTGCAGTCAATTTCTAAGTCAAGTTTTAGAAAATTGCGGCGTGATTGGTACATTGGGTTGGGGACGTTACGAACAATTACAACAAACGCTTAACACTACGCCTGATGCACTTGCCATACAAAAAATGTTAGCGGCAATGAAAGGTGAAAACTGTGAGAATATTTCAATGGAAGTTTCATCACACGGTTTAGCACAAGGACGTATTAACGGAACGTATTTTAAAGGTGCCGTATTTACCAATTTCAGTCGTGACCATTTAGATTATCACGGCACAATGGCGGCATATTTAGACACAAAATTAAAATTATTTAACGCGCCACAACTCGAATTTTCTGTTATTAACTTAGACGACGTAGTCAGTGAAGAAATTATTGCCGCAATACCCGAAAATGTAGCCATTATTGGTGTTACAAGAACAGAAAAACAATCACCGCGCGGTCAAACATTAGTTGCACAAAATGTAATTCCTGATTTAGGAGGCATTACATTTGAAATAAGTTGGCAAAACCAATTACAGAAATTACACGTTCCGTTGATTGGATTTTTTAATTTAGAAAATGTGTTGTGTGTGTTAGCGGTAATGTTAGCGTTAGGCATACAACTAGAAGATGCCGCGCAACGTTTAAGCCATTTAAAACCGGTCGATGGTCGTATGGAACGTTTTGGTGGTGAAAATAATCAGCCGTTAGTGATTGTCGATTATGCACACACCCCCGATGCACTTGAAAAAGTATTATGCAGTTTGCGTCAACACACACACGGTAAATTAGGCCTCGTGTTTGGTTGTGGTGGAAATAGAGATAACGGCAAACGCGCTCAAATGGGACGTATTGCTGAAGAGTTTGCAGATTGGATGATTGTGACAGATGACAATCCACGTTTTGAATCAAATGAAGCGATTGTAGAAGATATTTTAAGCGGCTGTTTTAATAACGAAGCTAAAGTGATTCACGACCGTGCAAAAGCAATTCACAGAGCCATTGAAAACGCTGATTCACAAGACTGCATTTTGATTGCCGGTAAAGGACATGAAGATTATCAAGAGATTGAAGGCGTAAAATTTCCTTTTAATGACGCGCAATGTGTTCGTGAAATAATGGCGCAAGCATGATAAAAATGACCTTAAACGAAATTGCCGCAAATGTAAACGGCACACTAATCGGCGGAGATGCTGAAATTTTTGGCGTGAGCATTGATACTCGCACGTTGCAAGCTGGACAACTTTATATTGCCATTGAAGGTAAAAATTTTGATGGTCATGATTTTGTTTCCGCTGCACAACAAGCTGGTGCAATTGCCGTTTTAACGCATAAAACATTAACGACTGAATTGCCGCAAATTTGGGTCAACGATACGCATCTTGCTTTAGCTGAATTGGCGGGCGTATGGCGTAAAAAACTGCCCGTAAAAGTTATTGGCGTAACAGGAAGTAATGGCAAAACGACGACGAAAGAGATGCTTGCTGCCATTTTGGGCATTCATGATGACGTGCTTTTTACGCAAGGGAATTTAAATAATGATATTGGCGTGCCATTAACATTATTCAAATTATCACCTGAACACCGTTATGCGGTTATTGAAATGGGCGCAAATCACGTTGGAGAAATTGCCTACACCAGCCGTTTCACACAAGCAGATGTGGCGATTATTACCAACGTTGGTGCGGCGCATTTAGAAGGTTTTGGTAGTTTAGATGGTGTCGCGCAAACAAAAGGCGAAATTATCGAAACACTTGATGAAAATGGCACAGCGATTTTAAATCGTGACGATGCGTATTTTGATTTTTGGCAAAAAATCGCGGGGTCACGAAAAATCATCTCGTTCGGATTAAATGAAAACGCAGATATTCGTGCTGAAAACATTGACGTAAAAATTGAAAATGGACGTTTCATTACAAGTTTTGATTTAAAAACCGCGCAAGAGGAAATCACCGTAAATTTGCCTTTAGCTGGAAATCACAACGTTTTAAATGCGCTAGCTTCAACCGCGGCAACGTTAGAAATCGGAATTTCGTTGGCGCAAATCAAACAAGGTTTAGAAAACATGTTGCCTGTCAATGGACGTTTGCAATTAGTGCGTGGACGTTTGGGAAATTGGATTATTAACGATACTTACAACGCGAATGTTGCTTCGTTAAATGCGGCATTGGAAGTTCTAGTAAAATGCGACGGCGAACACTGGGTAATTTTAGGCGCATTTGGCGAATTAGGCGAAAATAGTCAGCAATTGCATTTTGAAATGGGTAATACCTTGAAAAATTATGGCGTAAAACGTTTATTTGCCGTAGGTGAATTAACTAAACAAACCGTCGTTGCATTTGGTGGAAATGCTCAACATTTCGCTTCACAAAATGAATTACTCGCCACGTTAGAACCTAAATTAACCGGCAACGAAACAATTTTAATCAAAGGCTCACGTTCACAACGTATGGAAAATATCACTACCGCTTTAGTAGAACCAACAGGATTTTAAGAATGTTATTTTATTTTGCCGATTATTTAATCAGCTTCGACAGCGGTTTTCGTGTTTTTCATTATTTGACATTTCGCGCCATTTTGGCGGTGCTAACGTCGCTAATTATTTCATTCATCATTGGTCCTTGGATGATTCGCAAATTAAGCGGCAATAAAATCGGACAAAGTATTCGTGAACTTGGTCCGCAAAGTCATTACGAAAAAGCCGGCACGCCGACAATGGGCGGCGCGTTGATTTTAGTGGCGATTACGATTACGACTTTGTTATGGGCAGATTTGAGTAATCGTTATATTTGGGTCATTTTACTCGTAACGCTTGGTTATGGCGTGATTGGCTTTATTGATGATTACCGAAAAGTGATGAAACGCAATAGTGACGGGCTTTCTGCCCGTTCAAAATATTTGTGGCAATCGATTATCGGTTTTGCCGCCGCGTTATTTTTGTTCAAAACAGCGACCTTGCCTGCTGAAACGCAATTATTTGTGCCATTTTTTAAAGACGTTTTCTTTGACATGGGCTGGTTTTACGTTGTATTTGTTTATTTTGTCATCGTTGGCACAAGTAACGCAGTCAATTTAACCGATGGTTTAGACGGTTTAGCGATTATGCCAACTGTAATGGTCGCAACAGGTTTGGGCGTTTTTGCCTATTTGTCAGGACACGCAACGTTTTCACAATACTTAGCAATTCCTTCTTTGCCGCACACAGGTGAATTGATTATTTTTTGCGCGGCATTAGTCGGAGCAGGATTAGGTTTTTTATGGTTTAACACTTATCCCGCAATGGTTTTCATGGGCGATGTGGGCGCATTAGCATTAGGCGCATCGCTTGGAACATTAGCGGTTTTGGTTCGTCAAGAAATGGTGCTTGTCATTATGGGCGGCGTGTTTGTTATGGAAACGCTATCAGTAATGATTCAAGTGTTGTCATTCAAACTCACGGGCAAACGGGTTTTTAGAATGGCTCCGATTCACCATCATTTTGAACTTAAAGGCTGGCCTGAACCACGCGTGATTGTGCGTTTTTGGATTATCACCGTGATTTTGGTGTTGATTGGTTTGGCGAGTTTGAAATTGAGATAAATTATGCAAAACATCTTAAAAGAAAAATTCGATTTAACGGCAGATTCTAAAATCGTTGTCGTCGGTGAAGGCATCACCGGCACATCGGTCGCGCATTTTTTGGAATTGCTCGCCCTGCACTTTTCGATTGTTGATAGTCGCAAAGCCCCTTTTACGTCTGAAACGTTCAAAAATACCACGCATTTAATCGTTAGCCCAGGTGTTTCTTTAGCTGAACCGTTTATTGCTGAGGCATTAAACGCGGGTTCAAAATTAGTTAGCGACATTGATTTATTCGCAGCCATTGTGAATGTGCCAATTATTGGAATTACTGGCGCAAACGGTAAAAGTACCGTGACCACAATGCTCGGTGACATGGCAAAAGCCTGTGATAAAAACGTCGGTGTTGGCGGCAATTTAGGCAAACCTGCTTTAGATTTGCTAGACCCTGCGGCGGATTTATACGTTTTAGAATTATCGAGTTTTCAACTTGAACGCTCACACGTTTTAAATGCTGTCGCAGCAACTGTTTTAAATATTTCAGCAGACCATTTAGACCGCCACGATGATTTAGACAATTACGCGCAAGCTAAACAAGTGATTTTCAGTGGCAATGGCGTAATGGTTTTAAACGCTGATGATGAAATGGTTTTAGCCATGCTCGATACGTCACGCAAAACATTTACCTTTTCAGTTAAACAGAAAGCCGATTTTTATTTAGCTGACAACAATTTGATGTACGGCGAAGAAATTTTAATGCCGTTGTCTGCGTTACCTTTAGAAGGTAAACACAATGTGTCAAATGCGTTAGCGGCGTTAGCATTAGGAACGGCAGTTAGTTTAGATATTGAATTATGTGTAAAAGCACTGAAAAATTTCAAAGCCTTAAATCACAGAATGCAAAAAGTCAGCACTAAAAATGGCATAAATTGGGTGAACGATTCCAAAGCTACAAATATCGGCGCGTGCATTGCCGCGTTAGAAGGTTATGACGAAAAAGTAATTTTAATTGCAGGCGGTGAAGGCAAAGGGCAAGACATGAACGAACTTGCGCCTGTCATTCAAGCTAAAGCGAAAGCGGTGATTTTAATTGGCAAAGACGCACCGCAAATTGAAGCAGTAATAAATCAATTAACCGAAATCGTGCCAACGTATCACGCGCAAGATATGCAAGAAGTCGCCGCGATTGCTGCACACGTTGGCAAATCGGGGGATACAGTTTTATTATCACCTGCTTGTGCGAGTTTAGACCAATATAAAAATTATCAAGACCGTGGCAATCAATTTGCCGCCGCGATTGAGGCGTTGCCAGCGTGAAAAGACGCGAAAAACCTGCTCCCTTTCGATTCAAACTTCATACTGACCCATTGTTGGTGTGTGTGAGTTTTAGTTTGTTGCTGATTGGTTTTGTGATGGTGTCGTCAGCGTCGTTACATTTAGGCGCAAAAATTAGCGATGATGTGTTCTATTATCCAATGCGTCAATTTATTCACATGACATTAGGTTTAATCGCTGCGACATTTGTAGTATATCGCCCGATGCACTTTTGGCGCGAATACGGTGGCAGAGCTTTTTTGTTCAGTGCGGCATTATTGCTCATCGTACTCATTCCTGGTTTAGGTGTGAAAGTAAACGGCAGTACGCGCTGGCTCAATATTCCAGGCTTTCGAATTCAAGTTTCAGAAATAGTAAAATTTTTTACCGTGATTTTCATGGCAAATTACGTCACCAAACAGCAAAAAGACGTGCAAGAATCATCGACTGGTTTATTCAAACCATTAGGTTTATTTTTTGTGGTGAGCTTTTTGTTGTTATTGGAACCTGATTTTGGTTCGGCGGTTGTGATTTTAATTATTGTGATGGGCGTGATGTTTTTAGCTGGTGCAAGATTATTACAATTTGGCGCATTGCTTTCAGGTGTTGGTGTGTTAGCCGGAATGCTGGTGTATTTTTCGCCGTATCGCTGGCAACGTGTCACCAGTTTTATGGATCCCTGGGCTGACCCATTGAAAACAGGTTTTCAATTAGTTCAAGCGTTAATTTCCTTCGGACGCGGCGAATGGTTTGGCGTAGGACTTGGAAATGGTTTACAAAAATTATTTTATTTACCCGAAGCACACACGGATTTTTTATTTTCCGTGATTGCAGAAGAATTGGGCTTAGTCGGCGTACTTACGATTATCGGATTATTTGCAACGTTTGTGTGGAAAGCCTTTGCTATCGGCGTTGCTGCAGAAAAAAGTGGCGAGCGTTTTTCTGCCTTCATTGCTTACGGTATAGGGATTTGGTTTGGTTTCCAAGCATTTGTAAATATGGGCGTAAATATGGGCTTGTTACCCACGAAAGGTTTGACATTACCGCTGATGAGTTACGGCGGTGGCAGTATGATGATTATGTGTTGCTCAGTGGCGTTGTTGTTTCGCATTCACCATGAAATCACCGAATATAATGCAAATTTACCAAAAGGATATTGGCATGACTAAACGTATTGTAATTATGGCAGGCGGAACAGGTGGGCATATTTTTCCTGCGCTGGCGGTCGCGCAATTTTTACAAACACAAGGCTGGCAAGTTTCATGGCTTGGAACAAAAGCGGGGTTAGAAAGTCGTGTGATTCCTGAAAATGGGATTGAAATTGACTGGCTTTCAGTTTCAGGATTGCGTGGCAAAGGAATTTTTAGCAAAGTGACCGCCGTTTTCAAACTCGCTAAATCCTGTTTAGAAGCGCGAAAAATTCTAAAACAACGCAAACCTGACATAGTTTTAGGAATGGGTGGATTCGTTGCCGCACCTGGTGGATTGATGGCGAAAACGTTAGGAATTCCGTTAATTATTCATGAACAAAATCGCGTTGTCGGCACCACAAACCGTTTGCTCGCCAAAATTGCGACGAAAGTGTTGCAAGGTTTTCCGAATAGTTTTGACACAAAATTTCATGCGATTTGTACAGGAAATCCGTTACGAAAAAGTTTTATTGATTCTATAAAACAAACGAATTCAACACAGAATGAAACATTAAAAATTTTAATTGTCGGTGGTAGTCAAGGCGCGAAAGTCCTGAATGAAACTGTACCGAATGCGATTGCATTATTAAAAAATAATTTGCAAGTACGTCATCAAACAGGCGTAGCAATGCAAGCCGACGCTGCTAAAACCTATGAAAAATTAAATTTAAATGCTGACGTTAGTGCATTTATTGATGATATGGCTTCGGCATATTCGTGGGCAGATTTAATAATTTGTCGCGCAGGCGCAATGACAATTAGCGAAGTTGCCGCAATGGGCATTCCCGCGATTTTCATTCCGCTACCGAATGCCATTGATGATCATCAAACTGCAAATGCCAAGTATTTGACCGGAGCAGGCGCGGCAATTTTAGTAAAACAAAGTGATTTAACGGCAGAAAATCTAGCGCAGCAAATTGAAATTTTGTGTGAAAACTTGCCCGAAAGACGCGCCATTTCTCAATCATTAGCTTATTTAAACGCAACTGAAAACGTTGCCAAAATTGTAATCGCGGAGGCGAAAGCATGAATTTTCCAAACAGTCCGTTAGGCGCAGTGCAGCGCATTCATTTTGTCGGTATCGGCGGCACAGGCATGAGCGGCATTGCCGAAGTGTTATTGAATTTAGGCTACGCTGTTTCGGGGTCAGATATTAAAGCGAGCGCAACAACGGAACGTCTCGCCAATTTAGGCATCACGATTACAATTGGGCATCAACGCGAAAATATCACGCAAGCCGATGTGGTGGTCGTTTCAAGTGCGATTGACCGCAAAAATCCTGAAGTCGATGAGGCTTATCAACAACGTATTCCTGTCATTCCACGCGCTGAAATGCTCGCGGAATTGATGCGTTTTCGTTTTGGAATTGCCGTTGCAGGCACGCATGGCAAAACGACGACAACCAGTTTGACGGCAAGTTTGCTCGCCGAAGGCGGTTTAGACCCGACGTTTGTAATTGGTGGACGTTTGAACAGCGCTGGAACAAATGCCCAGTTAGGAGCTGGACAGTATTTAGTTGCCGAAGCCGATGAAAGCGATGCGTCGTTTTTGTATTTGCAACCAATGATTGCGATTGTGACGAACATCGACCATGACCACATGGAAACGTATGAAAATAGTTACTCGCGTTTGAAGGAAACCTTTGTTGAATTTTTGCATCATTTGCCTTTTTACGGTTTAGCTGTTTTGTGTTTGGACGATGAAGGCGTGCGCGAAATTCTGCCGTCGCTGTCAAAACCTATGGTGACTTACGGCGTGCATGAAGATGCCGATTTTCGTGCGATTAACATTCGTCAAGAAGGCATGCACACACATTTCACCGTGCAACGTCGTGGCGATTACGCGCCGCTTGAAGTGACGCTCAATATGCCAGGTTGGCATAATATGTTGAATTCACTTGCCGCGATTGCGGTAGCAACAAAATTAGCGGTTGACGACGCGGCAATCCAACGCAGTTTGAGTGCGTTCAAAGGCATCGGGCGACGTTTCCAAATTCAAGGTGATTTCCCAGTTAAAAATGGCGTGGTGACGTTTGTTGATGATTATGGTCATCATCCGCGTGAGTTGTCGGCAACTTTGGAAGCTCTAAAACAAGCCTACGCGCCACGCCGTTCGATTGTAATTTTTCAACCACATCGTTATACGCGAACTCGTGATTTATTCGAAGATTTTGTGCAAGTTTTAGCAAGCGTTGACGTGCTGATTTTGATGGATATTTACCCCGCAGGTGAAAGCGTGATTACGGGCGCGGATGGGCGTTCATTATGTCGGGCAATTCGTTTGCGTGGTCAAGTTGATCCGATTTTTGTCGAACATTGGGAAGATTTACCTAAATTGTTGGCAAGCATTGTTCACGAAAATGACGTGATTTTAACGATGGGTGCGGGAAATGTCGGACAAATTGCCACGCAATTGCCGCAATTGCTTTCACAGGCATTAGTAGGTTAAATCGTGATGCAACCATCTGGTCAAATTCAATATAACGAACCACTTGCAAGCTATACCAGTTGGCGTGTGGGTGGCGTTGCAGATAAATTTTATCAACCTGCTGATAAAGCAGATTTGATTCGTTTCGTTCAAAGTTTGCCCGAAAATGAACCGCTGTTTTGGATGGGATTAGGTAGTAATTTATTAGTGCGTGACGGTGGTATTCGCGGCACGGTAATTAACACGAAAAATCGCCTCAAAGCCATGCAACGCCTCGGTGACGAAACGATTTATGTTGAAGCAGGTGTCCCTTGTGCCTTAGTCGCGAAATTTTGTGCTGAACAAGGTTTAGTCGGTGCGGAATTTTTAGCGGGAATTCCTGGCACAATGGGCGGTGCATTAAAAATGAACGCAGGCGCATTTGGTGGTGAAACGTGGGAAATTGTGCAAACAGTTGAAATGCTCAATCGTTGTGGCGACGTTTTTACCAAATCAGCTAGCGAATTTGAAATTAGTTATCGCCACGTTAATGTAAATGCGGACGAATGGTTTTTGGCGACAACGTTAAAATTAAAACGCGGCGATACAAGCGAAAGCCAACAAAATATAAAAGCTCTACTTGCAAAACGCGCGAATTCACAACCGACCAATCAACCGAGTTGTGGCTCTGTTTTCAAAAATCCAACTGGTGATTACGCGGCGCGTTTAATTGAAGCAACGAGTTTAAAAGGTTTTAAAATCGGTGGCGCACAAGTTTCAGAAAAACACGCAAACTTCATTATCAACACTGGTTCGGCAACAGCAGCAGATATTGAACAATTGATTGCGTATGTACAAACACAAGTCGCGCAACAACACGGTATAAATTTACAAACGGAGGTGTGCATCGTGGGGGGGAAATTAAATGAACGCGCTGAAGATTTTGGCACTGTTGCAGTTTTAATGGGTGGCAACGCAGCGGAGCGTGAAGTTTCATTACGCAGTGGCGCAGCGGTTCATGCGGCTTTAATTTCTCGCGGTGTAAATGCGCTGGCTGTTGATGTGACAGGGAACGTCATTGACACGTTGGCGAAACTTAAAGTGGATAGAATTTTCAATATTATTCACGGACGCGGCGGCGAAGATGGCGTGTTACAAGGTGTGTTAGAAGTTTTAGGATTGCCTTACACGGGCAGTGGTGTTTTAGCCTCCGCACTTGCGATGGATAAATTACGGACAAAATTGTGCTGGCGTGGCGCGAATTTACCAACGCCAAATTGGTTTGTGTTGAAAAACGAAAACGATATTGATGCTTGCATCGAAGCGTTAGATTTTCCAATTATTGTCAAACCTGCACTTGAAGGCTCAAGCGTTGGTATGAGCAAAGCGAAAAATCGTGACGAATTAGTTGCCGCGTTAGAAGTTGCTTTAGCGTGTAATTGCGAAGTCTACGCTGAAGCATGGGTGACGGGCGATGAATATACGGTTGGTATTTTACAAGGTAAAGCGTTGCCAGTGATTCGTTTGGAAACACCGCGCGAATTTTACGACTACGAAGCCAAATATAATTCAACCACCACGCAATATCATTGTCCATGTGGTTTGAATGTTGAACAAGAATTACAATTACAACAATTGGCATTGCGAGCAAGTGATATTATTGGTGTGCAAGGATGGGCGAGAGTGGATGTTTTTATCGATAAAAATGGGCAAGCACAATTGATTGAAGTCAACACCGTTCCCGGCATGACGGATCATAGCTTAGTGCCGATGGCAGCAAAACAAGCTGGAATGGATTTTGAAGAATTAGTGTGGCGAATTCTGGAAACGAGCGTCCGGAAATAATCGATGCGTTTGGTAAAAATTATCGTCATTATGGCGTTATTCACGAGCTTAGTTTATTCTGTGAAAGAAGTTGTCCCTATTAAATATGTGAGAATTGAGGGCGCATTTCAATACATAAGCAAAGATGAAATTAAAGCCGTGTTAGAACCATTGGTCGATGTTGGTTTTTTTGATGCAGACGTGCAGACAATTCAAGATACCTTAACTCAATTGGTTTGGGTTGAAAGTGTAAAAGTAAATCGCGTTTGGCCTGATGCGTTAGCGATTAAAATTAAAGAGAAACGTCCGTATGTACGTTGGGGCGATGAAGCACTAGTAAATAATCGCGGCGAAATTATTAGTCCAAAAGACATTGAACCGTTTACGAATTTGCCAATTTTATACGGCCCTGAAGGTCAACAAGTAAAATCGTTAGAAATCATGAAAGGTGTGAATACCGCATTAGCTGACCAGGCAATGCAAATGGCAGAATTTAGTATCAATAATCGTTGGGCTTGGAAAATTAAATTAACCACGGGATTGGAAATTTTATTGGGACGAAATGATCAGTTAAAAAAATTACAACGATTTATGAAAACATTAGACGTTTTAGGACGCGAACAAGTAAATGCGATGGCAGTGGTTGATTTACGTTATCCTAATGGTTATGCAGTATCGTGGAAACCAAATGCTCAAATTATTGATTGGAAAAACCTACCCGCCGCGCAAGCTGCAAACAGATAAAACAGGCTGCAACACAGAGTAAAATATGGCAAAAAGAACAGAACGTAATTTAATCGTCGGACTCGATATAGGCACTTCAAAAGTCGCAGCTATTGTGGGTGAATTGACGGGCGATGGGCATCTCGAAGTTATCGGCTTTGGCTCGACACCGTCGAAAGGATTGAAAAAAGGTATTGTGGTTAATTTGGAAACCACGGTGCAATCCATACAACGCGCCATTGAAGAAGCGGAATTGATGGCGGGTTGCCAAATAAAATCCGTTTTTGCAGGCATTGCCGGTAGTCATATCCGTAGCCGCAATTCACTCGGTGTCGTGGCAATTAAAGATAAAGAAGTCACGCAATACGACATTGACCGCGTCATTGATTCAGCACGAGCGGTGGCAATTTCGGCAGATCAAAAAGTGCTACATATTTTGCCGCAAGAATTTATTATCGACACCCAAGAAGGTATCAAAGAACCGATTGGCATGTCTGGCATTCGTTTAGAAGCAAAAGTGCATATTGTCACAAGCAGCGTCAGTGCTTCACAAAATATCATCAAATGTATTCGTCGTTGCGGCTTAGAAGTTGATGACATTGTGTTAGAACAACTCGCTTCGTGCCATGCAGTTTTGACCGAAGACGAAAAAGAATTAGGCGTATGCTTAATCGATATTGGTGGCGGCACAACCGATATTGCGGTTTATATCGAAGGGGCAATTAAACATACCGCCGTTATCCCGATTGCTGGCGACCAAGTTACTAACGATATTGCCGTCGCATTACGCACACCAACAGTGAATGCAGAAGAAATCAAACAACGTTATGCCTGTGCCATGACGAAATTGTTAGACGATGACGAAGAAATCATTGAAGTGCCAAGTATTAGTGATAATAAACCGTTTCGTAAAATTTCACGCCAAACGCTTTCAGACATTATCGAACCGCGTTATGAAGAATTGATGTTACTCGTACAATCAGAATTGCGCCGAGTCGGTTATGAAGAACAAATTGCCGCAGGGATTGTGCTAACAGGCGGTAGTTCGCAAGTTTGGGGATTGATTGAATTGGCGGAAGAGATTTTCCACATGCCCGTTAGAATGGGCAGTCCACAAAATGTCACCGGACTAACCGAAGTGGTCAAAAACCCCATTCATTCCACCGGCGTAGGTTTATTGATGTATGGACGCGATCATCATCAACAACAAGGTTTGCATCGAATAGCCGATCACGACAGTGCGTCGTCATTGCTAACAAAAATAAAGAGTTGGTTTCAAGGCAATTTTTAATCATAATTTCTACAGAATAAACAAATTTAAGGAGCGACAAAAACATGAAAGACACATTTGAATTGATTGATACCTACAGTGAGAGTGCGGTAATCAAAGTTATTGGTATTGGCGGTGGTGGTAATAATGCGGTGAGCCACATGGCAGGCAACCATATTGAAGGTGTTGAATTCATTTGTGCGAACACGGATGCTCAAGCGTTACGCAAATTGAATTTCGGTACGATTATTCAATTAGGCGTGGAATTGACGAAAGGTTTAGGTGCTGGCACAAATCCTGAAGTGGGTCGTCAAGCCGCTGAAGAAAATAAAACGCGCATTCGTGAAGTGTTGGAAGGTGCGGACATGGTGTTTTTAACCGCTGGTATGGGCGGTGGTACAGGCACTGGTGCAATTCCTGTTATCGCTGAAATTGCACGCAGCATGGGCATTTTGACCGTTGCCGTGGTCACAAAACCGTTTGCGTTTGAAGGCAAGAAAAAACTCGATGTCGCCGAAAAAGGGATTGCTGAATTAGAACGTTATGTCGATTCGTTGATTACCATTCCAAACCAAAAATTATTGCCCGTATTAGGCAACAAAGTGTCGCTCATCGATGCGTTCAAAGCGGCAAACGATGTATTGCTTGACGCTGTGCAAGGCATTACGGAGTTAATCGTTCACCCAGGTATGATTAACGTGGATTTCGCGGACGTTCGCACCGTGATGTCTGGCATGGGCGCAGCAATTATGGGTACAGGTTCTGCAACCGGTGAACACCGTGCGCGTGAAGCCGCAGAAAAAGCGATTGCTTGCCCATTGCTCGAAGATATTAACTTGAAAGGCGCACGCGGTATTTTGGTCAATATTTCAGCGACCGATATGGGCATGGCAGAATTTACCGAAGTGGGTGACATTGTGGCGGCATTTGCCTCTGAAGATGCAACTATCAAAATCGGTATGTCAATTAACCCAGATTTAGACGATGAAATTAAAGTCACTGTTGTGGCAACTGGAATGGGAATGCCCATTACAGAAGCAAAAGCTCCGCAAAAAAATGTGAATACCGCTCGCCACATTGCCGGTGGTCAAATGAATTATGATGGTTTGGACAAACCAACTGTGATGCGTCAACATTCTGCCCAAGCACGTGGCGGTGAAGGTCGTGAAACCCGTTTTGGTGCACAGCCTAAACAAGGTGGCGATATTGAATATTTAGATATTCCAGCTTTTTTAAGACGACAAGCTGATTAAGTACATCACAAAAACATCGTTGCAGGTTATTTAGCTGCACACAACGCAACAAACGCGCTCAACTGGGCGCGTTATTTTTAACGGGCAACTCACGTTATGATTAAACAGCGAACTTTAAAAAATACCATTCGCGCCACTGGCGTAGGTCTGCACACCGGTGAACAAGTTTATTTAACTTTGCATCCCGCTGAACCGAATACCGGCATTCATTTTCGCCGTGTTGATTTAGAAAATCCCGTCACGATTCAAGCTACGCCGGAAAATGTTGGTGAAACCACGCTTTCCACCACATTGGTTTGCGGCGATGTGAAAATTTCTACCGTAGAGCATTTGTTATCTGCATTTGCGGGTTTAGGGATTGATAATGCCATTATTGATGTCTCTGCGCCGGAAGTACCCATTATGGACGGCAGTGCAGGGCCTTTTGTATTTTTATTGCAATCGGCAGGCGTGCAAGAACAAGATTGCCCTAAACAATATTTGCGAATTAAACGCCCTATCCGCGTTGAAGAGGGTGACAAATGGGCGGCATTCGAACCGTTTAACGGTTTTAAAGTGACATTTACCATTGATTTCGAACATCCAGCTTTTGAAAATCACGTTAAAACCGCCACAATGGATTTTTCATCCACCACATTTGTACGCGAAGTGAGTCGTGCGCGAACATTCGGTTTTATGAAAGACATTGAAACCTTGCGTGAAAATAATTTAGCGTTAGGTGGCAGCTTAGATAATGCCATTGTCGTCGATGATGACAAAGTGATTAACGAAGATGGTCTGCGTTATGCTGACGAATTTGTAAAACACAAAATTCTCGATGCAATTGGTGATTTATATTTACTTGGTCACAGTTTGATTGGTGAATTTACCGGTCATAAATCGGGTCATGGTCTAAATAATCGGTTATTACGCACGCTTTTGGAAAATAAAGATGCTTGGGAAATGGTCAGTTTTGATAGCGAAGATGACGCGCCTATTTCCTTTATGCGTTCAGCCGAAACCCCCCGTCACACGGATTAAATAATCCAATTTCTGCCCTGCCCAAATGACGAAACTAATTACACATGAATACGATGTGGTTGTGGTCGGTGCGGGAGGGGCAGGATTACGCGCCACCCTCGGCACCGTCGAAAAAGGTTTAAAAACCGCCTGCCTCACCAAAGTTTTTCCTACACGCAGTCACACCGTTGCCGCACAAGGCGGAATCAGTGCCGCGTTGGGCAATATGGGCGAAGACGATTGGCGATACCATTTTTATGACACCGTTAAAGGTTCAGATTGGCTCGGCGATCAAGATGCTATCGAATACATGTGCCGCGAGGCAATTCCTGCTGTTATTGAATTAGAACATTACGGCGTGCCATTTTCACGCACAGCCGATGGTAAAATTTATCAACGCGCATTCGGTGGTATGACCACGCATTACGGCGAAGGTCAAGCGCAACGCACTTGTGCAGCGGCAGATAAAACCGGTCACGCCATTTTGCACACGCTTTATCAACAAGCCTTAAAACATCACGCTGAATTTTTCGTTGAATACATTGTCCTCGATTTAATTATGCAAAATGGCGAATGCCGGGGCGTTGTCGCGTGGTGTTTAGACGATGGTTCGTTGCATCTTTTCAAAGCACATACAACGATTCTCGCAACCGGTGGTTATGGACGAACCTATTTTTCCTGCACCTCCGCACATACCGTGACAGGTGATGGCAATGCGATGGTGTTGCGTGCGGGTTTGCCGTTGCAAGATATGGAATTTATCCAATTTCATCCTACAGGCATTTACGGCGCAGGTTGTTTAATTACCGAAGGCGCACGCGGCGAAGGCGGTTATTTAACCAATTCGGAAGGTGAACGTTTTATGGAGCGTTACGCGCCAACCGCCAAAGATTTAGCCTCACGCGATGTGGTCAGTCGTGCCATGACGATGGAAATTCATGCTGGACGTGGTGTCGGTGCATTGAAAGACCATCTTTATTTACATTTAGAACATCTGCCCCCTGCTCTACTTCATGAACGTTTACCGGGGATTTCTGAAACGGCGCGAATTTTTGCCGGTGTCAATGTCACAAAACAACCAATTCCTGTTTTACCCACTGTTCATTACAACATGGGCGGCATTCCGACCAATTATCACGCCGAAGTTGTAATTAAACAATTGAGTCCTGAAACACAAGTTGCTTCGCCAAACCTTCCCTATATGCGTGGGGGTGTTTCTCCGGACAAAGTTGTAAAAGGTTTAATGGCAATTGGTGAAGCGGCTTGTGTTTCGGTTCATGGTGCAAACCGTTTGGGTTCAAATTCACTATTAGATTTAGTGGTTTTTGGGCGTGCCGCCGCGTTACGATGCGCCGAATTGATTACACCTAACCAACCGCACACTGATTTAAAACCAGAATGTTATGCCGATGCCTTAGCGCGATTTGAAAAAATCCGTAATACTGATGGAAAATTAAAAACGGCTGACATTCGTTTAGCCATGCAAAAGACCATGCAAAACAACGCGGCGGTTTTTAGAACGCAAACCACGTTAGACGAAGGTGTTGCCGAAATTACTGCAATACGCGAATCGTTTGAAAATTTGGGTTTAAAAGACCGTTCGCTAATTTGGAATACGGATTTAGTCGAAGCCTTGGAATTAGACAATTTACTTGCTCAAGCCAGCGTCGCCATTCATGCGGCAGCAAATCGACACGAAAGTCGAGGCGGTCATGCGCGAGAAGATTATCCACAGCGTGACGATGCGAATTGGTTAAAACATACCTTAACGTGGTTACATAAAAATAAAGTAAAAATTGATTATCGTCCCGTGCATTTGTACACTTTAACCAATGACGTTGAAATGATTACGCCCAAAGCGCGAGTATATTGAATTTTTGCACATTAAGGGAAGGTACCGATGAGAGAAGCAGATAATCCAGTCGTCACCAATATTGAAATTTTTCCGTGGAATGAAAATTTTGATACGGGTATTGCCATCATTGATGAGCAACATAAAAAACTTGTCTATCTATTAAATTCACTGGCAAAACAATTAGTTAATCAAGCAGACTCCATCACGTTAAATTCTGTTTTTAATGAATTAACCGATTACGCAATTTATCATTTTCAAACCGAAGAAGGTATTTGGCATCAATATTTTAGTGATGACGAATTAGAACTCAAACATAAGGCAACACACAGTCGATTTATTGATGAAATTATTTTTCTAAAAAACGAAGAAGGTCAGCTAAGTGCCACGCAAATCGTCGAAGACATATTATCGTTTTTAACACGCTGGCTGGCTTTTCACATTTTAGATAGCGATAAACGCATGGCGAAAATGGTTCAACTCATGCAAGAAGGCGCGACCTTAGACGAAGCCAAACTCCAAACCGAACAAGAAATGAGCGAGGCAATGAATGCGCTTATTCAAGCCATTTTGTCGATGTACGACAATGTCTGTAATCGAACAGTTCAGCTCATGAAGGAAATCGTCGAACGTCAAAAAATTGAAGCTAAACAGCGATTAGCCTCTAACGTATTTGAAAATACCTTAGATGCCATTTGCATTACTGATAAAAATTTAAACGTTATTGAAGTCAATCCATCATTTAGCCGCACAAAAAAATTGTCTCCGGCAGATTTAATTGGCAAGCATTTACCCGATTTGATTGGTCAACATTTATTGCCTGATGCGGCGGAGCAGCATCTCCCCGATTTAAAAATTTCTTTAAAATACGGCGCATTGTTTGAAAAAATTTGGCAAGAACTTGAACAATATGGTTACTGGAGCGGTGAAGTTTATAGTCAAATTGCCGATAATCCACGCGATGAAGAATGGTTAACGTTGTCTTCGGTCAAAAATGAATATGGCGAACTAACGAATTACGTTGCGGTTTTTTCCAATGTTGCTAATTTACTCGAACTCAAACGCGAATTAGAACACCATGCCCATCATGATGCACTGACTGGATTGCCTAATCGTGTTTTGCTTGCAGATCGCTTAAATCTAGCATTGGCGAGAGCAGAACGTAGCCGTAACACATTAGCAATTTGTTATTTGGATTTGGATGGATTTAAAGCTGTAAATGACACGTTAGGTCACGGCGCAGGCGATGAATTATTAAAAGAAGTTGCTCATCGTTTTTCTAAATTATTACGCGCCAATGATACTGTGGCGCGATTGGGTGGCGATGAATTTGTCATTCTATTTGGGGATTTGAATAATCCTTGCGATTATGAAACATTGCTGGATAGATTGTTACATAATATCAATGAACCTATTCAACTTGATAATGATATTGCACACGTCAGCGCGAGTATTGGGGTGACACTTTATCCGCAAGATAAATCTACACCTGAAGAATTATTAGAACATGCCGATTCAGCAATGTATCAAGCCAAACAATCCGGTAAATCTAAATATGTGTTATACGCAGACAAGTCATAACAAGCCACTATGTGGCAATACGCCCTAAAAATTATTTTCTCAGCAATTCTTCTAATTGCTGTCACTGAATTAGCAAAACGTAGCTCTTTTTGGGGAGCTGCTCTCGCCTCTTTACCACTTACGTCGTTATTTGCCTTCATTTGGCTTTATTTAGACACCGGCGAAATTGAACCAGTCGCGGCACTGTCGCAAGGTATTTTTTGGCTAGTTGTACCATCGTTATTACTGTTTATCGCTTTGCCACTATTACTTCGTGTTGGTTTGAATTTTTGGTTAAGTTTAACCGCCGCATGTTTCGTCACGGCGTTAGCTTATTTCGGTATGATTAAACTGTTAGCCTGGTTTGGTGTACAGATTTAATTTCAATTTCAATTTTTATATGGAAGATGGATTGATTATTTTGTGAATAATAAAATTAAAATTATTGGCGGACAATGGCGCAGTCGGCAAATCGACGTTGTTAACGTTCAAGGTTTACGCCCAACACCTAATCGTGTGCGAGAAACGTTATTTAATTGGTTACAAGCGGATATTTTTAACAGTCGATGTTTGGATTTATTTGCGGGCAGTGGCGCACTGAGTTTCGAAGTCGCGTCGCGTGGGGCAAAAGCAGTTGTTCAAATTGAGAATAATTTGGCAGCGTATCGAATATTGCAAGCTAATGTAGAAAAATTAAATGCCTCGCAAATTCAAACGATTCAATTAGATGCGCTGGCTTATTTAAACAAACCAACTAAACTGCAATTTGACATAGTGTTTATTGACCCGCCGTTTGGATTTGGTTTAGTTGAGCAAAGCTGTGAATTACTTGATAAAGGAAACTGGCTTGCTCCCTACGCGAAAATTTATATTGAAACAGAAACAGGTTTAATACTCGAACAATTACCAAAACACTGGCAATTATTGAAAGACAAGGTGGCTGGCGACGTGGCTTATCGGTTATTTGAGGCACTGTAAAAGAGTAAACAATACTAGAACAAAAAAAGGCGCAAGCTGCATTTTTGCAACTTGCGCCTTTTGTTTTCAGCTTAAAAGAGCTTATTTTTTCTCTTTCGCTTTATTACGTTCGGTCACTTCTTTAATTACTTCGTCAGCCACGTTTTTAGGGCAAGGCAAGTAATGTGAGAATTCCATCGAGAACTGACCACGACCTGAAGTCATGGTACGCAAATCACCGATGTAACCAAACATTTCGCTTAATGGCACTTCTGATTTGATACGAACGCCCGTTGGACCTGCATCTTGTGATTTAATCATGCCACGACGACGGTTTAAATCGCCGATTACGTCACCAACGTGATCAGATGGTGTGAACGTGTCAACAGCCATGATTGGTTCAATCAATTGTGGCCCTGCTTTTGGCATGGTTTGACGGAACGCTGCTTTTGCCGCGATTTCAAATGCAATTGCTGATGAATCCACCGCGTGGAAACCACCGTCCGTTAAGTTGACTTTGAAATCTAAGCAAGGGAAGCCCGCTAAAACGCCTTTATCAAGCATTGATTTAAAGCCTTTTTCAACTGCTGGCCAGTATTCGCGTGGTACGTTACCGCCAGTAACGCTTGATTCAAAGACGAAACCTGAACCTGGTTCACCTGGGGTGATGATGTAGTTGATTTTACCGTATTGACCAGAACCACCTGATTGTTTTTTGTGGGTGTATTCGTCTTCCACTTCGCGCGTAATCGTTTCGCGGTATGCCACTTGTGGTTTACCAACGATAACGTCAACGCCATGGGTACGACGTAAAATGTCCACTTTAATATCTAAGTGTAATTCGCCCATGCCTTTCAAAATGGTTTCGCCGCTGTCTTCGTCGGTTTCAACGTGGAATGATGGATCTTCTTGAATCATTTTACCAAGCGCGATGCCCATTTTTTCAGCTGCACCTTTATCTTTTGGCGAAATTGCCAACGAAATAACAGGTTCTGGGAATACCATTGGTTCTAATGTCGCGGGGAATTTTGGATCGCACAACGTGTGACCTGTTTGCACATTTTTCATGCCCAAAACAGCAACGATGTCGCCCGCTTGCGCTGATTCTAATTCGTTACGGGTGTCGGCGTGCATTTCCACGATACGACCGATACGCTCGGTTTTACCTGTGAAAGTATTTAAAACGCTGGTACCTTTTTCCAATTTACCTGAGTAAATACGCAAGAAAGTCAACGCACCGAAACGGTCATCCATAATTTTGAATGCTAAGGCGCGTAATGGACGTTCTGCGTCAACAACCGCAAAAGTACCCGTTGGGTTGCCGTCTAAATCAACTTCTGGTTGTGGATTTACGTCGGTTGGGCAAGGTAAGTAATCAATTACGCCGTCTAAAACTAATTGAACACCTTTATTTTTGAATGATGAACCACAGAATGTCGGGAAGAAATCCATGTTAATGGTTCCTTTACGGATACATTTTTTCAGAACATCAATGTCTGGTGCAATTTCGTCGTCTAAATATTTTTCGTAAACTTCTTCGTCTTGGTCAATAACGTCTTCGACCAATTTTGTGCGCCATTCTTCGGCTTTCGCTTGCATATCCGCAGGAATGTCTTTGATTTCGTATTTCAATGGATCGCCTGATTCATCCCAAACCCATGCTTTCATGGTCAACAAATCAACTACGCCTGAGAATTGGTCTTCAACGCCGATTGGCAATGTCATGACAACCGGTTTTGCTGCTAAAACGTCTTCAACTTGTTTTACCACGCGGTAAAAATCTGCACCAATACGGTCTAATTTGTTGATGTAGATAACACGCGAAACTTTTGAATCGTTCGCATAACGCCAGTTAGTTTCTGATTGTGGTTCAACACCGCCTGAACCGCAGAATACGCCAATACCGCCGTCTAATACTTTTAATGAACGATAAACTTCGATGGTGAAATCAACGTGACCTGGGGTATCAATAATGTTGAAGCGGTGATCTTTCCAAAAACAGGTCGTTGCTGCTGATTGAATGGTAATACCGCGTTCTTGTTCTTGTTCCATGAAATCGGTGGTTGCCGCGCCGTCATGTACTTCACCGATTTTGTGAATTTTACCGGTTAATTTCAAAATACGTTCGGTAGTCGTTGTTTTTCCCGCGTCAACGTGGGCGAAAATACCGATATTTCTATAAAGGGATAAATCTGTCATGTGTTTACTTACTCTAAAATGAGTTAAAAAGGCTGGTTGAAAGGGTCGCATTTTAACCTAAAAATGCTCAAGAGAGATAAAAAAACCTTTAACCAGTTCAAAAAGTTAGCGTTTAGTTTTTTCTTTACGTTTAAAAACCGTAATTTTCAACCTTTGCGTCATGTTAATTTAACTTGAACACGCCTACATTCTCACCTAAACTCGAAACCGACTGCGACATTTTGTCGCACTTTTCAATTTAAGACTTCAGGTCTGAGGAGATGTTATGAGCGCGTTTAATGAATCCCGTCGTCGTTTTTTAGGGCAATCAAGTTTAGGCTTACTTGGATTTACGACTGTGCCGAATTTAGCTCGCGCCATGGAAGGCATGGGAATGATGATGCACAATAAACACACTGACGAGCTGATGTATCCGAAAATTACGCCTAACAAAGCGTCTCCGAATTTTCATCCTGATGTTGAATTGGATTTATTTTGCAAACCGGCGGCAATTTCCATTTTGGACGGCGCAAAAACGAACATGTTGCAATATTCGGCGCGTTTAATCAAAGGTCCAAAAAATACGGTGGTCGATATTCCAAATTCATATTTGGGTTCCATTATTCGCCTGCAAAAAGGACAAAAAGTCCGTATTTATCTGCACAATGGTTTATCACAACCAACGGTGACACATTGGCATGGCTTGCATGTTCCGCAAGTGATGGACGGTCATCCGCAATACACAATTGATTCTGGCGAAACGTTGGTTTATGAATTTGAAGTGGTTAATCGTGCAGGCATGAATATTTATCACACTCATCAACATGGTGCGACGGCTAAACAATTCTATTTTGGATTAGGCGGCGCGTTGATTGTTAATGACGAAGAAGAAGCCGCGTTAGAATTGCCGTCTGGTGAATATGAAATCCCGTTGGTGATTCAAGATAAACAATTCGATAGTCAAAATCAGCTTGTTTATTCGCCCATGATGCACAATAAAATGACCGGTTTTACGGGCGATAAAATTTTAGTTAATGGTTTCCCAAATTTTCATTTAGATGTTGCAAGTCGCGCGTATCGTTTCCGTGTCATGAATGGTTCCACTTCGCGTATTTACAAATTAGCATGGGATGATGGCATGCCCGTCACGGTGATTGGCGTTGATGGTGGTTTGTTAGAACAACCCGAAACAAAACCTTACGTCATGCTTGCACCGGGTGAACGGTTAGATGTGTGGGCAGATTTCAGCGGACGCAACGAAGGCACCACTATCACATTAAAAAGTTTAGCGTTCTCAGGCGTGTTGCCCAAAATGAGCATGGGGATGAATCACGGCGGTTTACCTGTTGGCAGCGAATATCCGATTTGCACCATGCGTGTAACACGCAAAGTCAGCGACAGTCCAAAATTGCCAATGAAATTATCGAAATTTAAACGCTATGAAATCAGCGATACAGCCAATCCAAATAATCCGTTACCGATTGGTATTTCTGAAGCACCGATGTCAATGTTGCTTAATGGGCATGCGTACGAATTCAATAATCCGTTGCCGTTTGAACGTGTGAAAGTAGGCAGCGTGCAGTTAATTGAAATCTTCCACGCACATGGCGCGGGTGGTATGAAAATGGACAATAAGTCTAATGAACATGACCAACATAATAACGGCGGTGAAATGAAACGCAGTGGTGGAATGGGCATGATGGGTGGTATGAATTTATCAATGGCACATCCGATTCATTTACATGGTCAGCAATTTGAAATTGCCAGCCGTAGTATTTCTGGCGATACCACCGATTACGATACCGTGCGCGAAGGCTTTATTGATAGTGGTTTGAAAGATACCGTGCTGGTCATGCCGATGGAAAAAGTGCGAATTATTAAACCATTTCAAGATTACAAAGGTTTATTTTTGTATCATTGCCATAATTTAGAACACGAAGACATGGGCATGATGCGCGAGTTTTCTGTTGAGTAAAACATTTGTTGCTCTCACCGAAATGGTGGGAGCGATATCTTTTTCTTTTAAAAAAACCATGGTAAAAAATAGAAAAAGATGGTATTTTATATGCATGAAATTATCAGATTACGCAAAAAAACAAGGCATTGGTTATCGAACTGCTTGGAATCACTTTAAAGCAGGCTTAATTCCCAATGCGAAAAAACTCCCTTCTGGAATCATTATTGTAGATGACGAAGTGAGTAACAAAC
>CAILJB010000066.1 GCA_903834465.1 uncultured Pseudomonadota bacterium | reverse complement strand
TGATGAAATGGTCAGCGCATCGTTAGTTGGCTCATTAGATGTCAGTGTTCCCGCCAAATTCAAATGATTGCCCGAGATCGTCAATGAACTTACACCAGTGGTATCGAATGTTACGCCATCTGGGACAGCGGCATCGCTAGTGAGCGCGATGGTCTGACCATTTAACCCAGCGGCGAATTTAATAGTGGTACCACTGGTGGCGTAGTTCAGTGCTTCGCGCAAGGAGAGACCGCCGCCATCAGCTTTATCAGCCGTATAATTCGCTCCAATCGTGGCATCATCACCAGAATCTAAATTGGTGGTAACGGTCAAGTCATTACTGACACTCACCGTCATCGGTTCATCACGGGACAGCCCACCACTGTCGGTTGCACGAACCACTACCGTATAAGCTCCTGGTGTTAACGTAGAAGGGCTTGCGGCTAGCAAATTGTCCGAGGCAACTAACCCACTAGAACTTAAACTGAATAAATTACTGCTGGTTACATCACTACTGCCCAACATCACAGATTGAATGCTAAATGTCCACGCGCTGTCGTCAGGGTCAGTTGCTGTCAAGGCACCGATAGTTTGACCGTTAGAGTCGTAAGTAGAAACTGAGTTGGCTGACAACGCGACGGCAGTCGGCGCGTCATTAACGGCAGTGATATTGACGGTGGATGTTACGCCCGTGCTGGTTTTAACTCCAACGCCACCAGCACCAGCATTATTGTCGGTTACAGCCCAAGTGATGGTGCGGCTGGCACTGTTGGCAGTCGGATTTTGAGAACTACTGCTAAATGTCACCGATTGCAAAGCGGTTTGATATTGAGCAAGCGTCGCGGTACCAGTTAATGTCAGTACACCTGTGGTGCTATCGTAAGTGCCAGAAATACCATTTTGCGTGGCAACTGCCAACGCATCACCGCTAGTTTTTCCGTTGCTGATGGTAACGGTCGCGCCAGTAAGTTGGGTGTCGTCAACATCATTGAGCGTAACGGTAGTGTCAATAGCGACAGCGTTGCCACCCTCGGTGTAAGCCGACGTGCCGCCTGCCGTAGCGGTAGGTGCGGCATCCAGACCGCTAACTGTGACTGGGTTCGTTAAGTCCGCAAGGTTGCCGTCGTTGATGTTGGTATTCCAACCGAGTGTTGCTGAAAGGTTGTAGGTGGTGTTGCCGGTCGATGCGGTGCCGTTATTGTTGAGGAGTAGATTCACCGCTGTCCGGTCGGGGACATTCAGCGTAACGCTGAACGAGGTGCTGCTGGTGATTTCCACATCGCTCGAGGTCAGTAGGCGGGTGTCGTTACCCTCGCCCTTCAGGGTCAGATTGCCGACAGTGATGTCGTTATTCACACCTGGTTTTGCTACCATGCCCGTGCCAGTCACTGTCAAAACACCCGTACTAGCGTTATAGGTAGCACTGGTGATAGTCGGATCCTGTGTGTTGCTGACAGTAATGCCGTTGCCAGTTAAATCAGCCGCCGCTGATTTAGTAACATCCCAGTTGGTTGCCCCAGCAAGATTATAAGTGGTGCTAGTTAGAGATACTGTACCGTTGTAATTCAGTAAGCCCTCCACATTCATCGCATCCGTGTCGTTCAGCGTGATACTAAAAGTGGTAGCACTGCTCGCTAAGACGTTATAAGTTCCAGCTAAAGTGTAAGTACCACCGCCCTCGCCCGTAAACGTCAGCTTAGTGGCATCGATGGTGTCGCCGGTAGTCATGTTCGCGCCAGTCACGGTCAGAATATTGCCTAAAGAATCATAAGTCGCTGACGTGATGGTTGGTGGAATGCTGGCTGTCGTCTGAGTAACTTTGGACACACTCGTCTGATCATTTCCCGCCGCATCCGTTGCAACGAAATAAACATCATAAGTAGTGCTTGCACTCAACCCAGTCACAGCACTAAATGAACTATCAAAACTACCCGTATTTGCGTTGTATGTTCCTGATGCTAAAGCCACACCACCAGAAGCTACGCCTGCTTTAACATTTGCAACAGATGGAGCTGTATCATTATTCGGTACGACAACATAATAAATCGTGCCTGATTCATCCAAAGAAGCAGAAGGGGTAAAACCGCTAGACGTAACCGTACCCGCTGTTGGAGAAACATCGAAAGTTGGTGCAGTGGTATCGACCATATAACTGCCGTTATCAAAAACAAGTGAATGTGTAAGTGTGGCATCATTACCAGCGGCATCTTTTAGCGTACCACCATTTAACGATAGGCTATTGGCATCAATGCTAATGCCGTTAGCATCAGTCTGACCTGATTGAATGGTGTAAGTAAAGGTTAATGCTGTTGACCCAGAACCGCCAGCGTAGTTGGCTTGTACGGTTGCACCACCGATATTTAAAGCGAGTTGAGGTGTACCTCCTGTTGTATCAACGGTAGTAGCCCCGCTCATCGTCACGGTAGCGGTTACTACATCCCCTGCATTTAACGTATTGTTTTGTATGCCTGTTGCGGCGGTGATTGCTACGGTAGAAACGGTTGGAATATCACTTGAATAAGCATTAGGCGCAATAGTTACGCTCGACGGCCCCGTTACATCAAAGCTAATGTCACCTATAAAACTAGAAGCGAAACTAGACGCAACAATGGTATATGTATCAGCCGCTAAGACTGCAGTTATTGTCGATTTCTGATCAGAGCCACTCGTATCGTCGTTGGCATATAACATTTTTGCATAGCTTTCTAGTGCTGTGTCTGTAGTATTAAATGCTGATGTATAGAGAAGCAGATAAGTATCGCTGCTAGGGGTGGTGCTGTGGTTAAGATCAGAAGTCGGATAAAGCGATGCTGAAGTGACAGCAATTGTATAAGTACCTGGAGTGCTTATTGTGATGTTGCGACTAAAAAAATAGCCTGTACTAGTGGTTTCAGCAATTGGATTGGAAGGATCAGTTGGATTGATATAGTTCGGAGTTAATGTTCCCAGCGTATCTAAGTTAGGAGCAACGTAATATGTATTCCCCTCAACCAATGTGCCGCTAAATGATGTGGTGACATTACTCAGAAGTTGATTGTAAGCATCAGAAAAATGAAGCGAGGGAGTTGAAATTACGCCCGCATTGTTTTCTAAAACCCAATCGCCACCTAAATTTTTTGCACCCGTTGCATCGGTACTTGCGGCAATATCCGCTTTTGTTACTTTCGCTAATGAATTGATAAACGCATTGCCATCCGCCCCTTTTGCCACGTCGCAACCGTAAAGCAAAATATCGCCGTCTTTTGCTAAATACGAGCCGATTTTTTTAAGTTGAGCGGTGTAACTTGAAAGATTGCTACTGTTTAACGCGCCGCTCGAAAAATCCAATTCGCCTTCACTGCCGTGCGAGATAATGTGAATGGCATCGAGGTTTTTTTGTCCTTTAAGTGCGGCAACCATTTGGTCAAGCACGTTGGATTTGTCGTTGAGTTCGACGACTTTAACGTTTGGTGCAACGCCAGCGATAAGGGTTTGTTTATCCGCGACGTTTGCGTCGATGAAGAGGAATTCTTTTTTAGTAGGTTGGATGGTGTTCATTTCAAAGTCTCAATTTCTTTTAGTGTTAATTTTGTAATATCGGCGATAGTGGCAATATCAAAACCCGCTTCGAGCATGGTTTTTGCGATTTCGATTTTGCCTTCGATTTTGCCCTCAATTTTTCCTTCAGCTTTACCATCGCTAAAAGCCGTATCCTTCACCGCTTTATTCTCGTTGTAAGACAATCTACTTTTCAAATAAGCGTCGTACTGATCACTGCTCAAGTGAGATACTTCGGCAATGTCAAAGCCTTTTTGGAAAATCGGTTCATTTAAAATGGTTGGAATATGATCAAAATCTTCCAAATGCTTTAGAAAATAAACCCATTTATCAAAATGCGTTTCAAGTTCGTGTTCTTGTTTGATAAAAAGCGGCATTTGCAAAAATTTGAAATGCAATTTGTCGTAAAAAATATCGCCGTCTTGGTCTTTCAGGCACACGTCGCGGCGAAATTTACGTTCATCTTCTTTTTCATCATATTCAAAATCTAAAATCGCTATGAAATACACGGGCAATAAATAAAAATTCCATTCGCCTTTTTGAGCTTGTTCTCGCACTGGAAATGTCGAATAAAATAACGAACGGTCTTTAAAAAAATTCATTTTCGCTTTTTGCATTTCAACAATGAATTTTTCCCCTGTTTTACTTTCACAATAAATATCGAAGATAGATTTTCGCTCTTCTTTGGTATCGGACAGATTTTCATTGTTTTTGAACGTTAATTTTTTGATTTGATGTTGAAGCGGTAAAAGCTGGTTGAGAAAATCAACCAACAAGTCTTTGCTTGCTTCTTCGCCAAATAATTTTTTAAAACCAAAATCGGTGTACGGATTGAAGTATTTGCTAATCATGTTTATGACACACTGATAGTTTTATAGTTACCGCCCCACACTTTATGGGGCAGTGAAATGAATTTGCTATAAGTTGTTTCGAGATTTAGTCAAAAAATTTAAATTTTTCAACTTATTATTTGAGGACTTGCCATAGGATGACGCGGCGGAAACCATGCCATGTGATAGACTGGTGGTTCTACTGCTGTCACTCGAAAACCAAGCTGTTCATAAAATGTTTTGGCACTGAAAAAATCCATCGGGGTGGATAATGTAATTGGTATCGTGGCATTACCTGCCGCCGCTTGCAAACTGCGTAATAAATTAGTACCAATGCCTTTGCTTTGGACTTGCGAAATCAATTGCAATTCAGAAATGCGCCAATCTGCATAGCCTAAATCAATAACTAAGCGTCCTATTCGTTGTCCAGCTTTTTCAATAACAAAATCAAGATGTTCAGGGTAAACACCTTCTTGCCCAGCACGCATTATTTTGTATTGTTGTTCGTATAAATGACGGATAAAATCGCGTCCGCCCTCAACCCATGAAAGCCAAGGACGAACATCGATAAAAAGCTGCACAAGAAAATCATCATCGGAGGGCGCAACAAGACGCAATGACAACCCGCCGTAAAGTGTAAATGCACCTGAAAATTTACTCATGCTTTGTGACTTCTCACTTTAGTTGAATACAATTTGAAATACCGCTTTTGCGGGTTCAGAGAATACACGCCCTACATGAATAGGACCTACTCGTCCAACCGCTGGCGAAACTAATGCTAAATTTCCACTTTGAAAGTCCGGTGAAATTATCTCAGCGGCACATTCAAGATAAAGACTAAACGCGATGCGTTTAGCATTAGGCATAGTGCCACGCGGATTCTCTTCGCATTTTGTCAATGTCACCGGAACCGCCACACCGTCTTCAGTTTCGAATGTGAAAACTGTATTAAGGTGTGGCGAAAAAAGTGCCATGTTTAGTTCGCTTAAATCATCCATTGTTATGGGCGATCAGGCCAAAGACCATTAAGCGCGATACAAAAGTTCAAAGCTAAGAAGGGCATTACTGTTGGAACCGAAACTGAAGAAACAGAAACCGGAACATTCACAGCAGACGCTGTTGTCGCCGTGTTAGCTTGGACAGCCGCAGTCCCCCCTGTCACGAGATTATTGAGCGTAAAATTTATATCACCTGTTGAGGCATTACCCGAAACGGTTGTTTTAACACCTGCTAACGCAGTTTGTGTTCCGCCTGCTGCTGCATAACTTTTGCCTAATGTGCTAAGTTGATTAGTAGTACCAGAAAATGTCCCCGCAGAAGCAGAAGTAGTCACATCAACTTCAACACCGACCGCTAAAGTGCCAGTCGCGCCAGGAATTTTAACGGTTTGTGAACCAATTGTTGGTGTGAATGTAGAAGGATGCGTGTGAGCGGCTAAAGGAACTTGCGCGGGGGTTAATGTGAACGTTCCAGTTCCTATTCCAGTTCCTTTTCCTGCGGAATTTTCCAATCCACCTGTTGCGCCAATGTTGTGTACAGTGAGATTGCCGATTGTTGATGAGCTGGTGTATTGACCAACCGGAACACGGCTTTGTAAATTGGGCAATCCGATGATTGTTCTACCATCACCACCATAATACATACCAATTAAGGCGTAAAGTGCTTGATATTGAGTAAAAGGCACTGTCTTTCCATCACAAAACGCGAAACCTACCGGAGCATAATTAAAACCAAACGCGTAAATTGTACCGATAAAGCAATCCATAAAATACTCCTAATAAAAATTTATAAAAAAATGTTTTTACTCAATGGTTCTAGGTTCATACCTAAAATTTTTAAGACTTAATGATTTGAAGCGTGCCTTCTCTGTTTTCAATATCGCTGATATTTACGGCATCCGTCGCTAAAAACGTCAAAGGTGGTGATTGTACTCGATTGCCACCTGTTTGTTCACATTCTGCATTCAGGATAATCGAAATATCCGAACTACTGTTTTGATAACTGCCTGCTGGCACATATTGTCCGAATTTATTAGTTGGATTTGGTTGACTGGGGTCTTTGCCTGCTGGCATAACCAGTTTGCCGTTTGAATTTGCAATATCATCGATAACAACTGCCACATCTGTCGTGTACGTTAGCGTTGAGGGAATAACACCACCATCAAAGCGCGTACATTGTGCGTTAATGGTCACTGAAATACTGGAACTGCTGTTTTGATAACTCCCTGCGGGAACATATTGTCCGAACAGGTTGGTCGGATTAACGTTATCACTCATGTGAAATACTCCAAAAGATGTTTTTACCTACTCGTAAGGCTTTTCAGTTTACGCCTCTGCCCGTATCAAATTTTTTAACTAAAATTCTTACAGTCATTCTTATCATTCTAACAAAGTCGGAGTCTCAAATCGGTCTGATTTTTTAAAAAAGTGACACAACTAAAATTACAGTCATAGCAATTAGATGTAATATAAATATAACAAAGGCTAAAGACAGGCAAAAAAAATGCCGCCTCGATTTTTTGAGGCGGCATTGAAAAGAGAAGGATATCTTTTTCTTTTAAATAAATCATGGTAAAAAATAGAAAAAGATGGTATTTTATACGCATGAAATTATCAGATTACGCAAAAAAACAAGGCATTGGTTATCGAACTGCTTGGAATCACTTTAAAGCAGGCTTAATTCCCAATGCGAAAAAACTCCCTTCTGGAATCATTATTGTAGATGACGAAGTGAGTAACAAAC
>CAILJB010000065.1 GCA_903834465.1 uncultured Pseudomonadota bacterium | reverse complement strand
GCGTGGGGGTGTTTTCATAACGTGGCAGAAACATGTTTAATTTTTCTGCCATTTTCTTCCGCAAGACAATAGAGGAAATTTGATGCTAGAAAACCATTTCAACCTGATTGATTCACCGTGGATTCCAATTGCTGACGAAGGGCGTGTCAGTCTAAAACAAATTTTCTCTCAAACCAATTACCGTGCTTTGGGGGGCAATCCTGTTCAGAAAATCGCCATCACCAAACTTTTACTCGCCATTGCACAAGCCGCTTGCACACCCGAAGACGAGGGTGAATGGGCAAAATTAGGCGCAGAAGGATTGGCGCAAAAATGCTCGGATTATTTAACTAAACATCACGACGACTTTTGGCTTTACGGTGAAAAACCGTTTTTGCAAATGCCGCAAATCTCGCCAGCTGTAACCCAAAATCTAGGTGCAGTTTTACCTGAAATTGCCACAGGCAACACCACCGTTTTAAATTCCATTCAAATTGAATCCGAACTCAGCGACGCAGACAAAGCGATGTTGATTGTGCAACTGATGGGGTTTGGTTTAGGTGGCAAAAAAACCGATAACTCAATTGTTTTGTCGGCAGGTTATCGAGGTAAATCAAACGACAAAGGAAAAGCATCGACTGGCAAAGCGGGAACTTCGCTGGGTTTTATGGGATTTCTGCATAATTTTCTGCAAGGCGAAACGTTATTACAAACCTTGTGGCTTAACCTTCTCACGCAAGAACAAATTAACGGATTAGCTTATGACAACGGTTTAGGCGTTGCACCGTGGGAAAAAATGCCCGATGGTGAGGATTGTGAAACCGCTAAACAATTACAAAATTCTTTAATGGGGCGTTTAATTCCACTGTCGCGTTTTTGTTTACTCAATGAAACAGGCTTGCATTATTCCGAAGGTATTTCGCATTTGGATTACAAAAATATGATGGTTGACCCAAGTGTTGCCGCCAATTTCTCAAGCAAAATTCCGAAAGTCTTGTGGGTTGATACTGAACGTAGACCATGGCGTTCTTTAACCGCGTTATTGAGTTTTATGGAAAAAAACGGCAGCGGTTCCGATTGTATTTATATTCGAGGCGGTTTACTTCGCGCTCGTGAGAATCTAGCAACAATTGGCGTGTGGTCAGGTGGTTTGCGGGTGAGCAGTAACGCGGGTGAGCAATATGTTTCGGGTTCGGATGATTTTGTGGAATCGGTGAGTTTTTTACACAGTGATGATTTAGGTGAGAATTGGTACGCTCGTTTAAAAAATGAAATGGAAGAACTCGACCATCTTTCAAAAATTGTCTACGGTGCAACGTTTAATTATTTCAAAGACCAAAAATCCGAAGGTAAAAATGAAGCGGCGCAAGCTACACATTTATTTTGGCAACTTTGTGAGCGACGCTTTCAAGATTTAGTTGATGCGTGTGGTGAAAGTGATACAAATTCCTTACGCAAAACGTTCGCACATTTTGCCAGCACCGCCTACAACGCTTACTGTTCACACGATACCGCGCGGCAACTCGACGCATGGGCGAAAAATTTGCCGAACTTTGGCAAGTATTTAAAAGATACCAAACAACAAGAGGAGGTTGAAGCATGAGTGAAACCACAACACCGAGTAGAAATGAGAATTTTGTCAAATTTGTTATGGAACGTATTACAAAAGAAGACAATGGTGCAGTTGCCGCCTTAAAACGTGCAGACAATCCCGCAACGGAATATCAAAGTTGGGAATATCTCGCGCGTTTTATCAACATTGAACATGATGATCGTTTGTCTTATGCCACGATCGCGTCAGCGATTGCAAAAGCAAAAGCTGAACAAAATGGCACGGTTCAAATTGGTCAAGCGATTGCGAAATGTTACGAAGACGGCAAGGAAAGTGACCAAGCCAAAGCAAAATTACACCGTTTGCTCGCTTGCGAAACAACCGAAGAAGTTTGTCGTGTTCTGCGCCCGTTGTTTAGTTTGATTGGTTCAAAAGCAGGCGTTTCGCTTGATTACGTTAAGTTGCTCGATAATTTGTGCCATTTTCATTTTAATCCGCAACGTGTGAAATCACATTGGGCGCAGGATTTTTATCGTAATTTTGCACTTGAGGACAACGAATGATGATTGCCAGCGTTTTACATCTTGGTCGTGCTGACGTGAAAGCCTTAAACATTAAAGATAAAGATGAAGGTAGCTATCGATTGCATCTTGCTGTTTATCAACTTTTTGACGACGTTCGCACAGAAGAAGAAAAACAAAAAAGTGTCCCCAGTGGTTTTTTATATGTGGACAAAGGCGGTGATTTTTTTGGACGCAAAATTTTAATGTTGTCCAACCGTATGCCAAATAAACCCAAATACGGAAAATTGAGTGACGAACCCAAAATTATTTCTGAGAAATTTTTATCTTATAAACATTACCGCTTTGAAGTAATTATGAATCCCACCAAACGTGAATCAGGCGGTGGAAAACTCAATCCACTGCGAACACGCGAAGACATTGCGCGTTGGTTTGTTGAAAAAGCACCGCAATGGGGTTTTGAAGTGAAACCTGAACATATAGCCGTTGGTAATGTTTCAGTAAAACGTTTTGAGAAAGAAGGGCGAACCGTCACACAAGCACAAGCCCAAATTTTGGGGCAATTAACCGTTATCGATAAAGAAAAGTTTATCCAAAGTTTCAAGCAAGGCATTGGTCGTGGACGCAGTTTTGGTTGTGGGCTTTTACAGATTGTGCCGATTTAAAGCACATCCCCCAGCCTTTCAGGCTGCCCCCTTCAAAGGGGGCGAAAGATTAAAATCATATAACTTTTTTCAATTTTTAAGGATTTCAAATGAACAATTTTACCGGTCAAATTATCGAGTTTCATATTCTCCAATCTTTCCCTGTTTCTTGTTTAAACCGTGATGATGTCGGCTCACCTAAATCAGCAATGGTTGGTGGTGTCGAACGCGCTCGTGTGAGTTCTCAGTGTTGGAAACGCTATGTACGTTTGGCGATGAATGACTCCGATAAAGTCATTCATGGCACACGCACAAAGTTAATTTCAAAATTGATTGAAAAGGCTTGTCGCGCTAAAGGTGCAACCGATGAACAAGCCAAAGCCTGTGGCGATAAAATTGAACAAATTTTTATCAAGAAAAAAGACGATAAAAAACCCAAGAAAGGTAAAGATAATGAAGTAGTCGATGATGTTGCGGATGAAAGCTCTGAAAAAACCGACACACTGTTATTTTTAAGTCCAAATGAAGTAGATATTCTCGCCGAAGCTTTTTTAAAAGAAGGTTTTAATCCCGATTGCGTTATCACACAAAAAGACTCCAAAAAACAAGCTAAAGAAATGGCGGCATTGATTGGTAATGTTTCCGATGCTGTCGATGCTCTCGATATTGCACTTTTCGGACGGATGGTGGCTCAAGCGGCAGAACTGAACGTTGAAGCGTCTTGTTCATTTTCACATGCCATTTCAACGCATAAAGTCAGTTCAGAAATTGAATTTTTTACTGCGCTGGATGATTTGCAAGAATCACAAGGTTCGGCGCACATGGGCAGTTTAGAATTTAATTCGGCAACGTATTACCGTTACGTCAGTTTAAATTTGGGACAACTTTATGATTCATTAGCAGGTAAAAATTTATCTGATGCTATTGAAGCGTTCACGAAAGCATTATTTGTAGCGGTTCCAAGTGCGCGGCAAACGACGATGTCTGGCGCGTCACCGTGGGAATTCGCAAAAGTATTTGTGCGAAAAGGTCAACGTTTGCAAGTGCCGTTTGAAACACCCGTTAAAAAAGCAAAAGACGGTGGTTTTTTAGAACCGAGCATTGAAGCGTTAAATACCTATTTAGATGACAAAGAAACAATGTATGACTCGCTGTTTGGTAAAAAGGCTGAATATACGATTGGAAAAGGTGGAAACGTTCGCAGCATTATCGATTTAGTTAAAAAATTGAAATCACACGTTGAGGTTTGATTATGGCAACCCGTTATTTATTGCTGTGGCTAGAAGCCCCACTGCAATCGTGGGGACATGATTCTAAATTCGGGCGACGTGACACGCTTAATTTTCCGACTAAATCGGGTGTAATGGGTTTGGTGTGTAGTGCGCTTGGCGCGAAAGGCGAACAGCGTGAACTGTTAGCCGAATTTACACAGCTAAAACAAACCGTTTTGTCGTTTGCTCGGAAAAATTACAAAGGCGAAAAAACGGATAGATTGCCATTATTGCGTGATTTTCACATGGTTGGCTCTGGTTATGACGACAAAGACCCGTGGACAATGCTGCTGATTCCAAAAACCGCCGAAGGTAAAAAAGCGGTCGGTGGTGGTGCCAAAATGACGTATCGCTATTATTTGCAAGATGCTTATTTCGCCGTGGTGTTGGAAGTTCCGAATGAACGCGCTGATTTGATTACTGAAAAATTGCAACAGCCCGTTTGGGATTTGTTTTTAGGGCGAAAATCTTGCGTGCCGACGGATTTTATTTATCGTGATTCGTTTGAAATTCAAGATGATGCCGTTGCTAAAGCTGAAAAAATTGCGACCGAAAAAAGTTTATTACTCGATTTTAAAGTGTTAGATGGTGAACATGAAGGCGAAGTTTTAACGTTGAATGATGTTCCCATTTGTTTTGGTGAGCGCAAACTTTATCGTGATAGGCGTGTGACTGTTATTTAGTTGAGCGGTTCTTTAAAAATTCAGTTGTTTTATCTTCTCCACATGTGTGGAGGTGTTTCTGTCATTCGCTTGCCTATTGCAACGATTAACTAGTCTTCCCAACATGCGTGGGGGTGTTTAAAAAAGGAGTTCAGATTTCTGAATTCCTTTTTTTGTATTTACTTGGGATGTTTTTATGAGCGACGATTTAGATATAACTCGGCTAATTATCAAAGTTACCCGCGATACATTGCCACAAATCAAAGATAAATACCCTTTCTTGTATCTTGAACGTGGACGGCTTGAAATTGATGATAGTTCGGTAAAGTGGATTGATTGCGATGCTAATTTCATTCGGCTGCCAATTGCGACAATTAACACGCTGCTACTTGGGCCTGGCACTAGCGTGACGCACGAAGCGATTAAAATTTTAGCGGCGGCAAATTGCTCTGTCTGCTGGGTGGGTGAAGATTCACTGCTATTTTATGCTGCGGGAATTTCACCCACTTCTGATACACGAAATTTTAGAAAACAGATGCAAATTGCGTGTGATGAGAAAAAATCACTTGATGTAGCAAGGAGAATGTTTGCAAGGCGTTTTCCTGAACCCGATGTGAAAGATAAAACGCTTGACCAACTTAAAGGAATGGAAGGTTATCGCGTTCGACAGCTTTATGAGCAAAAAGCCGAGCAATATAAAGTCGGTTGGAAAGGTCGAAGGTATGAGCCAGGAAAGTTTGAAATGGGCGATGTGACCAATCAAATTTTAACGTCTGCAAATGCGGCACTTTATGGGATTTTATGTTCGGCAGTTCATGCAATGGGGTATTCGCCGCATATTGGTTTTATTCATTCGGGGAGTCCGTTACCGTTTGTTTACGATATGGCCGATTTGTATAAAGAACATGTGTGTATCGATTTAGCGTTTGCGATGACACTTGAAATGGCTGGCGTTTATAACAAACATAAAATGTCATCGGCGTTTCGCAAGCGTGTCATTGAAATGGATTTACTCACTAAAATCGGTTTGGATATTGAAGAAATGCTCGGAGGTAAGAAAAAATGATTGTCGTGATTGCTAATGATTTGCCGCCAGCGGTGCGGGGGCGAATGAAATTGTGGTTTGTTGAACCGCGTCCGAATGTGTTTGTGTCGGGCGTGAAAGATGCGACGGCGAAAAAAGTTGTCGATTATTTACACAAGTATTGCCCAGCCGAAAGTGGTTTGATGATTTTTCGAGAGATTCCTAAATCACCACATTATGAAGTGACGGGAATTGGTGATACGCGGCGGCGAATGGTTGAGGTTTCGGGGTTGCAATTGGTGCTAGAAAAAGATGAGTTTTATTACAACCGACAAGAGAATTCGTGAATTTGTCGGTTAATAATTTCTAGCTTTTTACTAGATGTTGTGTTGAAATTTTGTCTCACCACAATTTGTTGGTGTCTTCCCCACATGCGTGGGGGTGTTTCTTCTGCCTTATTCGCTGGTTCAATTATTGCTAGGTCTTCCCCACATGCGTGGGGGTGTTTCTGATAGAAATATCGCAGCCGTTAAAATCACACAAGTCTTCCCCACATGCGTGGGGGTGTTTCCATTAAGTTATACAGTACAAAATTCTACAAATGGTCTTCCCCACATGCGTGGGGGTGTTTCTGCGCCGTAAATATCAATGGCTGCAATCGAACTGTCTTCCCCACATGCGTGGGGGTGTTTCTTCTTCCACGATCAGTTGTCGCTTTTGCGCTGGGTCTTCCCCACATGCGTGGGGGTGTTTCTTATCACCGTTGGCGCGGGAAAGATGACGCACGGTCTTCCCCACATGCGTGGGGGTGTTTCCTCAGTCCCTGACATCATCAAAACGATGAATGAGTCTTCCCCACATGCGTGGGGGTGTTTCTGTATCAGTAATCATCTTTTCTTCCCTGCAAAAGTCTTCCCCACATGCGTGGGGGTGTTTCTCTTTTGTTCCGTTTGACGATTGGTGCGTTAATGTCTTCCCCACATGCGTGGGGGTGTTTCTTATTTTCTCTTAAAACGGTATCGCGGTCAGTAGTCTTCCCCACATGCGTGGGGGTGTTTCTGGTAGCGATTGGCTTTATGGGATCAGGTGGTAGTCTTCCCCACATGCGTGGGGGTGTTTCTACAAGTATCACCCGCAACATTTAAAACTTGAGGTCTTCCCCACATGCGTGGGGGTGTTTCTTTGTTATAGCCCTTTTTCTTTTAGGGGGTCTT
>CAILJB010000064.1 GCA_903834465.1 uncultured Pseudomonadota bacterium | reverse complement strand
GTTAAAACAATGGCTTTTTTCATGTAAAACTCTCAAAAGTGACAAGGTAAAAAATTTTAGACCGCCATTTTATAGTAAAATTTTCGGCAATCACGTTTAAGACAGGAAAAATTAAATGCAATATGACGAAAAACGCGCTTACATGCGAATCAGCATTGACAGTGAAATGCGCTACCGATTGGTCGATTCAACCGAATTTCATGCCGCCCGTTGCTCTTCGTTGAGCGGTTCAGGTGTATCGTTTGTCACCACGCAAACGTTTGACGAAGGCAAAGCTATGGAAATTAACCTCACGCCCCAAAATGAAATCACGCCCGCTTTAACGGCATTTGTCGAAGTGGTGCGCGTGTCGCCATTACCTTCAGGCGAATTTGAAATTGCTGCCACCATTAAAACGATTAAAGGTTAAACATGTTTACGATTACCAAAGAAGTGTATTTTTGTTATGGGCATCGATTGATGAATCACGGCGGGAAATGTCGCCATTTGCACGGTCATAGTGTAAAGGCAGCGATTTCTATTACGCATGAAAATTTGAATGAACAAAGTATGGTGTGTGATTTTTCAGACGTAAAAGAATGCGTCGAAAATTATGTGAATACGCAATTAGACCACAACTTTTTATTACACAAAGACGACCCCATTATTCCAGCACTCATTGCCAATGAAGAGCGTTTTATGGTGCTTGAAGAACATCCAACCGCCGAAGTGTTGAGCAAAATGATTTTTAAGCATTTGCAAGCCAACGGTTTTCACGTCACAGAAGTGGCATTATGGGAAACAGCGAGTGCGTATGCGAGTTATCGGGAATGATTAAAATCAGTCGCTAACCCCAATCGCCTTTTAACGCTTACTTTTTAAAAAATTATGACCACTAAAACGCCCAAAACTATTCACCGTAACGATTACACTGTTCCTGAATTTTTGATTCACGACGTAAAACTGCATTTCTCACTGGATGCTGAAAATACCAAAGTATTAGCAACGCTAACGTTGCAACGCAATTCTGCCAGCCAAAACATCAGCACAAATTTAGTGTTGAATGGCGAAAACTTAACGCTAAACCGTGTCGTTTTAAATGAGACCGAACTTACGCCAAATGATTACGCGCTCACACCTGAAACGCTGACCATTCAAAACGCGCCACAAAATGAAACGTTCACAGTAATTATCGAAAATACAATTAACCCGAAAGCCAATACGGCGTTAGAAGGTTTATATTTATCGAACGGAATGCTTTGCACGCAATGTGAAGCAGAAGGTTTTAGAAAAATCACTTATTTCCTTGACCGTCCCGACGTGATGACAACATTCACGACCACAATTGTTACCGATAAAACCGATTATCCCGTGTTACTTTCAAACGGTAACAAAGTCGCCAGCGGTGAATTTGAAAACAATCAACATTGGGTCACATGGCACGATCCATTTGCAAAACCGTGTTATTTGTTCGCACTCGTCGCAGGACAATTAGAATGTGTTGCCGATACCTTTGTAACGCAATCGGGACGTAAAATTGATTTAGAAATTTTTGTGGAAAATCACGACAAAGATAAATGCGCTCACGCCATGCAATCGCTTAAATATGCGATGCGTTGGGACGAAGAAGTTTATGGACGTGAATACGATTTAGATTTATACATGATTGTTGCCGTCAGCCATTTCAATATGGGCGCGATGGAAAACAAAGGCTTAAACGTGTTCAACACCAAATTCGTGTTGGCACGACCTGATACCGCAACGGATTTTGATTACGAAGGCATCGAAGGCGTAATTGCTCACGAGTATTTTCACAATTGGACGGGCAATCGAATCACTTGTCGTGATTGGTTTCAATTGAGTTTAAAAGAAGGTTTTACCGTTTTTCGTGACCAAGAATTTACCGCAGATAGAACGTCGCACGCGGTTAAACACATTGAAGATGTCACGCAACTTCGCACGCGCCAATTTGCCGAAGATGCCAGTCCGTTAGCGCATTCTGTTCGCCCAGATTCGTATATTGAAATCAATAATTTTTACACGTTGACAGTTTATGAAAAAGGAGCGGAAGTTGTGCGAATGTTGCACACATTGCTTGGCGTAGACGGTTTTAGACGCGGCAGTGATTTGTATTTTGAACGTCATGATGGACAAGCGGTGACATGCGATGATTTTGTCAGTGCGATGCAAGATGCGAATGGTGTGGATTTGAGCCAATTCCGCCGTTGGTATTCACAAGCCGGCACACCGAAAATTCAAGTGGCATCGAATTACGATGCGACGACGAAAACCTTTTCGCTCACGCTTTCGCAAAGCTATCCAAATCAAACAGAACCGTTGTCAATTCCTATTCGTTTAGGTTTATTAGATTCAACAACGGGCGCGGATTTATTACCTGAAACGTTATTGCAATTTAATGAAATGCAGCAAACGTTTACGTTTGACGCGCTCGAAGCTGCGCCGATTGTGTCAATTTTGCGAGGCTTTTCTGCGCCTGTAAATATTGAAATGCCGCGCAGTTTGGATGAATTAGCATTTTTATCACAACACGACAGCGATTCATTCAACCGTTGGGATGCGAGCCAGCTCTTAGCCGAGCAAATTATTTTAGAATTGGTGAAATCGAAATCCACAGACGTAAGTCCAATTTTGTTGGCAACGTTTGAAAAAGTTTTAAATTCGCCAATTACTGATTTAGCGTATTTTTCATTGTTACTTTCACTGCCGTCCGAAAATTATTTAGCTGAACGCATGACGATTGTGGATTTTGACGGTATTCATTTCGCGCGTGAATTGGTGTTAAAAACGCTCGCTGAAAAATTTGAAACACAATTTACAGCAATTTATAACGCACATCACAAAGACGAATCGGGTGATTTCAGTCCCGAAGCGATTGGTCGCCGGCGTGTGAAAAATGCGTGTTTGGCATTTTTAAGTAAATTAAGTTCTGCTGAAAATCACGCTTTGGCGCATTCGCAATTTGAGCAAGCGGGGAATATGACCGACCAAATGGCGGCGTTATCGGCAATTGTTCATAATGACCATCCAAGTAAACAAGAATGTTTAAGCGCGTTTTACACGCAATGGGAAAATGAACCGCTGGTAATTGATAAATGGTTTGCCCTGCAAGCGAGTAGTCCAAGTGCCGATGCGTTTGAAAATGTACAAAATCTGCGTTCACATGTTGCATTTGATATGAAAAATCCAAATCGCGTGCGTTCGTTAATCGGCGCATTCAGTCAAGCAAATTCGATTCATTTTCATGCTAAAAATGGTCAAGGTTATGCGTTTTTGGCAGATGCCATTATTGAACTCAATGCTATCAATCCACAAGTGGCTTCTCGAATGCTCACGCCTTTAACCGCATGGCGAAAAGTTGATGACACACGCCAAACATTTATGAAAGTGCAATTACAACGCATCATTGATACGAAAGATATTTCTAATGATGTGTTTGAATTGGCAAATAAAAGTTTAGGTTAATTATTTCGGATGGATAAAACGCTTCAATTTTTTCTAGCTGGTTTTCGTTTTCTGCAAACGTATCCGCGCGTCATCATGCCAATACTCACGCTGATTTTGTGTGGTTACGGTTATGAAGTTGCCGTGGCGCGTCCCGCATTGCTTTATCAAGGCACGCCGCAAGCCATTTCAACATGGAATACAAACACTTGGTTTCGCGTATTCCGAAATAATGGTTTTATTGTTGGCTATTCCGATTTGCGCGGCAATCCATTATGGGTGGAATATGCGTTAAAACCACCCGCTGACAATGCACCAAATTTAAAACGTCCTAGCCATTTTGAAACAGACTGGCGCAGTTTTAATCGCGTCAGTCATGATGATTACACAAAAAGTGGTTATGACCGTGGACATAATGCGCCCAATCATGCGATGAGCGTTTTATATGGTAAATACGGGCAAGCGGATAGTTTTTTAATGACTAATATCAGTCCACAACGTCCTAAATTAAATCAGCAAGTGTGGGAACGTTTGGAAGAAGTGGAACTTTCCTTTTTTGCCAAAAATTTTGGCAAAGTGTGGGTGATTACAGGTCCTATTTTTGGTGATAGAGCTGAAAAATTATCTTCATCGTGGCGCGTAGATGTGCCAAAAGCGTTTTATAAAATATATGTTACCGAAGAAACGGACAGTAAACCTGCCTTTGCGTTGGCATTCATTATGCCGCAAACCGTAACCGGCAAAGAGCCGCTGACACAATTTGTGACCACTATTGATAGCGTTGAAGCGCAAACAGGTTTAGATTTTTTAACTGACTTTGACGATAAAATAGAAAATCATTTGGAAGGCATAATTGAAACGACACCTTGGAATTTAAACGCGGTGAGTAAATTGCCATCGCGTTATTCTCAACCTTTAGAAAATAAATGAAAATTTTAATAATCGCGCCATCGTGGGTAGGTGATATGGTCATGGCGCAAAGCCTGTTTATCACGCTAAAACAAAATCATCCAAATTGCCAAATCGACGTACTTGCACCTGAATGGTCGCAAGGTTTATTGACGCGAATGCCAGAAGTGACTAAAACGTTTGTTATGCCATTAACGCACGGTCAATTTGGTTTAAAAGCGCGATTTTCGTTAGGAAAAAAACTACGCGCTGAAAATTATGACCAAGCCATCACGCTACCGAATTCGTGGAAATCGGCGTTGATTCCATTTTTTGCACGAATTCCTAAACGCACTGGTTTTTTAGGCGAATTACGTTATGGCTTATTAAATGACGCACGGCACTTGAATAAAAAAATATTAACCATGACCGTGCAACGATTTGTTACGCTTGGTTTGGCGGCAAATACGGAATTACCCGCGCCCTATTCTTTCCCCGCGTTAAATGTGACGGCTCATCAACAACAAACCGTCATTAGCAAATTCCATTTACGCTTATCAAAACCTATTTTAGTGTTATGCGCTGGCGCGGAATATGGCTCGGCAAAACGCTGGCCAGAAGCCCATTTTGCTGAATTAGCCTTGCAACAATTATCAGAAGGTTGGCAAGTGTGGTTAATTGGTTCAGTAAAAGATAAACCCATTACAGAAACGATTAACAAACTGTGCGGCTGGCAATGCCAAGATTTTGCCGGTCAAACCGATTTAACCGAAGCGGTCGATTTACTGTCGCTGGCAAACACGGTGGTAAGTAACGATTCAGGTTTAATGCACGTTGCGGCGGCGTTAAATAAAAAAGTTGTCGCACTTTATGGCTCTTCTGACCCTGAATTTACGCCACCATTGCACACGGAAGCACAAATCGTATCGTTAAATTTACCGTGTTCGCCGTGTTTTAAACGTGATTGTCCGTTAGGGCATCGACAATGTTTAACCGATATTTCACCTCAACAAATTGCCGCGTTAATTGAATCATGAAAAAAATTGCTATCGTTAAACTTTCTGCTTTAGGCGACATCGTTCATGCGATGGTCGCGTTGCAATTTATCAAAGCGCGTTTTCCAAAATTGCAAATTGATTGGATAGTCGAAGAACGTTTTGCCGAAGTATTACGCAACAATCCAGATGTTGCGAACGTTTTAACGGTCAATTTAAAAGCGGCTAAAACCAACAAACGCGCTATTTTTCAAGAACACAAATCACTGAAAACTTACGCCAAACAAGACTACGATTTAATTATTGACGCGCAAGGCTTATTAAAATCCGCCGTTGTTGCACGCTTATTAGGCAAAAATATCGCGGGATTTGATTCGCTTTCCATTCGAGAACCTATCGCTTCTTATCTTTATTCGCACAAAATTGCCTGCGCTTACGATGAAAATACGATTGACCGCAATGCCGCCGTTTTAGCCCAACCATTAGGATTTTCAATTTCGCGTGAAGAAATTTTAGCCAAACAACCGTTTTTATTTTTTTCACCGCCCACAATTGATTTGAATGCGTTTTTGCGACGTGATTTAAAAAATATTGTGTTTGTAATTGGTTCAACATGGGCAAGTCGTAATTATCCTGCCGCAAAATTTGTCGAGGTTGCCAATGCACTGCAACAAAATTGTTTAGTCATTTGGGGCAATGAAAGTGAACGACTCACTGCAGAAAATATGGCAACTCAATCGTCATTTATTCATGTTTTGCCAGCACTTGATTTAAATGCGTTAAAGGCTTTGCTTTCGCAAGTAGATTTAGTTATTGGCAATGATACAGGCCCTACCCATTTTGCATGGGGATTAAATACGCCATCCATTACGCTATTTGGTTGCACACCCGTTAGTCGCGTTTATCAAACTAATATCAATAAAGTGTTAAAATCATCTTCTGTTGTCAATCCGCGCAAACTCAATAAATTGGATGATTCGATTAAACAAATTAAACCAGAACAAATTATTCAATTAACAAGTACATTATTGCACTTGTGAGAGAATCGATTTGTGATAATCTCAACAAAATTTTGAAATTTTTATTTTTATGAGTTCATAATGACCAAATGCCATTCCTGTGGTTATCTGCACTACGCCACTCAATTAAATTGTCCAAAATGCGGTAGTTTTTATACTGAAATTATTGATAACGTTGCTGTACCAGAAGAAACTGAACAAAAAACGAGTAGCGTCATGGCTGAAATTAAACAGCCATCAAAAAACTCAATGCCTATTGGAAATCATAATGACTAAGTGCTTGTCTTGTGGTCACTCTCGCCACGATCTTGAATTAAATTGCCCAAAATGCGGCAGTTTTTATTCTGTTATTGACGATATTGACGATGATTTTTCGCCACAGGTCATCGAACAAAATAGGGCTACCCGAACGTTATTAACAGTTAAACAAAGTATAGAACGTGTACAGCAAATTGGTAAAATCAAAATAGCTGAACAAAAAGCACGTTACATTATTATTGGTACAATAATCTTTTTAATCGTTGCGGTGATATTTTTATGAGTTTGACACGTTATTTTAATGGCAAAAAATTCACGCTACAACGACGAGTTATCAGCGTTGTTTTGATTTTATTAAGTCCGTGCGTGTGGTCAGCAGCAACTATTGAGCATTGGCAAACTGAAAAAGGCAGTCGGGTTTATTTTGTACCCACGGATAGTTTACCGATGGTGGATATTCAAGTTGTTTTCGATGCGGGTAGCGCAAGAGACGGGACGCAATTTGGACTTTCTGCACTCACAGCGGGAATGCTCGATACAGGCGCGGGCGATTGGAATGCCGAAGACATCGCGCAACGTTTTGAAAGTGTCGGCGCAAATTTTGGCGCAAGCAGTTCGATTGATATGGCAAACGTCACATTACGAACCTTGACCGAAAAACCGTTGTTTGATAAAGCTATCGACACGATGCGTGTGATTTTGAGTAAACCGCGTTTTGCGGAAAGTGATTTTCAACGTGAAAAAAATCGAACGTTAGCGACTTTAAAACAACGCGAAGAATCACCTGCTGAATTAGCCAATATGGCGTTTTATAACGCTATTTATGGTCAGCATCCTTATGGACATCCAAATTTAGGTTTGTTAGATACGGTTGAAAAGTTTAACGTCGAAAATGCACGCCATTTTTATCAAACCTATTACACTGCCTCGAATACGATTGTCGTTATCGTTGGCAATTTATCTAAAACACAAGCGGAACAAACCGCAAACCATTTAGTTTCGGATTTACCACAAGGTCAAAAACCTGCGCCGTTGCCTGACGTTCCGGCTTTAACCAAAGCGACAACACAACATCTCGAATTTCCATCCACGCAAACCCATGTTTTAGTCGGTTTAACGGGAACGTATCGTAAAGACCCAGATTATTTTCCGCTTTATGTTGGCAATCACATTTTGGGTGGTGGCAGTTTAGTCTCGAAATTATTTGATGAAGTGCGCGAAAAACGCGGGCTGGCTTATAGTGCATCCAGTGCGTTTGTGCCGTTATTAAAAGAAGGTGTTTTTGTTGCCAGTTTGCAAACGCGCAATGACCAAACCACGCAGGCATTAGCGGTTTTGAATCAAACCTTAGCGGATTTTATCGCGCATGGCGTGACGGAAACTGAATTAGCGGCGGCGAAAAATAATATTGTTGGTGGTTTTGCAATGCGTTTTGATACGAATAAAGAATTGGCAAATTATGTGTCAATGATTGGTTTTTATCAGATGCCGCTCGATTATTTGGATACCTTTCAACAAAATATTCAAAATGTTACCGCCTCTGCGATTGCCGATGCTTTTAAACGTCGCGTGGATTTAACTCATTTGCAAACTGTTACCGTTGGGAAAAAATAATCATGGCCGATAAAAAGAAAAAAGCGGATTCACAAAACTCAACAATCGCCAAAAATCGCCAAGCCACGCACGAATATTCAATCGAAGACCGTTTTGAAGCCGGTTTAGTATTAGAAGGTTGGGAAGTAAAAAGTCTGCGCGATGGGCGGGTGCAACTTAAAGAAAGTTATGTTGATATAAAAAAAGGCGAAGCGTGGTTGCTGGGCGCACATATTTCAGCACTACTTTCTGCGTCAACGCATATTAAACCTGAAGCAGTGCGCCGCAAAAAATTGCTTTTGAATCGTCATGAATTAAACAAACTCATCGGTGCTGTAGAGCGTAAAGGTTATACAATCATTCCATTATCGATGTATTGGAAAAATGGGCGAGCAAAATTAGAAATTGGTTTAGCGAAAGGTAAACAATTGCACGATAAACGCGCTGCCTCAAAAGACCAAGATTGGAAACGCGAACAAGCACGGATTATGAAAAAAGGCTAATCACACATGAAAGGGGAAAATAACTTATGATTATCAATGGTGTCACAATAGACGCGACTTTCGCCGAAGCCTTTCCGATGAAAGGTACACGGGCGATTATTACCGCGCAAAATGAAAAATGGGCAATGATTGCCGCGCAAGCCATGACTGGTTTTGCCACGTCGGTGATTGCGTGTGGTTGTGAAGCAGGTATTGAACGTGTTTTAACCCCTGATGAAACACCAGACGGTAGACCCGGTGTTGCGATTATGATTTTTGCCATGGGTGGCAAAGGTTTGGCAAAACAACTTGAAACTCGCGCGGGGCAATGCGTTTTAACCTCACCCACATCTGCATTATTTGCCGGTATCGACGGCGGCATTCGTATTCCGTTGGGTAAAAATTTACGTTATTTCGGCGATGGTTTTCAAACCTCAAAAGTCATTTCAGGCAAACGTTATTGGCGAATTCCGGTGATGGATGGTGAGTTTTTAGCCGAAGCGACCACTGGTCAAGTCGATGCCATTGGTGGCGGCAACTTTTTAGTTTTAGCGCAATCACAACCGCAAGCCCTCGCCGCGTGTGAAGCGGCGATTGAAGAAATGAAAAAAATCCCCAACGTGATTATGCCCTTCCCTGGTGGAGTCGTGCGGTCAGGTTCAAAAGTCGGTTCAAAATACAAAAACCTCGGTGCATCAACCAATGACGCATTTTGTCCAACGCTCAAAGGTTCGACTAAAAAAACCGATTTATCGCCTGACGTAGAATCGGTCATGGAAATTGTTATCGATGGTTTAACCAAAGAAGACATCGACAAAGCGATGCGTGTGGGCATTCAAGCGGTATGTGATTTAGGCGCAGAAAACGGGATTACTCGTATCAGCGCAGGCAATTACGGCGGCAAATTAGGGCCGTTCCATTTTCATTTACAGGAGATTATGGCGTGAGCGCATTAACTTTCACTTTAAAACAACGCCCCGATCAGCGCGTCGATATGTCGCCATTAGTTTGTCAGGCATTGGAAAATTTAGAACCGGTCGAAATTGCTGCCATAAAATTACATTGCGGCAAACGCAAAGTGCGCGTCGATGAATTATTTATCGTCAGCGGCTTCGATACAAAACAAATTTTGATTAAAAATAGTTTCGCTAAACTCGATTACATTGGCAAAGATCTCGACGGCGGCACCATTCACGTCGAAGGCGATGTCGGTGCTTATTGCGGCATGGGGATGAAATCGGGTGCGATTAAAATTCACGGCAATGCAGGCATTTACGCTGGCTGCGAAATGAAAAAAGGACAGCTCGAAATCAGTGGCAATGTCGGTGACTTTTTAGGTGGTGCGTTAGCCGGCAATAAAATGGGCATGAAAGGTGGCTTAATTCTCGTCAAAGGCAATGCGGGCGATAGAGTGGGCGACCATTTACGTCGTGGCACGATTTTAATCGAAGGTAGCACCGGCGATTACTGCGGTTCTCGTATGATTGCAGGCACGATTGCTGTGATGGGTAATACAGGGAAATTTTTAGGTCATAGTATGCGACGCGGCACGTTGTTACTTTGGAATTCCCCTAAATTATCGGCTAGTTTCAATGACTGCGGTTCACATACGTTAGCGTTTTTACCGATGTTATTTAAATCCTTTGCGACTCTTAATTCCCATTTTGCCGAAGCAGCGAGCGCGTTCAATCGTGTGCAACGTTATGCCGGTGATATGTCTGAAACGGGTCGCGGAGAAATATTAGTTAAAATTGAGACGTAAATCACATAATAGCGTTTAAAAGTGAGGCGCATCGTTTTATAATTCACGGCTATTGAATTTATAAACCGCTGGATTCAAGACGTTTTTAACATTCTTAATTTAGAGAAACATTATGAAATCTACAATGCAAAAAGCCCAACAAGGTTTTACCTTAATCGAATTGATGATTGTGGTAGCAATCATTGGTATTTTGGCTTCAGTGGCGTTGCCTGCTTATCAAAACTATACAAAAAAAGCAAAATTCACAGAAGTTGTTTTGGCAACGAACGCCGCGAAAATTGGCGTTGAGATTTGCGCTCAAAATACTGTAGGTTCTGGTGCTGGTGCTATGACAGCGTGTGGTGGTACTGCAGGAGCTGGTAATCCTGGCAACGGAGTCCCTGCAGACGTAGGTGTGGCAACTGGAAATGTTGCATCTGTCACTACTACTGCTGCCGGTGTAATTACAGCAACGGCGATTGCCACCAATGGTTTAAATGGTGAAACTTATATCATGACACCAACTGTAGCTGGAGGTCGTGTTACTTGGGCAATTACAGGAACGTGCCAAACTGCTGGAATCTGCTAATTCTTAATTTGATTTAGCTCTAAATAAAAAACCGTCCTTGGTGAAAACTGGGGGCGGTTTTTTGCGTTTCAGGTCATGTCATCGGCAGGTAAACGGATTATTTTATATACAAATAGGAAACTATGAATCAATAAATAGCTGTATTGTCAATAAATAAGTGCTTCTGTATAGTACGCCCCAAGTTAGTTATTTTTATTTTTTCACAACAACCTAAGGAACATTATCATGACTACTTTCTATAGAGATGTATTGATTGGCTTGATGTTTATCGTCGGCATTGTTGGCTTTATTTCTGGCGAATTCATTGTATCGACAGTGTTATTTGCTTCAGCCGCTATTTTCAGCAACGTACATTTGAACCGCCAAATTTTTGGCTAAGTTTTGCCCGAATATACTACCTCCTGGTATTCTATCGTTTGTTTTCTGCCGAATAGGCAGCTTAGAAATGGTATTTTTGCACAACAAACATTGACTCCTCATTGTCCTGTTTGACCTCTCGCTCCCACCGCTTCATGCACTGGGAGCTTTTTTTTGCCTGTTAAGAACGCGAACGCGCTAAAATAGCGACTTTCTTATTTACTTTTAAAACTTAAATCATCATGCGTACTTCTACTTTTCCTTTAAATACAGTTAAAGAAACTCCCTCCGATGCGGAGATTACCAGCCATCAATTGATGGTTCGTGCCGGTTTAATTCGCAAACTTGCGTCGGGTTTATACACTTGGTTGCCATTAGGGCTGCGCGTTTTGCGTAAAGTTGAAAAAATAGTGCGTGACGAAATGGAAAAAGCCGGTGGCTTAGAAGTGCTTATGCCCGGTTTGCAACCTGCTGAATTATGGCAAGAAACCGGACGTTGGGAACAATATGGCCCTGAATTGGCGCGATTGAAAGACCGCCACGATCGTGATTTTTGCTTAGGTCCGACGCACGAAGAAATTATTACCGATTTAGCACGCTACGAAATCAAAAGTTACAAACAATTACCCATTACCTATTTCCAAATTCAAACGAAATTCCGTGACGAAATTCGTCCGCGTTTTGGTGTGATGCGAGCGCGTGAATTCATTATGAAAGATGCGTATTCGTTTCATTTGACCGAAGAAAGTTTGCATGAAACGTATGAGGTCATGTATGCCGCCTATACGTCTATTTTCACACATTTGGGTTTGAAATTCCGTGCTGTAATTGCCGATTCGGGGTCAATTGGTGGCGCAGTCTCTCATGAATTTCATGTGTTAGCGGATTCGGGCGAAGATGCCATTGCGTTTTCAACTGGCAGTAGTTATGCGGCAAATGTGGAAAGTGCGACCGCATTATTAGAAGAAAGTCCCGTTTCAAACGTGGCTAAATCTGAACCTCAAGAACAACACACGCCCACACAAAAAACAATTTCTGAAATCAGTGAATTTTTAAATGTGCCGCCACAACGTATTTTGAAAACGTTGGCGATTATGCGTAAAGAAACCGATAGCGAAGGTAATGAACGCGAAGTGTTTATGAATTTGTTTTTGCGGGGCGACCATGAATTAAATCTCATCAAAGCAGATAAAATTTTGGGTGATTTTCGTTTTGCCACCGATGAAGAAATTATGCAACATCACGGATGCGAAGCCGGTTTCTTAGGACCTAAATTAGACGCGCCGCACGAAGTCATTTTTGATTTATCAACAAAAAATATGAAAGATTTTGTTTGTGGTGCAAACAAAACAGGCTTTCATTTACACGGCTGTAATTGGACTGCAGACGAAATTAGCGCAAATGCAGATAAATTCAGAGACATTCGCAACGTCATTGCCGGCGACAAAAGTCCCGATGGCAAAGGCGAACTCACGATTGCACGCGGTATTGAAGTCGGACACATTTTTCAACTCGGTACAAAATACAGTGAAGCGATGAAAGCGGGCGTAATCAATGAAGCGGGCAAAAACCAAATCATGATTATGGGTTGTTACGGGATTGGGATTTCGCGTGTCGTCGCGGCGGCGATTGAACAAAATCATGACAGTCGCGGCATTATCTGGCCAGTGAATCTTGCACCGTTCCAAGTTGCCATTTGTCCAATGAATATGCACAAATCTGAACGTTTACGCGAAGCAACTGAAAACTTGTATCAAGAATTAGTCAATGCGGGAATTGAAGTATTGTTTGACGATAGAAAAGTTCGCGCTGGTTTTATGTTCTCTGATATGGATTTAATTGGCATTCCTCATGTATTGGTCATGGGTGATAAAGGATTAGATGCAGGAACGGTTGAATATAAAGCGCGTACATCAGAAGTGGCTGAAGATATTGCAATGGCTGATATTGTGAAATTTATTAAAGCGAAGTTGAATTAAAAACGATGCAACAGGGGTTCAAAATCTGAACCCCTGTTATTCATGTTAGCCAATCAATTTCAAATATTTTTGATATAACGATTCTTTATCTTCAACATGTTTAGGGTCTTTACTAATGCAATCGACTGGACACACTTCAATACATTGCGGCTCATTATGATGCCCGACGCATTCTGTGCATAATTGAGGATTTATCACATAAATATCTTCACCTTGCGAAATTGCACCATTTGGGCATTCTGGCTCACACACATCGCAGTTAATACATTCTTCACCAATAATCAGTGCCATCTTGTTTTTTCTACCTCAATTAAAAGAAATCGTATCGGGTCGGTTAAATGACCGAACCACTTGTTGATAAAGTTTAGCGCGTTTTACCGTTGGCGTTGCCGTTGGTGGCACAGCGGAATGAATACAATCGATTGGACACACTAAAACGCATTGTGCCGTGTCGTGAAAACCTTCGCATTCGCTACACGCTTTGAAATCAATCCTAAACATATTTTCCTCGTGACTAATCGCCTGATTTGGACACAACGGTTCACACGCGCCACAGCCATCACATTCTTCAGAATCAATTGCTAATGCCATTGTCTACCTCGCAAATTTTTCAATCAGTTGTTGATGCACGCATTCTGCCACAAAACAGGACACGTCACCTTTCAAACGCGCGATTTCTCGAATCATGCTTGACGAAATAAATTCATATTTTTCAGCCGGTGTTAAAAACACAGTTTCTAAATCCGGCGCAAGCAGGCGATTCATACCTGCTAATTGAAATTCATATTCAAAATCCGATACCGCCCGTAAACCACGCATAATCACCCGTGCGCTGTGTTGTTTCGCACAATCAACCAATAAATTATCAAAACCAATCACGCGCACATTCGAAAAATTCGCTGTCACAGTTTTTGCCAACGCCACCCGTTCTTCAAGTGAAAATAGCGGCGTTTTGGTTTTATTTTCCGCAATAGCGATAATTATTTCATCGTACAACTGCGCGGCACGCGCCACTAAATCCAGATGACCATTAGTAATCGGATCAAATGTTCCGGGATAAATTGCTGTAATTGCCCTATTTTTCTGATTATTCACAACTTAAAATTCTTCCCAATCATCCGCAAACGAAGATGTCACAGCGGGTTTCGTTACAACAGGCGCAGGTTTTGGTGCGGTATCTTTTTTCAAACGCATAATTGCCGAACCCACTGCCCCTGAGGCTTTAGCAAATGCTGAATCACTACCCAATAATTTTTGCGCTTGATCATATTTTTTATCGTTGATAATGGCCGCCACTTTACCCGCTTCCACATGAAATGCGGCATGTTTTGTGACACAATCATGATAACTCGGCAGGTGACTAACTTGCGGATGCGTATCTTCGCTATGCAACCATTTACCAAAATCACAGCAATCATCTTTGGAAATGGTTGTCACATCGAGTGTTTCTTTATTGCTAATCGCGGTGCGTAATTTTACTTTCCAATCAGCATGTTTTTTCAACGCGCCATCCAAATCAATATCAATGGCTTCCGTCGCTTGCACAGGTGCTGGCGGTATGGCTGCAACTTTAACCGGCACTGATTTTTGTGCGACAGGTTTAGGTGTTGTGGTCGATGTTGTCACGGATTTTGGCGTACTTGGCGTATAGGTTTTCAATACAGGTGGTGAATTATGACCACCTTCAATTTTGAAATTCCCCAACGTAATGGACAAATTACGCGCTTGATCTTCTAACGATTCCGCAGCGGCAGCGGCTTGTTCAACCAATGCGGCGTTCTGTTGCGTCACATCATCCATTTCGCCAATGGCTTGATTGACCTGTTGAATGCCTGTTGTTTGTTCATCCGAAGCATTACTGATTTGTGCAATAGTTGCGGTTACACCTTGAATTGAATTTACAATTTCTTCCATCGTTTTACCGGCTTTCGCAACGAGTTCTGTGCCATCTTCAACTTTATCGACAGAATCACCAATTAAGGCTTTAATTTCTCCTGCGGCACTTGCGGCGCGTTGTGCCAAATTACGCACTTCACTTGCAACCACAGCAAAACCACGACCTTGCTCACCAGCTCTTGCCGCTTCAACGGCGGCGTTTAAAGCGAGAATATTGGTTTGGAAGGCAATACCATCAATCACGGTAATAATATCAACCACTTTGCGTGACGATTCGTTAATGTCTTGCATTGTGGTGACAACTTGATTGACAACAGCAACCCCTTTTCGCGCAATATCAGACGATGAAGATGCCATTTCATTCGCATATTTTGCATTATCACTATTGTTTTGCACCGTTGATGTCAGTTCTTGCATACTCGCTGCAGTTTCTTCCAAACTTGCTGCTTGTTGCTCTGTGCGATGCGATAAATCATTATTGCCTGCTGCAATTTCTTGTGAGGCGGTGCTAATCATATCCGTTGCGTCTTTAATTTCACTGATTAACGCTTTTAGATTTTCAACCGTTCCATTCATACCATCTTTGACTTTACCAAATGTTCCTGGATAGTCGTTAGTGATTTGTTGAGTTAAATCACCTTGCGCTAACGCATTAGACATTCGCAATACGTCATTAAAACCCGAATCACAGGTTTCAACTAATGTATTCAAATTCGTGAGCATATCTTTGAACATAAATTCAAAATGATTTGTCTCCGCGCGTTTCGAAAAATCACCTTGTGCGCTAGCGGCAACAAGCATATCGACTTCTTTGTTTACGCTTAATAATGCCGTTTTTACTGAATCGATCGCGTTGGTAATTTTCGCTTTTTCACCCGGTAAACGATCCATATCTGGTTTAAAATTACCGCGTGCGTATTGTGTCACGACATCAACAATCTGCATTTTGACATCAACATGTGACTGCACTAAATCGTTAATTCTTTGCGCCATCACACTAAATGTGCCTTTAAACTTATCAGAATCAATTTTTTCACTGATAAATCCTTCATGATGTTTTTTTGCCATCACGTCTTGCGAATCAACGAAATTGTTGATCGTATCAACCATCACTTTTAACGAGTAAATCAAACTACTGTTATCACCTCTTGCGACAGTCAATTGACTTGAAAAGTCGCCGCGTGACACTTTTTTGACTTCTTCAACCGCATCCGTTAATTCACCACCTAATTGTTTAGCTAAATAACGTGAAAAAATGATACCGATAACCATACTGACAACAAAACCGAGCGCAATGAGTATTACCATGATGATAAAACTATCCGCATACAAATTGGTTGCGTCTTTAACAGTTTGTTTAGCCGTTTCTTCTTTTAAAACAGTTAGCTCATTTATTTTCGCGTCAATCGTTTTGCCAATTTCCTCTTGGACTTTACGAATAGCTATGAATTCTGGCGTTGCTTGCATTAAATTTTGATCTACAATCATTGTCGCCATTTGTAGTGTCAATCGTTCCCATTCTGTCGTCGCGTTATAGGTATCTTGAACTAATGCTTTACCTTTTTCGGTGTAAAACAAATCACTGCCTTTTTTTAAATTTTCTTTATATAAGGCAATATTTTTTTCAACGGCTTCAAGAGATTTACGTTTTTCTTCAGGTGTCGTTGTAATCATTGCATTACGCCAATGACGACCCGCATCTAAACGATTATTTTTTGCATCTTTGATATACGACATCCCAAGTAAATCTTTGTAATAAATTGTGTCGATATAGTTATCAAGTCTGCCCATATTAAATACGCCGACAATACAAACAATTAAACCAATCAACGTGACAATGAGAAAACTCATCATCAATTTTGTACCTAATTTTAGGTTGTTAACCATTTTATTTTCCTAAAAATGAACTTGCTTTAAGCAGCTAATAAAATACTGTGCATTTTAAAATTGCCAACCGAATGCGTTAATCTGCGAGTTTGTTCTTCAAGTGATTCAGCCGTCGCGGCAGCTTGTTCGACTAAGGCGGCATTTTGCTGTGTGACTTCGTCCATTTGTCGAATAGCGAAATTGACTTGTTGAATCCCAAAAGTTTGATCAGACGATGCGGTAGTAATTGAACTAATCGTTGCACTCACGCTTTGAATGGACGATACAATTTCTTCCATCGTTTTACCTGCTATGGCAACAAGTTTTGTACCATCTTCCACTCTTTCAACCGAATCACTGATTAAATTTTTAATTTCACCGGCGGCAATCGCGGCGCGTTGAGCAAGATTACGCACTTCTGTTGCTACTACAGCAAAACCACGTCCTTGCTCACCGGCTCTGGCGGCTTCCACAGCAGCGTTTAACGCTAAGATATTGGTTTGAAATGCGATGCTATCAATCACCGAAATAATATCGACAATTTTGCGTGAGGATTCGTTAATGTCTTCCATTGTGGTAACGACTTTTTCGACAACATTGACACCTCTTCGCGCAATATCTGAAGAAGCAAGCGCCATATCATTGGCACATTTTGCGTGGTCACTATTTTTTTGTACAATTAACGTGAAATCTTGCATACTTCCGGCAGTTTTTTCCAAACTTGCCGCTTGCTCTTCTGTACGGTATGACAAATCGCTATTGCCTGCGGCGATTTCTTGGGCTGCCATGCTGATGGTGTCGCTTGATTCTTTAATTTCGCCAACCAATGATTTCAAGTGTTCGACGGTGTCATTCATGGCATCTTTGGTTTTACCAAATGTTCCCAGATAATCACTAGTAATTTTTTGAGTTAAATCACCTTGCGCTAACGCATTTGCGATGCGTAATACATCATTAAAACCGGTATCACAACTTTCCACTAAATCGTTAAGTTGTAAGAGCATATCTCTAAACATGAAATTAAAACGACTGACATCGCTGCGTTTTGAAAAATCACCTTGTGCGCCAGCTGTAGCGAGCGTGTGAATTTCACTGTTAATTTCAAGTAATGATGCTTTCACCGCATCAATAGCCGCAGTAACTTTTGCTTTTTCGGCAGGTAAACGTTCAAAATCGGATTCAAAATTGCCTTGAGCATATTGTGTTACCACCTCAACAATTTGCATTTTTACAGCAATATGCGATTGCACTAGCTCGTTAATTTCTTGTGCCATTTCTTGATAAGTGCCTTGGAATTTTGTGGCATCAATTTTCGCACTGACAAAACCCTCATGGTGTTTTTTTGCCATCGAACGCTGTGCATCAATAAAACTGGTGATGGTGTCTTGCATAATTCTTAACGTATAAAGCAAACTGCTCGTGTCGCCTGTTTTAATATTTAATTTACTCGAAAAATCACCGGCAGATAGTTTTTTAACGCCGTTAATGGCATCGGTTAATTCACCGCCTAATTGTTTGGTTAAATAACGCGAAAAAAGCATTCCAATGACGACGCTAATAATAAAGCCAAGCGACACTAATACTGTCATGACAACAAAATTGAGCGAATATAATTCACTGGATTCTTTAGCGGTCTTTTCTGACGTGACTTCTTTGGCTTCTGTGAGTTTACTTATATTTTCGTCGATGATTTTAGCAAGTGGTTGTTGTGCTTTAAGAATAGCGGTTAATTCAGGTGTTTGTTGCATTAAATTCTGTTCAACAATCATGCTAATCACTTGCAACGTTAACCGCTCCCATTCTGGCGTAGCGTCATAAATTTCTTGTATTAACGCTTTGTATTTTTCATCATCAAATAAATCGCCACCCTTGTGTATACTTTCCTTATAAGAATCAACATTTTTTTTGACTGATTCAACAGCTTTACGCTTTTCTTCTGGCGTTGTAGCTAATAAGGCACTTCGCCAATCCCGCGCGGCGCGTAAGCGGGTACTCTGTGCCTCTTTAACATAAGACAAACCGAGCAAGTCTTTGCTATAAACTTTATCAACATAATGATCTAGGCGACTCATATTAAATATGCCAATCACGCAGATAATCAGACCGATTGTGGCAACAATCACAAAACTTGTTACCAATTTAGTTCCTAACTTCATACTGTTAAACATTTCTTTAACCGTCGTTTTTTATTTTAATCGCACTGCAAGCACATCGCAGGGAGCGTGATGCAACACACCGTTTGCCGTCGAACCCAACAATAACGCTAAACCATGTCTGCCATGCGAACCCACAACAATTAAATCAATTTGTTCTTTTTCGGCAAGTTCGGCAATTTCTTGTGTCGGCACTCCCCAAATCAACCAACGTTGATTTTCGGGGATATTTAAACGCTCGCCGATTTGATTGAGTTTGGCTTTTTCTTGTTCAAGCAACGCATTGTCGGTTTCATCTTCTAGCGCAATAATTGTTCCGTAACTGGTATCAGGCATCGGAATATTATCTAAAACATGAACAATACTTAATTTCGCTGTATTTTGCTGCGCCATATCGTATGCACGATTTACGATAATTTCCGTCTGTGATGAAAAATCGACGGCAAGCAGGATGTGTTGATACGTTTTCATTTAAAAACCAAATTTTTAGAAAGATTAAAAGTATTTATCTTTAGCCTAACTGTGAATGAAACAATTCTATAAACGCATCTTCTGACATTTCTTTTTTACTAGCTATCGCCCATAAATCAAAATGTTCAGTTCTCGACACAATGCCAACTATAGCAAAACCAGCAAGTTGTAAATCTGCTGTTAACGTTTTTTTAGTAAAACCACAACGATGCGCCATATATAAATTACCGTGTGCCATCGCGGGACGATGACCATATAAAATGTCTAATGGCGTAATAGGACCTGCTGGGGAAGTGTACGCGGCATCCGCTAATTTATCTTCGGCAACCAACGCACATACTGTTTGTAAGTCAGGACAAGTAATCACGACAAAACCATCTGGTTTAAGCACTCGCCGAAATTCACCTAATGCAACAGGGACATCGTGTGGATATAAATGTTCGATGTTATGACTAGAAAAAACGGCATCAACCGATTCGCTAGCAACAGAACTCATATCGGTCATAGTTCCGACTAAATCAGGATTAACCGATTCGTCAATATCAAAACGAATTTCTTGCCATTCGTCAGTATTAAATCCTTTTGTGGTTTGATCTTTGCGTTTTGGTCCACAGCCAACGTGTAAAAATGATTTCATTTCATATCTCCTAAAATTTTAGTTACTTGTTATTTCAACGCTTCAATTATTACAGGCACTTGCCCATGATTTACTAAATTCCAATTTGCTAGCAAGTCATCTTGGTGAATTTCCACCCACGCCAAAACCAATCGTTCTTGTTTTTTAGGTAAATTACTTTGCGTCACTTCGCATGGATTCAAGGTAATGCTTGCTGTTGCACCTTGAAAATCAGCATGAATATGTGGCTGACTGGTTTCTTTTGGCGCACGTTTCATGCGAATCACAATGCCGTAAAACAAACTCAATACAGCGTAATCTGTCGCTAAACCAGCAACGGGAGAGATGTATCTGTGTTGTTCCGTTTGTTTATTCGGCACACCTTGTTTAATGGCTTGTTCTAACAAACCTTCGAGGTCACGCACTTGTTTGGGCATGTCAAATAAATGGCAAGTCGACCGACGCGCTTCAATATTACGGCGTAACTCCAATACATGACTGCGATTTTCTGCCAACTCAACCGCTTTTGCTTCATAATCTTCGAGCGTGTAAGTAATTAACTCATCCAAACTCAGTGAATGCAACAAACTTCCCGCCATGCGAGAGGCAAATGTTTTACCGGTCAACGTCAAAATTGGTAAGCCCATAAACAACGCATCATTTGCAGTCGTGCCACCATTAAATGGTGTACAGTCCAAAAACACGTCAGCAACTTGATAACGCGCTAAATAATCAGCCGGTGTCACGCGTGAAGCAAAAATTAACCGTTCTTTGGCAATGCCATGCGCGATAGCATTTTTTACCATGTTGTCATGCGCCCATTGGTTATCAGCAAGTAGCCACAAGACACTGTCAGGGACACGTTTTAAAATCCGCATCCAACACGCAAACATTTCTTCGGTAATTTTGTAATTGTTATTGAACGAACAAAATACAAATGCCTCATCGGGTAATTCGCAACTGGCGCGAGTTGGTTTTTCACCGACCGGACGTTTTCTATCTGAAACTTGGAAGACATGCGGCATATAAAGCGGTATTTCCGTAAAATATTTTGCCAATTCAGGTGGAATTAAGAATTCGTCACCAATCACATAATCAATATTTGGCAAAGCAGTCGTACCAGGAAAACCTAAATAGGTGACTTGAACGGGCGCGGGACGATACGCCAAAATATTCGGACGTACGCCGGACGTTAAACCTTGTAAATCAACGAGTAAATCAATTTCATGAGAATGAATACAACGCGCTGCTTCTTCATCTGTCATATCGTAAACAGAAATGAAATGATCCATTGCGCCAATAACCCTCGCGCGTAATTGCGAATCATCGGGTGGCGTGAAACAAAAACCGTAAATTTCAAATTTGTCGCGATTGTGCAATTCAAATAATTCCACCGTTAGCAAAGAAACGGCATGCGTGCGAAAATCCGATGATAAATAAGCAATGCGTAATTTTTTGTGATTATAGGGGGCTTGATTTTCAACTAAACTTGGTAAATTCGTATTGACTTTTTCTTTGACAAAACTGCGCGAATTTTCTAATTGTTCTTGTGGGTCATTTGATGCACTTAGCATGGCTAATGCTGATGTTCCCGAAAGCATTGACGCTTTTGAAACACCTAATACTGGCTTATAAACTGGCCACTCACATTGTTTTTGACGCAGATGCACCCAATGAGAAATTACTTTAGGCTGATCTGGATTAAGCAACAAACTTTGAGTTAAAAATTCTTCTGACTCGTGGAATTGTCGCTCGATTTCTAATACACGCCCCAAACTGTTCAAAGCGAGAATATAGATTTTTTTGTCATCGTCAGAAAGTACGCTGTATTCATATTTTGAAACAATACTACGCCATTCGTTTAATCCGTCTTCAATTCTATTTTGCCGTTCAAACAACGCGCCTAAATTGAATTGCCCTTGAATAAAATCAGGGTTAATCACCACAGATTCACGATAAGCGTGTTCGGCTTTTTCAGGAAAATGTTGCTGATCCAAAATCACGGCTAAATTAAAATAAGCGGCATATCTAACCGGCGAATCGCTATGTTTAATCCATGTTTCATACAATTCAATTTGTTGTGTGGGCGTTAATAACTCGCCTGCTGCCAACAATTCTATAATGTCCATTTTTTTCTGTTGAGCCTGTTCTAAAAAGGCTTCAAAGGTTGAATTGGTTTTAGATTTACTCATGAAATGTCTCTATAAAAATAATGTGAAACTAAAAAACACGCCGAAAAGGCAAATAATATTCAAAATAAAAGCAATTATTATGCCGTTAAGCTAATTTGTATAACCGAGCATAATAAAAACCGTCACCATTTTGGTCGCTAGTTAAAATCTGCCAGCCGTGTTTTGCAGGATTTGAATCAAAAGAAATTTCTTGGGCGTTAGCATTTTCCGTTAAAAAATGCGCAATTTGGTCTTCGTTTTCAGCCTTTAAAATAGAACACGTCGCATAAACCAATAATCCACCTTCGGCGAGCATCGACCATGCGGCGTTGAGAATGGCATATTGCAACGCGGGGAGCGCAACCAAATCTTCCGCACGCCGCAAAATCTTAATATCTGGATGACGGCGAATAACGCCCAATGCCGAACATGGTGCATCAACTAAAATTCGGTCAAATAATTTGCCATTCCACCAGCTTTCAGGTTGCGTGGCATCACCGACAATCAACGTTGCTGATAAATTAAGGCGTTTTAAATTTGTTTCCACTCGCTGCATTCGTGTTGCATCAATATCAACGGCAACACACTCTAAATTCGGTTGTGATTCCAAAATATGAGCCGTTTTTCCCGCTGGGGCGGCACATAAATCTAAAATCCGTTGCCCTGCTTTCAGTTCCAATAAACCTGCGGCGAATTGCGCCGATGTATCTTGAACAGAAACCGCTCCACTTTCAAAATTTGGCAACGCTGTAACTGCAACAGGTTTTACTAATCGAATCGCAGCGGGACAATTTTCGACAGCTTCTGCTTCAATTTCTAACGCGGCTAATTGTTGTAAATAATTTTCGCGAATTGTTTGCAATCGATTTATCCGCAACATCATTGGCGGAAATTGATTATTGGCTTGAAAAATTTGCGCCGCCTTTTCATTTCCCCAATCGTTTTCCACACGCGAAATTAACCATTTTGGATGACTATGCAAAGCAACAGGACTTGAATTTGCTTGTGATTCAAGGTTTTCTTGTTCGCGCAAATAACGTCGTAATACTGCGTTGATTAAAGGTTTTGCCCACGATTTTTTGCGCGTTGCCAAAACTGTTTCAGAAACCGCCGCGTGCGTTTTTACACGCATAAATGCCAATTGATACAAACCGACTAACGCCAGCGCATAAATTTCAGCATCTTTAATCGGTTTATCGACGAGCTGCATCAAAATAAATTGCAAGCGATGGTAATAACGACACACGCCGTAACAAACCGCTTGCACAAAGGCTTTATCTTGGGGATTTTCAAGCGCGGGCAACGCGTGTTCTAACGCAGCAGTGAGCGATTGCCCGCCGTCTAACACCCGCACCAATGTACGGGCAGCAACAAGTCGTGTATTCATCCTAGTTGCACGCCATTCAAATCATGTGCCGCTAAAAATGCAGAAGCACTCATTCGTTTTCCATTCGGTAATTGCAATTCATGAATTCGTACAAAACTATCGCCCGTTGCAATATCTAACGTTTTATGCGAACAACGCGCTTGTCCAGCGGGTAAATGCGTTTTTTCAGGCAACACTTCAGCCTGCCAAATTTTCATGACTTTTCCATCATAAAGCGTGTGCGCTACTGGCCATGGATTTAAACCATGAATTTTTCGCACTAAAATTTCAGCGGATTGTGTCCAATCAATCACCGCTTCTTCTTTAGTCAATTTCGCGGCATAAGTCACACGATTTTCATCTTGTGCTTCAGCGTAAACTTTACCGTTTTCGATTTGCGCCAATACTTTTTCCAAACCTATCGCGCTCAATTGCGACAGTTCATCGTGAACAATAGCAGACGTATCCGTTGATTTAATGGCATAAACTTCTTTGTGCAACATATTGCCCGCGTCGAGCTTTTTGACAATTTGCATAATTGTCACGCCAGTTTCTTTATCGCCTTCAATCATGGCACGTTGAATCGGCGCAGCACCGCGCCAACGCGGTAATAGCGAACCGTGTCCGTTAATACACCCCAAACGCGGCGTATCTAAAACAGTTTGCGGTAAAATCATGCCATACGCCACAACCACCATTAAATCTGCATCAAAGGCTTGCAGTGTTTGCAATTCTTCATCTGTTTTTAATGTCAACGGTTGTAAAACCGGAATGTTATGCGCCAATGCTAATACTTTGACAGGCGGTGGTTGCAATTGTTGTCCACGTCCAGCAGGACGGTCGGGTTGCGTATAAACGGCACAAATTTCATGACCCAAATCAATCAATCGCTGTAAACTCGGCACGGCAAATTCAGGTGTGCCAGCAAAAATAATCTTCATTTATTTGCCTTCCAAACGGTGCATTTTTTCCAACTTTGTTTTAATGCGTTGGCGTTTCAACGGCGATAAATAATCGACAAATAATTTACCGTTTAAATGATCCATTTCATGTTGAATACACGTTGACAATAAATCATTGGCTTCAATTTCAATGGCTTCACCGTGACGGTCTAAGGCTTTCACAATAATGTGAGCAGGACGTATAATTTTTTCAAAAAATTCTGGCACAGATAAACAGCCTTCTTTATATTCAAATTCACCGTCTTTACTGATAATTTCAGGATTGATAAGACACAATGGCTCGTTTTTTTCTTCACTGGTATCAATAACCAACACTTGTAAATGCACATTCACTTGTGTTGCCGCCAAACCTATACCACTCGCGTGATACATGGTTTCGAGCATATCGTCGATAAGCTGTTGAATGGTGTTGTCTACGGTTTTAACTGGCGCGGCTTTTTTACGCAACCGCTCGTCTGGGAATTCGAGAATCGTTAGAATACTCAATGCACTCTCCACTATAATGATTAAAAATGTCTGAAAATAGGTTGGATTCTATCCGAATTCGCTACAACTTTGAAATGTACGCATGAAAAACACACGCTTTACGCCCTCTTCTTTTTTAATCGGTTTATTACTTAATCTTTGCGTTTTAAACGTTTGTGACGCTGACGAAATCGCTCTTAATCCGGCACATCCTGAAAAATATACCGTAGTTAAAGGTGATACATTGTGGGCGATTTCGGGGAAATTTCTACAACATCCGTGGCAATGGCCAGAACTTTGGAAAAGTAATACGCAAATTAAAAATCCCAATCTTATTTATCCTAACGATACGATTTATTTCACTATGGTAAATGGGCAACCACAATTGAGTTTGTCACGTCCCATTTCAACAACGAATTTACAAACGGATAAACCTTGCGTTTTGAAACCTAATGAATATGAAAAAGGCAGACAAAGTTTTCTGCTGGATAAAAACGGAAAAGTGTTGCCTTGTTCGCGCGAAAGTGAACTCGAGCATGCCATTACTTTAATTCCGCACGATAAAATTGCGACATTTTTAGCCTCTCCAAAAGTTGTTAGCGAAGATGAATTAAATCAGTCACCTTATGTCGTCGGTTTTCACGAAGGTCATTTACTAGCAGGAACGGGCGATAAAATCTATGTGGAAAATTTAACCAATACGACAACTAACACCTATACTATTTATCGAACAGGAGACGCATATCACGCAGTGGAAACAAATGAAGTTTTAGGTTTCGAAGCGAAATATATTGCAACAGCCACATTGCAACATGATGGTAATCCTGCGACATTGGTTATCACTAAAAGCACTCATGAAATTCGTATTGGTGACCGTATTATGCCTAGCCCTGAAATGGAAAATACGTTGAATTTTTTCCCTCGTCCGCCGGAGCAAGCCCTATATGGTCACATCATTGGTGTGATGGCTGGTGGAATAGATTTGATTGGTTTGTATAGCATCGTAATTATTGATAAAGGCAATGCCGATGGTTTAGTTGCAGGGCATGAACTTATCGTCTATCAAAAAGGTAGAAAGGTAGTCGATATCGTGAATCCTAACGAAAACGAAGTACAATTACCTGATGAAAAAGCTGGAAAAATTATGGTATTTCGTGCATTTGAACATTTAAGTTACGCACTAGTGATGCACGTTAGTCATGATATTCATCGTTTAGACGACGTAAGAACCCAATGAAAACATTAAATAGCGCGGATGTAGATATTAAATACTGGTTAGCACTTTTACGCATCGAAGGTGTAGGCTGCAAAACATTTGCTAGTTTAATTGAAGAACATAGCCCTGAAGAAATTTTCACCGCAACAGAAACAGAATTGCTCGGATGGGGAATTAAAAAGACGATTATCGAAGCCATTATCCAATTTGATTGGTCATTGGTCGATTATGATTTGCAATGGTTAGCACAACCCAATAACGATGTTTTAAAAATCACCCACCCACTTTATCCCGAAGCATTAAAAGAAATTTACGATCCACCACCATTATTATTTATTCGCGGTAATTCGCAAGTGTTGTCATATCCACAAGTGGCAATTGTTGGTAGTCGTAATCCCTCTGCATTAGGTAGCAAAACAGCATTTGATTTTGCCTTTGCATTAAGTCAATACGGTTTTGCAATTACCAGTGGTTTAGCATTAGGTATTGATGCAACGGCGCATCAAGGCGCGTTGAGTGCGGGCGGTTACACCATTGCCGTGGTGGGAACGGGTTTAGATAGAGTTTACCCTGCAAAAAATAAAGAATTAGCACTTGAAATTATCAACACAGGCGTGATGATTTCAGAATTTCCGCTAGGTACGATGGCAAAAGCCTCGAATTTTCCACAACGCAATCGTTTGATTAGCGGACTTTGCCAAGGTTTGTTAGTTGTTGAAGCCGCGCAAAAAAGTGGTTCATTGATTACCGCGCGGCTTGCGTTAGAACAAAACCGTGAAGTATTTGCCATTCCTGGTTCGATTTATAGTCCGTTATCTCGCGGCTGCAATGCAATGATTCGAGAAGGCGCAAAACTTGTCGAAACGCCGCAAGATATTATTGATGAATTAAGCCAATATAAACAACGGATTAACTTTTTACGCACCGAGCCAGAACAATCATTACTTGACCTTGAGCAACAAACATTATTGAATCTAGTCATGTTTAGTCCAACGTCGATTGATGATTTAGTCGAAAGTTCGGCACAATCCGTGGAAAGCATTGCCGCGCAACTCTTTATGTTGGAATTGCAAGGCTATATCGAAGCAATCACTGGTGGATGCTATATCCGCGTAAAATAATAACCGGGAATTATGAAAGAAAATATTTTTGATGTGCTGATGTATCTCTTTGAAAACTATATGGATGATGACAGCGAGATGCCACCTGATAGTGACATAGTTAAAACCGAATTGCTCCAAGCCGGTTTTGAACACACAGATGTCAATAGAGCGTTCAATTGGTTAGAGTCCTTAACAATTGAAGCGAGCGATATTCAGTTACAAGCTGCGAATTCTTTTCGTATTTTTAGTTCGTATGAAACCGCGCGTTTGGATGTGGAATGCCAAAATTTATTGCTAAGTTTGGAACGAACCGGGATTTTGAATTCGATTAACCGCGAATTAGTATTAGATCGAGCGATTGCTTTAGAAGAACCGCTCTCGCTGGATAAATTAAAATGGATTGTGTTAATTGTGCTGCTTAATCAGCCCGATGAAGAACTCGCCCTCGCGCGCATGGAAGATATGATTTATGACCTACTGCCCACTTATGTACATTAAAAAAAGCCTCGCCTTTTTATCGAACGGAATGGATTAAATGAGCAAAAACCTCGTCATTGTTGAATCACCCGCCAAAGCCAAAACCATTGAAAAATATTTAGGCAAAGATTTTCAGGTGCTTGCGTCTTATGGTCACGTTCGTGACCTCATACCTAAAGAAGGGGCCGTAGATCCGCAACATGATTTCGCCATGAAATACGAAGTGATTGAGCGAAATCAACGTCACATTCAAGCCATTACCAAAGCCTTAAAAACTGCTGACACGCTTTATTTAGCAACTGACCCTGACCGCGAAGGCGAGGCAATTTCATGGCATTTGTTAGAATTGCTCAATGAAAAAAACTTGTTGGCTAAAAAAGCAGTGCATCGCGTCGCATTTCACGAAATCACCAAAAAAGCGGTAACTGAAGCCATTGCAGAACCATCTGAACTCAATTACAACTTAGTCTACGCACAACAAGCACGTCGGGCATTGGATTATTTAGTCGGATTTAATTTATCGCCGTTGTTGTGGAAAAAAATTCGCCGAGGTTTGTCGGCTGGACGAGTACAAAGTCCTGCATTGCGTTTAATTGTTGAACGTGAATTAGAAATTGAAGCCTTTAAAAGCCGCGAGTATTGGTCAGTGGATGCCGCCGTTTTCGCGCACGAACAAGCCTTTAAAGCCAAATTGACGCACTTTGACAGTAAAAAAATCACGCAATTCAGTATCGATAACGCAGAACTTGCCGGTACGACAAAACAAACCTTACTTGATGCGGCAAACGGTAAGTTGATTGTTGCAAAACTAGAAAAGAAACAACGTAAAAGTCACCCTGCCCCACCATTTATTACCTCTACATTGCAACAAGAAGCGGCACGAAAACTCGGTTTTACCACCAAACGCACCATGACCGTTGCCCAACAGCTTTATGAAGGTATCGACATTGGCGGCGAAACAGCTGGTTTAATTACTTACATGCGTACCGATTCGGTAAATTTATCAGCGGAAGCCATTGCTGATATTCGGGCGTTAATTAGTGAAACGTACGGCGCAGCGAATTTACCGAAAACGCCTCCCGAATTCAAAACGAAATCTAAAAATGCTCAAGAAGCGCACGAAGCGGTTCGTCCTACGTCAGCGCGTTATTTACCTAGTCAAATTCAAACTTATCTAACGCCAGAACAATTCAAACTTTACGAATTGATTTGGAAACGCACTATCGCTTGTCAAATGATTCATGCGACGTTAAATGGTGTCGCGATTGATTTAAGCTGTGCCGATGGAAAACACGTTTTTCGTGCTACAGGTTCTTCGATTGCAAATCCTGGCTTTATGGCGGTATATTTGGAAGGTAAAGACGACACTAAAGAAGGCGATGATAAGGAAAGTTTTTTACCACCGCTAAACGAAGGCGATAGCGTGACGTTAAATGATGTGCTAATTGCCCAACATTTTACCGAACCACCACCGCGTTATGGTGAGGCAAGTTTGGTTAAAGCCTTAGAAGAGCATGGCATTGGTCGTCCGTCAACGTATGCGTCGATTATTTCTACCTTGCAAAATCGAGAATACGTCACCCTCGAAACAAAACGTTTTCATCCTACCGATGTGGGACGGATTGTGAATAAGTTTTTAACCGAACATTTCACAAAATATGTAGATTACAGTTTTACGGCTAATTTAGAAGACGATTTAGATGCGGTAGCGCGAGGTGAAAAAGCGTGGATTCCACTCATGCACAGTTTTTGGCAGCCATTCGGTGAATTGGTTCGCGAAAAAGAAACAAGTGTGCAGCGCAAAGATGTTACGCAAGAAGCCATTGACGAACTCTGCCCTCAATGCGGTAAAGGGTTGTCGATTCGTTTAGGTCGAAACGGACGTTTTATCGGTTGCACAGATTATCCAACTTGTAGTTACACGCGCAATTTATCTGATACCGCGCAAGCTGAACCCGAAGTGGTAGAAGGTCGAGAATGTCCCGAATGCAAATCGACATTAGTGTATAAAAGTAGTCGTTATGGCAAATTTATTGGTTGCAGCGCGTATCCAGATTGCCGCTATATTGAACCACTCGAAAAACCACAAGATACTGGCGTTCAATGTCCACAATGTAAAAAAGGACAAATTTTCAAACGTAAAGCACGCAGTGGCAAATTGTTTTATTCGTGTGAAAATTATCCAACGTGTGATTATGCACTGTGGTACGCGCCACTCGATGAGGCTTGCCCAACATGCCATTGGCCAGTGTTAATGCTCAAAGAAAGTAAAAAACGCGGTGTGGAAAAAGTGTGTCCGCAAAAAAGCTGTAATTATATAGAAGCGGTAGAAACAAACGAGGTGGAATAGCGGTTTTTGACGTAATCACGACACGTTGTCATGATTACGTCAGAGAAAAATTAACCAGCTTTTAGTTTTGCAACAAGTTGGTTAATTAAATTATCAGGTTTGAACGGTTTAACAATGTAAGACGTAATGCCTACTGAGATAGCTTCTTTTACTTTTTCGCCTTCTGAAGATGAAGTCAGCATAATCCAGGGTGGTACAGCCAATTTGTCATCTTCTTTAACCGCCTGGTACAATTCAATACCACTCATTCCCGGCATATTCCAATCGCAAATTACCACGTTAATTTTAACTTTTGCCATCATCAATAACGCTTCACGACCGCCCGGCACGTCAAAAACATGAGCGAAACCCGCTTCGCGTAAGATGGCTTTTGTCAACGTACGCATGGAAGCGGCATCGTCAACAATAAGAATCTTTTTTTGCAACATTTCTGGTGATATATCCATTTTCTTTTCCTAGGGCTATTTTAATTGGGTTAATTTTACGATGCGCCGCGCTGCAGCTTGAGTCGCATTTTACAATATCCAAAACAAACGAACAAATTGATTGTAAAAGTGATGATAATAACTGCTTTGCTAATTTAACGCATTAAATGTTACTTAAATTTCTAACCAACCTAACTATTCAAAAATTCATGCTAAGAATCACTGAACTCAAACTTCCACTTAATCATTCTGCCAGTGATTTGCAATCTGCTGTGCTATATCGGCTACAAATCGATTTAAATGAATTTATTCGTTACCATATTTTTCGTCAAGGTCATGATGCACGAAAACGCGATGCCATTATGATGGTCTACACCATTGATGTCGAAGTGCATAATGAAGCCGAAATTCTGGCTCGTTTTACCAACGACCATCACATTAACATCGCGCCCGATACGGAATATCATTTGCCTGCCCAGGCTACGCAAACAAATAAAATACGCCCCATTGTTATCGGTGCAGGACCTTGCGGTTTATTAGCAACGTTAATTTTGGCGCAAATGGGTTTTAAACCCATTATGTTGGAACGTGGAAAATCCGTGCGTGAACGCACCAAAGATACATTTGCATTATGGCGCAAGCGTGAATTTAATGCCGAATCCAATGTGCAATTTGGCGAAGGCGGTGCAGGAACATTTTCAGACGGCAAGTTGTACACACAAATCAAAGATCCTAATTATTATGGACGTAAAGTATTGCAAGAGTTTGTCAAAGCTGGCTCACCTGAAGAAATTTTATATTTAAGCAAACCACACATTGGTACATTTCGTTTAGTTTCAATGGTTGAACACATCCGCGCGACCATTGAAGGTTTAGGCGGTGAAATTCGTTTTCAAAGCCGTGTTGACGAATTATTGATTGAAAATGGACAAGTGCGCGGGGTGCAATTATCAAACGGCGAAATACTTGAAAGTTCGCACGTTGTCTTGGCAATTGGTCACAGCGCACGCGATACTTTTTCGATGTTACAACGCAGCGGTGTTTATATGGAAGCCAAACCATTTTCGATGGGGTTTCGAATAGAGCATCCGCAATCGTTAATCGATCAATGCCGTTTTGGAAATAATGCCGGACATCCCTTATTGGGTGCGGCGGATTACAAATTGGTGCATCACTGCAAAAATGGGCGTTCTGTTTATAGTTTCTGTATGTGTCCGGGTGGAACGGTCGTCGCAGCGACTTCGGAAGAAGGTCATGTTGTTACCAATGGTATGAGTCAATATTCGCGTAACGAACGCAATGCCAATAGCGCAATTGTTGTCGGCATTACGCCAGAAATAGATTATCCACAGCATGTTTTAGCGGGTGTGGATTTGCAACGACATTGGGAGAGACAAGCCTTTTTACTCGGTGGTGAAAATTATGCTGCACCAGCGCAATTGGTCGGGGATTTTTTGGTTGGGCAACCTTCGACAAAATTTGGTAGCGTGCAACCGTCTTACACACCGTCAGTGCAATTAGGTGATTTAAGCTCCGCGTTGCCTGATTATGCGATTACGGCGATTCGTGAAGCCTTGCCAGCTTTTGACAAAAAAATTAAAGGCTTTGCCATGCACGACGCGCTTTTAACAGGTGTTGAAACTCGAACTTCATCACCGATTCGGATTAAACGTAATGAAAACTTCCAGAGTTTAAATACCGTCGGATTATATCCTGCTGGCGAAGGCGCAGGTTATGCGGGTGGAATTTTGTCAGCGGCAATCGATGGCATTAAAGTCGCCGAAGCGGTTGCACGCGCTATACAAGGCTAGGTTAATTATGTCAGCCGCATGGGCAGGTGGCACGGATGCCATTATTGAACGCATGGATAAAATGACAGAACTCTTTATCGAAGAAGCGCGAAAAGCCATGTATACCGGCGAATCCGCGTTTGAATGTGAAGAATGTGGAGAACCGATTCCTGAAAAACGTCGATTAGCCATTGCATGCAAGTATTGTTTAACATGTCAGACGGCGTTGGAAAACACGTTAATAAGATAAACCAACAGTTAGATAAACACGCCGTGTTTCTTGCGGTTGAGCAGACAGACTGCCCGCGAAATTATCATACAAGGGTACAACATAGTATTTCGTATCAAATAAATTATTTACGCCTAAATCAACACTGAATTTTGCCGCCTGAATCGGTTGCACATAATGAATGTTACTGTCAAAAATCGCGGCACCGTGCATCGGTTTTCCCTTGTAAATTTTATTCGATTCATGCGTGCCGATATTATCAAACCAACGTTCTGTAAAACGGAATGTGAATTTATCCCAAGCATAGAGCAAATTACTTTTAATCATGTGTTCGGGAACGTTAGTGATATTCACCATGCTATTTAATTTTTCTGCATCTTGTTGTCCTTTGGTCAGCGTATAACTAACATCCGCACTCAAATCGTGCGTGAATGCGTGGCGTTCCACTATTTGAAGACCATACGTTTGTGACGTTGCAATATTGTCCCAATAGCCAAGATTTCCAACAGTTGTCAATCTTATCAAGTCGGTACCATCGGTAAAAAATCCTGACATTTTGAGAGAATTCCCCTTAAATGGCTCAACGTTAATCCCCAGTTCTGAGGTCATTGTTTTTTCAGGACGTAAATTCAAATTAGGACGACCATAAGCAGAATCCGTTGGCATATTCCATGTTTCATACATCGAAGAAGGCGCAGGGGCTAAATAGGAAGTTCCAATAGACCCAAAAAAGCGAAGTTCTTTTATTGCCTGCCAAGAAAAACCAAATCGTGGATTGAAAACAGGTGAATAACGAGAATCGGCATCCATTCGCAACGAACCATTTATGGCGAGCGTTTCAGTTACGTCATAATTGAGTTGGGTATAAACGGCGTAATTTTGATATTTGAGATGATATTTTGGTAAAGTCGGCACATCGTATTGGTTTCTGGGTAACGAATTCATGGCACTTAATTCAATGCCACTCAGCCAATTGATGTCGCCTTTGAGATAAGCAACGGTTTCTGAAAAACGCAGTGCCTCACCAAACCATGTCATATCTTGATTAGGTGCAAGACCTGTTCGATAACTGGAGTCTTTTGATAATTCGGTACTTTCATAACTTAAACTTGATTTTGACTGCCAAAATGGATTGATGTCTGAATTATAAGTTATATTTGCTGTCTGATTGGTAGGTTCCCAGATAGGTACGCCAGAATATTGTTTTGGCGTAAATGAAAGGGCATTGTTATTTTTAGTTTGCGTGCGGTAATAGCTGACAGTTAAATCTTTGTAATTCGCTTTGAAATGCAGATTCGAGTTTTGTTCAGCTAAATTTAAATCAACAACCGCATTGCCATAAATTTCAGGATAATTTTTTCTCAAATTCTCTTGACCAGAATGATGAAAACTTCCAGTCAATGAAACGTTAAGATCGTCGTTTATTTTTTTCCCCGCGGCGACTTGAACTTCCTCTGTATCAGCATTTCCGCCTGTTGCTTTGATTTTAAAACCATTTAAATCAGCACCTGTTGTCGTCACTAAATTGATTGTGGCGAGCATGGCATCCGCCCCATAAACGGATGAAGATGCGCCTAAACTAATTTCTACTTGTTTTACACCAATGAGCGGCATAGCATCGTAAAACGTTGTCGGTTCACCTGTTGGCGCTTTAATTTTATTGCCATCGACAAGTAACGTAATCTTGTTATTGGCAAAAATACCGCGAATGTAAATCTCGGTTACGGCTTTTTCGGTCTGCGCCAAATTTGTGACATAAAATTCAGGTGTATTTTTTAAAATATCCGTAAGGAAACGATAGCCTTTATCACTAATTTCGTCTTGTGAAACGACATACGCCGTAACGGGAGATTTATTTAGGGACATTGGCATTTTAGTAATCGATGTAGTTTTAACATCGACTAACTCTTCTAATGAAATATCTGTAAATTTGTCATCTGCTGCGAAACAAGTCGAGGAAAAAGCCGTAATCCCACTCAGTAATAATGTAACCCAATCTAATTTCATGACGTTTTGTAATTTTATAAATTTATCGTCGTGAATTTTTACTATTCCGAAAAACTAATGGTTTTTCATCATCGGATAATGCTGAAGTTCGCGCTGAAGTAATCAATTCATCAATCACGCCATGCTGCGGCGATTTACTGCACACAGGGTCAGTTGCACTCGCGTCGCCAGTGAGCAAATAGGCTTGACAACGACAACCACCAAAATCTTTTTCTTTTTCATCGCAACTGCGACAGGGTTCTTGCATCCATTCAAAACCACGGAAAAAATTAAACGCTTTCGAATCATTCCAAATTTCAGACACACTAAAATCTTTCACATTTGGACAGTCAAAATTAGGCAATTCTCGCGCTGAATGACACGGCAGAGCCATGCCGTCTGGCGCAATGGTTAAAAACGTGGTTGCCCAACCATTCATACACGCTTTCGGACGGTCTTCGTAAAAGTCTGGTACGACATAATAAATTTTCATTTTACCAGCGACTTTTTCTTTAAACGCTTGCGCGATGGCTTCGGCGGTTTCGAATTGCTCTTTAGTTGGCAACAATAAATCTCGATTGATGTGCGCCCAACCGTAATATTGCGTGTTGGCAAGTTCTAAATAATCTGCGCCTAACGCTTCTGCCATTTCTAAAATTTCTGGCATTTGGTGGATATTTTCCCGATGCAGTACCACGCATAACACCATCGGATAACCGTGTTTTTTTACTAAACGTGCCACATTTTGTTTATGTTCAAATGAGGCTGTTCCAGCAATATGGTCGTTTAATTCTTGCGAGCTGGCTTGAATACTGACTTGGATATGGTCTAAACCTGCGGTTTTGAGTTGAATAATTTTTTCTTCAGTTAACCCATAACCTGACGTAATCAAATTTGAGTAATAACCTAATTCTCGTGCGTATTGCACTAATTCAACTAAATCAGGGCGTGTCAGCGGTTCACCGCCCGAAAAACCGAGTTGCACCGCGCCCATTTTTCGCGCTTGGGTTAAAACGCGCTTCCAATCGTCGGTGCTAAGTTCATTTTTATACGCGGTGTAATCGAGCGGATTCGAGCAATACGGACATTGCAATGGACACGAATAGGTCAGCTCTGCGAGCAACCAACGTGGTGGGGTATTAGTTTTGAGTAATCCAGCCATTTTTTAAGGCAACCTCTAAAAAAGCGGTAATATCATCGGTTAAACCGGTCGTTTCAAATTTTGTTTCTAATTCTTGTACGAGTTGCGCGAGTTGGCGCGAACCGTCGCAAAGTTTCAAAATTTCTGCTGAACTTTGATTCAGTTCAACCATCCCTTCGGGATACAAAATGACGGTTTTTTGTTGAGCTTCTTCCCATTGCAAACGATGCAGTGGTGAAAAGGAAAGTAAATTTTCGGGGTTTAAAGTCATAGAAATATTCATAAAGTTAAGAGATTAACCGCCACACAAATTGTGTTTTATCAATTAGTCAGCACTTCGAACATTAAACTACAGTTTGTCTTTACGCAACAAATCCTGCGACGTTACCTGAAAAAAACTTTCAGGAGGCGTTAAACAATCCGGCACATATTTTTGTGTCCAAATAACTAATTGCTGCAAGATGGGCAATAAATCTGCGCCTTTCTCAGTTAAAAAATACGCATATCGCACGGGTCTATCTTGATATGGCTCTTTAATTACAATGCCATTTTCTTCTAATTTGCGTAACCGGCTGGCAAGAATATTGGTTGGAATTCCCTCTGGCGAATTTTGAAAATCACCATATTTGCTTTTTCCCATACACAAATCACGAACAATCACTAAGCTCCATTTATCGCCAATAAATTCTAACGCAATGGAGAGTGGACATTTTGAGCGATATTCTTCCGTTTTTTTCATCAATAAATTTAGATTTTAATTGTAGAAATAGTGACTTGCAAAAAACAAGTTTATGTGTAATTATGCCATCACTTGCAATAAGCAAGTAACTATCATTTACCGTAATTTGTAGGAGTTTTTCATGAAACTGTACCATTTTCCCATTTCACCAAATTCTCGTCGAGTTGTTGCAGTATTACATCATTTAAATTTAGAGTGTGAATTACACGCACTTGATTTAATGCAAGGTGAGCAAATGCAGCCAGAATTTTTAAATTTAAACCCAAATCACATGATTCCTACTTTGGTAGATGGCGATTTTGCATTATGGGAGTCCAACGCCATTATGCAATATTTGTGTTCGAAAGTGCCTACTAATACGTTATTTCCAGCTAATCCAATCATTCAAGCGGATATTGCACGCTGGCAATTTTGGCAAACGGGGCATTTTGGCAGTGCTTGCAGTATTTTTATTTTTGAACATTTGATTAAAAAATTTCGGAATTTAGGTGAACCTGATGCCGCAGAGTTATTAAAAGGTACGGAAAGATTCCGCCGTTTTGCTGACGTTTTAGAAAGTCATTTGAAAGGACGTGATTGGCTAGTGGGTGATACGGTAACGCTTGCGGATTTTTCAGTGGGTTCGTTTTTGGATTTAGCAGAAATGGCACGCTATCCAATGGACGGTTATGTTGAAATTCCACGTTGGTACAGTGCAATTGAGCAATTACCTTCGTGGCAAAGTTCTGCGCCAAAAAACTTCATGTAATTTTCATTTTTCACATTCGTAGTCAATAGTAGGAGTTTTTATGTCTAATCATTCAGTTGTCATCGTAACAGGCGTGTCATCGGGTATCGGGCGAGTAGCCGCAGAAAAGTTTGCTCAACAAGGATGCGTAGTGTTCGGTACGGTGCGTAACATTGCTAAAACACAGCCAATCCCTGGCGTAGAGTTCATTGAAATGGATGTTTGTGACGAAACATCTGTTCAAAAAGGTATTCAAACTATCATGGGTCGCGCTAAACGAATCGATGTACTCGTCAATAACGCCGGATTCATGATGGTCGGCGCAGTAGAGGAAACATCGATTGGTGAAGCGGCATCGCTGTTCGACACCAACGTGCTTGGCATCTTGCGTACAACAAAGGCGGTGCTTCCGCACATGCGAGCGCAAGGTTCAGGAAGAATCGTCAATGTCAGTTCGGTGTTAGGCTTTTTGCCTGCACCTTATGCTGGAATCTATGCTGCTTCCAAACACGCCGTTGAAGGTTTATCTGAATCGTTAGACCATGAAGTGCGTCAATTTGGCATCCGCGTGGTACTGGTCGAACCTGGTTATACCAAAACCCATATAGATAACAACGCGCCACAGGCAGCCAACTTGATTTCAGCTTATGATGACGAACGCGGTCGTGTATTGAAAGCCTATCATAAAAATTTGAGTAAAGCGCCCGAACCCGATGGCGTGGCGAATACGATTGTCGAGGCGGCTTTTGGTAAATGGAAAATGCGCCGTCTGCCTAAAGGTCAGGCGGCATTATTGAGCAAATTACGCCGTTTCATGCCAGCAAGTCTTGTGGATTCAAGTTTAAGAAAGGATTTTGGATTAGGCTAAGGCATCTGCATTCATAGAGAGGATTAAAGCTATTCGTTCTTTAATTGAAAAAAGTATGAGTTGCTAATTTCAAAACGCAATGCGGGGTGAGGCACAAACCCCACCCTACGAGCTTCAATCTTTTATAAAAACCACAAGTCCAGTAGCGACAAATGCAAACAAACCAGAAATCAAAAATGCCAATGTGTAATTCCCCACTAACTGATGCAAATAGCCTGCTCCAAAAGAAGCGATGGCTGCGCCAACTTGATGAGAAAAGCTAATCCAGCCAAATACAACGCCGACATTTTGTTTGCCAAATAAGTCGGCGGTCAATGCAGCCGTTGCAGGAACTGTTGACAGCCAGTTTAGACCGTACATCACTGAAAATGCCATTAATTGCCCAGTGGTATCAACATAAGGCAACAGCAATAATGATAGACCACGAAATGCGTAATAAAGAGCCAAAGGCCAGCGTTTTCCGAAACGGTCGCAAAGCCATCCCGACAGAATCGTCCCTATGATGTCAGTTGCCCCCATCAACCCCAAAGACACCGCCATCGTCATTTGGGGGAAACCGTGTTCAACGCCGTGTGAAATTAAATGGGTTTGAAACAGTCCTGATGTGGTGAGTCCGCAAATTCCAAAGCTCGCTGCCAGCAACCAAAATTGTGGTCTCATCATAACGTACCGCATCGGATTTGAATCCGCTTTGAGGACAGTCAAAGTCTCTCCATTTGCGCCATAAGGCTTCAGTTCTTTGTTGGCAGGTTGGTCAACCATCAGCCAAGCGACTAAAGGCAATACAACCAATGCTAATAACACAGTCATAAGTAATATCGCGGTACGCCAACCTGCCTGTATCGTTAAGTACATGATAAGCGGGGTGAAAATTAATTGACCAGACGAAAACGCCGCCCCCAGTATTCCTAAAGCCAAGCCACGTTTTTGATGAAACCAGCGGTTAATGACGGCTGCTCCCATCACCATAGACGTACCGCCAGAGCCTGCGCCCATCACAATTCCCCACAATAGGTACAGCTGCCAGGATTCCTGCATAAACAACGTGCCGACTGCTCCCAATGTCATGAGGATAATCATCAACACCGTAATCGTTTTCGCCCCATATAAATCCATTAACCTGCCAAAAAAAGGGGTGGACAAGCCAAACAGTAATAAATTAACAGAAACTGCTCCACTGACAGTTTCCCTACTCCACTGAAACTCGTGTTCCAAAGGCAGCATGATAATTCCTGGAATGGAGCGCAGTGCAGAAGCTGTGAAAAGACAAGCGAAAGTCACTGCTAGGATGACCCAGGCATAATGGAGGTTGGTTTGTTTTAGTGTGGTCATTCTTTTCCAAATCTTTCTTTGGCAAAAAATAAAAGGGCAAGCAATGAGCTTGCCCTAATTTAAGATGGCAAGATTAAGCGGCTTCTTCCAGCTCATCGAGCAATTCAATCAAGCGGGTAACACCTTGCAGCAAAATACCGCCGACACCATGAGCAAACCAAACTCCAATCACAAAACCCCAGTGTATGGGGGCGGCGAAAAACTCTTCCCTATACCAAAAAGTATGCCCCCATTCGTTGAAGCCAACGCTGACAAGTATCATGAATGGTCCGAAGACCGCCAGCGTCAAAGGCAGCGATATACCCTTGGCATACAGCGGCAAACGGGTTCTTGCGTATAACCAGGCACAGCCGCCCAGAATTACATACATCGGAAAGTTAAAATAAAACTCAATGATATGGTTTGCTGTGAACGGGGTATCACGGACGGAGACCTGATGCCAGGAATTATCTTGTTCCGCAAAATAACTACCTGCCCAATATACCGCAAAGGTATAAACGCTAATCCACATGGTCAGCGTAAAATATCGGCGGATTTCTTCTTTGGGTTCCAGCGTATCCAAATTTTTATCTCTGGAAAACCATAAATATCCCCACGAAAGACCCGCAAACAAGGTCACGAAGGTGACGTTGAAGTTAAACAGCCGCATCCAGTACGTCTCAAAAACAGGGTCAGTTGAGTCCAATCCCGTAGAAACGGCGAACTCACCCTGATAAATGCGAAATCCTATATAAATAACAGTGAGAACGGCAAAGGCTGAAAGATAGCGGTATAAGTCTTTTAAATACCAAGGCGGCATTTTGCCCTGTTGTGTTATTAGCCTCATTTGTTCGCTGATTTTTTCGGTAGTCGTAGCCATGATAGTAACCTCTTAGCTGAGTAAGTTAATTAAATTTAGGAATCACAGCGGCAGTGATACTGGAGATAAAACGCTCGCCGATTAAGTCATCGTAAAAAAACAGCAAACCGCCGATTCGACTGTCAGCATCATTGATGAGACCATCTAAACGTTCCGATTCCCAAGCGACATCCTTAGCAACTAACGTCACCTGGCGTTCTTCGCCTGCTTGTATAGGTGCGGGATTGTCCAGTGCTAATCCTTCCCGTGCAACCAGACTGTCTGTATTACTGTGGTCGGGTGCTAAAATCCCTTTTTTCAGAAAACGTACACCACCCGTAGCAAATTCAGCAATTTGAATAGGCTTGTCACTGCCATTTTTGATTTTCAGCATAAGCGTCATCGCTCTTTCAGAGACGTGGTATTCTGCCCGTAAGGTTTCCACATCAACCTCACCTGCATTCACCTTGGCGGTCAAGGGTAAAATCTGGTCTAGCGAAGCCTGTAGTGGAATCGTTTTTGGATATTGATTAACCGTCATGAAATAAAAACCAAACACCAGCACAGGAACTCCGATTAACATGGCTTTCCCGATATTTTTGTCCAACGGTGTAATCAGCTCTTCTTCCAAACCTATTTGCAACATCCTGTAACGCGCAATAAATAAAGGTCGGCGTACCCACCAAAGTAACCAGCCTGTTCCCAGTAAAGCCCAAAAGCTGTGCCAGAAAATGCCGTTGCCTAGACCGTAAGTTTCCATATTAACCGTCTCGCCATTGAGGGTTTGGACATTGTTTTTAAAATCGGCAGCGTTTCCACCAATATCCAGCCATGTACCAGGTCCCATGACTTGTCCAGCATCACTCAGATTAAAAAAGGTATGGATGTGATAACGTCCTGGCAAACGCCCTTTGAGTACCACTTTAAAATCATAATCGCCGCCAGGTTGCAAAGCGACTGAATTCATATAGGGCTTACCGTTCAAATAACGTTCAGTCCGAATCAGCACAGGCCCTGGCGTTGAGATGTTTAGAAACGTGGCATCAGGTTTAGGTACGCTAATCGGCCAGTCCTCTGCAACATGAAATTTACCCGTCACGGTGACTTCATCATTGACATTGAGTTTTTGCTTTGACCATTGCACGTCATACCATTGAATAGTACGCATTCGGACATAAGGCTCTAAGTTTTTTTCACCATGCGCCATAGCGGACTGAATGCCGAGCATATAAATCGTGATAACAATGCCTAACAGCAACAACCAGTTTAAAGGACTCTCAGACCTCTCTTTTAACTGAGCGGTTTGCAAGGAGTTTTCTTGATGGGATTTTTTAAGTAATGAGGTTTTCATCATCAGTTCTCCTTCAAATTTTTTTGAGATAACGGGTCGTGGCAAACCATAATCCAATATGCCACCATAAGGCGTACATCAACGTGCAAAACAGAGCCGAACAAAATGCCGCGAGCGGTGTTGCAACCTGCCCATAAGTGCGTAGTGTGCCGCGTTCAATGATGCGAAGATACTCTGGCATGCCTGTGCGGATGTATTGAAAGCCAAACATATCCGCTAGCGTCAATTGGCTATTGCCTGCTTCAATCGGCAAATGGAACATGGCGAAGATAGGCCAGTTACTGGGGAAAAATAACAGCGCAAAGCCTGAACCTCCAAAAATAGCAGTCACGGTCAAACTGTTGCTCATCATCAAAATGGCATCCAGGAATAATGCACTCGGCATCATCGTAGAAGGTAACACCATGTTGATGGGAAAATAATTCCAGTAATGGTAAGCGAAGATGCGGGTAATCCAAGTGCCTATGGATAGGCAAGCTACACAAAGCGTAGCTCCTAACGGCAAGCGAAAGTTAGTCCACAACACCGCCTGTACTGCCGCTGGAAAAGTGATACCGATGAGTGGCGTGACTAAAGGCCACCATTGTCTGTCTTTCCAATCCACCCAAAAATCCCAGTCGCCAACGGTGAGGGCAAAATGCAGGTGAAAAGAACCGATAAATAAAAATAATGCCAATACGAGGATGAGGTAGTCATAAGCACGGACAATTCGCGCCTTTTCCCCTGTATATGCCAAGAATACTCGAGGTGAGCGATTTGCCGACATAGCGTTCTCCTAAAAATTAAAGTAGTGAAATAACTCATAAATGCGTACTGAAATGGCTTGTCATTATCTTTGTGAGGGGGGAACAAGCCATGCCATACGCTTAGGCTCTACGATATTTGTTTAAGGCTATGTTGTGAAATGTTAATGATTCATGGCAACATTAAGAGAATTCATAAAGCTGTGACACAAAGTCGGCTACGCTTAAAGCAATCTATTTTTCCAATAAACTACGCTAATGTTTAATCTACGAACGTTTGATTTGAATCTCTTGGTGGCATTTGATGTGTTGATGCGGGAGTTGAACGTAACCCGCGCCGCCGAACAGATGTTCGTTACCCAATCGGCAATGAGCCATATCCTGCATCGTCTGCGTCAGCAACTGGATGATCCATTGCTAGTAAAAACCCCGACAGGAATGAAACCGACTGCACGCGCGTTAGTGTTAATCGAGCCGCTCAGGGCATTATTGGTGGAAATGGAACGCCTTATTCAACCGCCTATGGAGTTCGATGCGGCAACCAGTCATCAACGTTTTGTCCTAGCCGCTACTGATTATCTGGAATTTTTGCTGATGCCTGCCTTGTCGAGGCTGATAGAGAAAAGTGCGCCAGGTATTGACCTTCATCTCAAACGTACCGAATCCTCCTTTCCAGCGGCACAACTGGAAAATGGTAGTCTGGATATGGTTTTGGGTTTTACGTCAGTCTTAAACCCACCGTCTTATTTGTATTCAAAAACGCTTTTTTCAGACCGCATGGTTTGCGTTGTGCGACAAAATCATCCTGTGATTGCCAGTCCTCCCTCGTTAGAGGATTATCTCAATGTACCGCACATGCTCATTTCGCGCACGGGTAGCCCTATTGGAATTATTGATGAAAAGTTAACAGAATTGGGAAGGGAACGACGTATAAAACTCATCGTTCCCCATTTTTTGTCCGCACCGTTGATAGTCGCCGAAACTGATATGATTCTGTCACTTCCGTACCTGATTGCAGAACAATTCAAAAAATATGCACCATTGGAAATCTTTCCTATTCCTCTGGAACTTCCTGTTTATGATTTAGCGATGATTTGGCATCCGCTTTATGATAAAGATTTAGCCCATCAATGGCTCAGGGAAAAAGTCATCACGACCAGTAAAGCTATCAACGCTACATAAACTTAATCGTTACAATGTTCCACGTCGTAACGGTTGTAACAATAAATCTGGTAGGGATTCTGGATAAAATGTTGTGTTAGAATCGCCTAGCGAGTTTCAGGCGAGGTGTTTTTAACAAAACGATTAGTTTTACCAGAGGTTACGCGGGCGGCTAGTCAAAATGCGGTAATGAATTAAAAAATTGGTGTGCAAAACAACCTATAAACAGAAAATAAGTAAATAAAATATGGACAATAAATTTGAATGTTGCACCAGATTTTTTTGAAACTACATTTTTAGGATTTTCATATTTAGTACCTTCTATTTCAGATGAACAACAACAAAAATATTATTCTTCTGTTTTTAGAAATATAAATATACAAGGTGTAGCCTTATTACCACAAGAAAGCAGAGCTTCATTATACTTTTTAGATAAAGATTTGGTTCAATTCTTTGAACCCGATTTTGCTAAAATATTTGTAGTAAAAAGTGTAAGTAACGTAACAGAAATTGATTTTGTTAGATGTTTATCTTTGTTGTCCCAATATAAGAAAGATGGTACCGCAAACTATATTGCACGCAGCTACAAACCACAAATGGAAAAGTATTACGAAGAATATATTTATTCAGTCGTTGCTGATACTGATGACAAGTATGGACAGTTTTCAACAACTTTCCCTGCAAAAAAATATGATGACCGTTATCAAAATTTACAACAGGCTTTAAACTCATTGGAAATTAAAAAAGAATTCCCATCGATAATAGATTTAGATGTGTATTTCTTTGGACTGATATATACAATAGTTTTTGAAAATAAGACAATGGACTTCATAAGAAAAGAAGAACTTAAAAATGAAATTGATACTAAAATAGCAGCGTTTAGAAAAGACCCTTCGCATATAAAAGCACCAAGCAATTTGGGGCATTTAAGGGCAAGAATTAGTTCATCAATTGAAATTTACCAAAAATATGCGTCCTAACACTCATACAAACTTTATTTTATCGCCCATAACAGACATTCTTAAAGATACTGTGTCTGCAAGTGCAGGAATTGGGAGCGGTATTGAAACATTTCCATTATGCGACTATGTAATGCAATCTGTATTCTTAAAAATGACAGGTTTTCAAGAACAGAAAATGAAATGTATTTGTTGGGAATTGGCAACAGTTGATTATGAATACAGATACGAGTTTACTAAAAATCCATTAGGCGAATGCTCATCATATAAGGAAAAACAATCCATTTATAAAGGATTAGTTGAACAAATAAAAAAACGCTCATCTAACTACCAAATACTAACTGACAGTGAAAAAAACATAATTATCACAAAAATAAATAACGAAATTTCAAGTATTTTTAATGATACAAATTTGGCAATTTGGTCACAGAAAAGGTTCAATGAATATAAAAGTATTTGGAATGGAATAGAGAAAAAACATTTTGCAAGTGACGGAAATAGTTTATTCACAGAAATCAATAATGGTGTTTCATTAAAAAAAATTTATGATAATCATCTTTACAAGCAGAGAAACAGAGTTGCACATAACACTCAATCATATCAACAAAATTTGCCAACTCTAAAAACATTGATAGATGAAAATTACAAATATGAAAACTACTTTATTTGTTTTTCGATACTTGTGCTAATTGATGAAATATTTAGAAAACTATACCAAGATTATTTAAATACATTTGATGACAATTAAAAAATAGCAACAGCTAACTCATAATTCGTAAGACGCAATAGCGCGGTAGGGTGCAATAGTGAAAAGTATTGCACTGCATACCAACCCAAAACACAAAAGGCGGCACTCATTCCGCCTTTTAATGTGCGTTGCGTACAGGACGCTGGAGCGTCTTCTTGAGTATTCAACGCAGAGCGTTGGAACAATAAAAACTTATCTATCTACCAGCTAATCCAGTCGCTAATGCGTTCACCTTTAATAAATAAAAGGGTGGTTTTGCCGTTTGTACACCACCATTCAAACTTGCTGATTGATGAAGGCGATTGACGACGGCATATAACTGACCTTCAATTCCAAAACTGAATGAGTCCACCCAAGACAATCTAGGAGATTGAGTCAATCGTTGGTATTTACGATTAGGTGAAATCACACCAATGGCATTTTCTGCCAGTTCCCCCAAGTAAATATTATTGTTTTTATCAATACTAATGCCATCAGAAATAGGCTTACTACTATAGCGTTCAACAAGGTCAGCCAGTTCTGTGTTGGCAAGCCTTTCATTGACCAAATCTTGTGCTTTGATGCGATAGAGGTTATGTCCGTGCATCGGCCCAAAATAAACCCATTCATTATCCAAATCTTCGGTTATAGGATTAACGCCGATATGTGGACGGGTCAGTTTGCCAGAATCATCTTTAACCTGAATTGGAACGTTATCAATAATCAAATCAACATGTTCAGGTAATACACTCTTATGCCCTTCCAAGACTCGTCTTAATTTTCCTGTATCAAGATTAACAACAATCAAACCAGCATTTTCTCCACCTGCTGGATCGCTGATAAAAATATGATGATGTTTGGTATCAACCGCAAAATCATTCACAAATGAATCTTTATGGGTTATCGGCTCAGGCAGTGCAATTACTTGATGCAGTTTATTGGCTTTAATGTCCCATCCGACCAATTTTGGCGTAACACCGCTACGCATTCCATTATCTAGCATCCACACAATGCTGTTTGCTGATCGGATACCTAATACGGAATCGAGTTTTAGTTCTGCTTTAGAATTAGCCGCTGATAGCTCCTTATTTGGAAATGGCACTAATTCCCTGTTCTTATATTCCATCACGGTATATTCAGGCTGATAGAACTGATGCAAACTCATAATAATTCTGCCATCGCCTGTTGCAGTCACATTGCCAGGAGCTTTATCCAGCTTAGCAAGGATTTCAAAGTTTTCATCCGCATTTGCACCAAATTGAAATGCGGTCAGTAAAATAAAGATTGTAAAGTTTAAGAATTTTTTCATTGATAGCTCCCATAAAATTTGGATTAGCAACAACATTACGGTATCAATTGAAAACTGTTAAATGATCTTTATTCATAGCGGTATTTATAAACTTAATAGCGGAGATTAAAGATGCCAGTCTATGTTATTTTTTAGGACATTTAGGAATTTTAAGTATGGATGGCATGTGATAATTTTCACGTCACCGCAGCCGTCGATGCACGACTAGAAGCCGCATTGAATTATGAAAAAACCTAGAAGACGTTGAAAATGCGTTTGTGACACAGTCCGCCGCTAAAGAACGCAGAAGGCAATTGTCGGAAGCCGAAAAAACAGCCTAAAATACTTACCAGTCTACGGAAACTGTATACCAACGCGGGGTTAAAGATTATTTAGCGTTGTTAGATGCGCGGCGCAATAAATTAACGGTTAGTGATGAGCGAGTCAAAGTCGAAACTACAACGCAAATTTCAATGGTGTCGATTTATCGAGCTTTTTGGAGTGGGTGGAATATCTGATAAGAACACACGCCAGCGCAAAAAAACGTTGGCGTTTGAAAATGTTTATTTGTTTTGTAAATGTTCGAGCAGACCTTTGTAGTATTCAAGCATTTGCATCAAAAACGCGATAGCGGCATCAATTTCGTTTTTAATGTCATGGACGAAATTGTGGTGCATAAACGTTTCCATCGTATAAAACGATAAGCCCATGTAAATGGTATTTAAGCCCATCACAATCATAATCACTGCCGCAAATTTAAGCATCAAACCACGAAAATTTGCGTGCATTTTTCCAAAGGCAACGCTGATAAATAGCATTGTCGGCAATGTTCCCGCGCCAAACGTAAGCATTAACAAACCGCCGTCTAAAATTGTCGGGGCAGAAGTCGCTTTGACCGCCATCGCAAACGTCAACGGACAAGGCATTAAACCATTCATCAAGCCTGCTAATGACGCGCCGATAATACCGCCTTTTGTGCGTGACGCTGCGTAACCTTTACGAATAAACGCCATCGGCAACAAACGAATCGAACCTTGAAACGGAATCCAGCCCAAAATCCCAAACGCTAAAATAATAACCAACGCGCCAATGAACATTTGTAGAATACTTTGTACTTTGCCGAAAATGCCGCTTGAAACTAAAACAACACCTAATGCCGCAGCCGCAAATCCTACTATTGTGTAAATACTGATTCGGGCAATTTGATAAAACAAATACGGTAAATAACTGCGTGTCGCGGTCGAATTCATAAAATAACCCGACACCAACGCGCCACACATTCCAAGACAGTGACCGCTGCCGAGTAATCCTGCCATAAACGCCAAGCCATAATCAAAGCCGCCTGAAGCCGCCATGACGTGCATACTATGATCCATTGTTGAATGATCCATAAAAGCTCCTTTTTTAATTTTTATTTAAACGTAACGAATTCACTATCACCGACACAGAACTTAGTGCCATTGCCGCTGAGGCAATCATCGGGTTTAAACGTCCCGCCATCGCAACGGGAATCGCAATGGTGTTGTAGCCAAATGCCCAAAATAAATTTTGTTTGATGACAGTAATCGTTTTTTTGCTTAATTCAATGCCGTTTGTGACTTTGGAAATATCACCCTGAACCAACGTCATATCTGCTGATTCAATTGCCACATCCGTTCCTGTACCAATTGCAAAACCTACATCTGCCGCCGCAAGTGCTGGCGCGTCGTTGATGCCATCGCCAATCATGCCGACTTTTTTACCTTGGGCTTGATAGTCTCGAATCACGCTTAATTTTTGCTCAGGCGTGGCATTTGCAATCACGGTTTCAATGCCCACTTTTGCGGCAATATAAAGCGCGGTTTTTTCGGTGTCGCCTGTGACAATTAAGGTTTCAATCCCTTGATTTTTTAATCGTAAAATTGCCGCTGCTGCATCAGGTCGCGCTTTGTCGGCAATGCCAAAAACCGCCGCTTCTTTGCCGTTGATTGCCATGAAAACGGGGGTTTTTCCTTGCGAAGCAAAATCACCTGCCGCATTTTGCAAACCGTCAATTGAAACGCTTTGTTCAATCAACCACGCTTTGTTGCCAAGCAAAATAGTTTTGCCATCAATCTCGGCTTCAATGCCACGTCCTGTTTCGCTTTGGAAATGGGTACACGTTTCTAATTCAATTTCTTTTTCGACAGCGTAAGCCACAATCGCTTTGCCTAAAAAATGTTCCGAATTATGTTCCGCTGAGGCGGCTAATTTGATGATATTGACTTCGCTTAATCGTGAAAGTTTTAACAAGTCCGTCACTTTCGGTTTGCCTTCGGTAATTGTGCCTGTTTTGTCGAACACGATAACGTTGAGTTTTGCGGCGGTTTCTAAACTTTCACCGTTGCGAATATAAATGCCTTCGCGTGCGGCTTGCCCTGCGCCGACCATAATTGCCGCAGGGGTTGCTAATCCTAACGCACAAGGGCAAGCAATTAACAAAACTGTAATTGCGTTGCCGAATGCAAAACCAAATGACGCGCCTGCCGCAAGCCAACCAACCAACGTTAAAGCTGATAACGCCATCACCGACGGCACAAAAATGGCTGAAATTCTATCGACGTGTTTTTGAATCGGTAATTTTGTGGATTGCGCTTGGTCAACCATGTGAACGATGCCCGCTAAAACGGTATCCATGCCGATTGCAGTGACTTTTACGCGCAATGCACCATTTCCATTCACACAACCACCAATGACTTTGGAACCTTCATTTTTCACAACAGGCAAACTTTCACCTGTGACCATCGATTCATCAACCGTTGAAACGCCGTAAATAACGATGCCATCCGTTGGAATTTTTTCACCAGGTCGAACCAAAATGATGTCATCGATTTCGAGCAAATCTACATCTACGATTTCTTCCAAATCCCCTTTTAATCGAGTTGCCGTTTGTGGTTGCAAATCCACTAATTGGCGAATTGCCTCGCCTGCTTTGCCTTTGGCACGTTCTTCTAAATAACGTCCGAGTAAAACGAAAGTAATAATCGCCGCCGCCGCTTCAAAATATAAATGTCCGCGACGATTTAAAAATGCAGGCAAGCTATAACCGTAAGCACTTCCAACACCTAAGGCGATGAGCGAGTCCATGTTTGCCGCGCGTTGCCTAGCTAACCGCCATGCTTTCGCAAAAAAGGGAAAGCCTGCCCAAAACACCACGGGCGTTGTTAAAGCGAGTTGCATCCAATGCAGTTTGCGTGACGTAACCATTGCCATACCTGCAATAATCACGGGCGTGCTTAAAATCGCCGACCACATAAAACGATGTTTAGCTGTGGCAACGCGACTTTGTTCTTTTTCGATAAGTTTTTTACGTTGTGAAAGCGTATCCATTGGATAGGTTGTATAACCAATATGACTGACTAATTGCCCCACATCGTCTTTGCTTAATTGTCCTTGAACCGAAAGCGTCGAGGTGCTGAAATTCACACTCGCCTCTTTCACACGCTCGTCGCGTTTTAAAACCATTTCAATTAAGAGCGCACATGACGCGCAGCTCATTCCTTCGACAGCTAAATCAATATCTTGCAGTTTGCCATCAAAATGTTTGCGTTCGTGATGCGCTAATGCGGGGCTTTTGTGCGCGATATTGCCTAAAACAGCATCGAGCAAAATCAGCAAATTCTTTTTCGGCAAACCTGCGGGGTCAAATTCGATGGTGACAGAACCAATCTCATAAACGGTTTTGACACGCTTAATTTCAGGGCGTTTTTTTAAAATAATTTCAAAAATATACGCGCGTTCTTGGTCATTTTTAATAATCGGCGACGTAATCCGAATGCGTCGCGCGAGTTGGTGAACTATTTGGAAGTTTTTGTGGGTCACTGATGTTACCTTTTTTTATTTTGGTCTACGCGAACGAATTAACAAGAAGAACATATAAAACGTAGCGAGCCACTCGTAGCGGTATTTAAACGGACTGAGTAGCCATAATTTTGTAATGTGTTCCCAATGTGTGCGAATTAAAAACAACACCAAAATATCATTCAAAAAATCGATAATGGCTTTTTCAGGATCTTTAATCAGCCCATTTGGTTTTTTTAAACTGAGTTTGGTAATAATTTTTGCAGCCTGTAATGTTTCTTTAGCTTCGACCGTTTTAGCTTTAAACCAGCGTGTCACGGCAAAGTTATCGGCTTTTGCACTAACTTTCGTGCCTAATTTTTTAATTGCACTTGTCTTTTTTTCATTTTGAATAATTAACGCACCAGTCTTTTCTAATTCAGCAAATAGCTCAAATAATTGTTTAACCAACTGTTTAAAATCACACACGTTTTCTTGAAAACGAATCGAAACTTTACCTTGTCTAGCATAAAAATTAACGCGATAAACACCGTCAATGGCTTTAATTTTTGCGGCGACATTTTCGGCAACATCCCGATAACATAATTCCGCAGGCAATTGAAATCGGACATGACCTTCGGCGCGATGGCGCAATACACATTGTTTTTGAATGGACATAGGCTTAATGAAATCGGTTGGAAAACAAAACGGGCTTTTCTCGCGCGATGCTAGAAAAACCCGTTTTTAAATTGAATCTAATAAAACTTAGCTTTCTTTAGTTTCAGCGACTAAGTCTTCCAAGTTTTCTTTTTGTTGTAAAACGAAGTCTTTACCCGCATCAACCACTTTGGTAGTGCTTGCGATAATGTCTTTGCGGTATTTGTGAATCAAAAAACCACTGACAAGTCCCAAACCAAATACGACAACTGGATTCTTAACTGCGATACTCATTACTTTACTCCCACTATAAACGACGGCTGAGGCGATAGAGCCTTTAAAAATTTCTTTTGGCATCGAATCACCATCTTGCCAAATAGATTTGTGTGCTTTTTTCACGGCTTTGCTTGTCATCATCGAACCTTAAAATTATTCAGGTAATATTTCGTCTTCATGCAGCATTTGATAAATTCCTTTGCAGCCTTCGCAACAAAAGATTTTTTCACCGTCTTTCATTTTTAACGTAAAACCCGACACTTCAACTGTAAGCCCACATAAGTCGCAGGCTTTTTTTTCTTCACTCATCACACTAACCTGTAGGTGTTATAACTCAACTGACATAGTAGCAAAACTTAGTGGCGGTCACAATCATGCAATATTTTTGAATTAACAATTGGCTTTATCTTGTATCAATTGACCTTGTACGGCTTTGCTAGAGGCTTTCATCAAGGCAATGCGTAACGCCCCCGTTAAACTTGCGCCCAAACCTAATCGCATGGCAAACGCCGGTAAAATAATCATTGATGTCACAGCAAGCCCTGCTCCCAGTAATAATGCGGTGTTATTATTTTTTGCTGATTTACGAGTTGTTTCGTTGTTCATGGCTAAAACCTCTACGTTGGATAAGTGGAGTTAAAATGCGAATATTTCAACTTCTATTGCATGGTTTGTACCAAAAAATAATTTATTTAATTTCAATATGTTATCATCGAATCATGTGATTGAATTTTAAAAAACATGTGATATGCCGCAGTATTTATATGTTATTTGCCGCACTTTGGTTGAACAATTGTATCGACAAGAATAATATCTACCGTTAATAGCTGATTTCCCTAATTTTTAAAACGATGTCATGAAAAGATTGATTACTTTTCCCCGTTATTTTTATTACGCGCTAACAATTACCGCAGCATTAAATTTAACATCATGTAGCACCACGCCAGAACGTGAAATCACCACTGTGCCGCTTACTGAACAGATTGCACTACCGACTGCTGCTCAACCAAAACCCTCACCACCGATTGCAAAACCAACGTTGCCTGAAATAACAACACCGTTATCGATTAACGCCAACGTTAAAAATTTCGTGCGGCAAATGGTCACAAAACATCATTTCAATGAATTTGAATTGACAAAATTGTTGGAATCAGCAGTTATCAAAGAAAGCATTTTGAAGCGTATCGCCTCACCTTCTGAAGGATTGCCTTGGTATAAATATCGCAAAATTTTTCTAACGGAAGCAAGAATTGACGGTGGGGTGAAATTTTGGCGCGAGAATGCAGAAGCATTAACCAGTGTGTCGCAACAAACGGGTGTGCCTTCGGAAATTATCGTCGCCATTATTGGTGTAGAAACCGGCTACGGTAAAAATATGGGCAATCATCGCGTCCTTGATGCCTTAGCGACGTTAGCGTTTGCTTATCCGCCCCGCAGTGCTTTTTTTACTAGTGAACTCGAAAACTTTTTATTGCTATGCCGTGAAGAAAACATGAATCCGCGCGAACCACTCGGTTCTTACGCCGGCGCAATGGGGTATCCGCAATTTATGCCCAGCAGTTTCAGAGCGTTAGCCAAAGATTTTGAACACGATGGACACCGTGATATTTGGCACAATCCACGCGATGCGATTGCCAGCGTGGCGAATTATTTTGCAAAAAATGATTGGCAACGCGGTCAAGATATTGCCGTTCGCGCCAATGCGATTGGCACGCAATACAAATCTGTTCTAAGTAAAGACTTAAAACCTAACTCAACTTTAGCGCAATTAGGTCGTGTTAATGTCAGTACGAATGAAAATATATCTGCCAATACCAATGTGAAATTACTCGCGTTTGAACAGTTGGATGGCGATGAATTATGGTTGGGATTGCCGAATTTTTATGTCATTACTCGCTATAACCACAGCCCGTTATATGCGATGGCTGCCTATCAATTAAGCCAAGAAATAAAGCAACGGCGATAACTTTGATATGATAAGCATGATTCGACAATGGCTTGAGTGTCGATGTTTTTAATAACAATAATTATTTTAGTCCATAGGAGTTTTCACAATGAAAAAAATTACTACCCCGTTTGCTGCTGCGATGGGCGCAGCGTTAATTTCTAGCGTTGCGGCAACCGCTGTTAATGCAGAAACTAATCCGTTTGGTGCAACGGAATTATCATCAGGCTATATGCAACTTGCCGCTGCCGAAATGGCGTGCGGCGCAAGCATGAAAATGGACGCACCCAAAACCGCTGAAGGCGCATGTGCGGGTAAAAAATCTAACGCCGGTGCAAAAGTTGCCGAAGGTAAATGCGGCGACATGATGGATGGCGATAAAATGAAAAAAGGCATGGAATCCTCTTGTGGTGCGATGATGAAAGGCAAAGAAGGCTCATGCGGCGATATGCACGGTGCAATGATGAAGGAAGGCGCGTGTGGCGGCGATATGAAAGGTAAAGAAGGCAGTTGTGGTGCAGCGTGTGCAGATAATATGAAAAATTGCCCAGATGCTAAAACCAAAGAAGGCGCATGTGGTGCAAAAATGCAAGGTTGCGGCGAAAACATGCAAGGCTGTGGTGAAATGACCAAAGGCAAAGATGGTTCGTGTGGTGCAACGAAATCAACGGGCAAAGCATTAGACAACTCGCCGTTATATGACGTGCATCCTGCTAAAAAATAATCGAGGAATTGAACATGAAAAAAATTACAACTTCTTTTGCTGTTAGTGCGGCATTGATTTCAGGGATTGCGAGTGCAGACGTAAATCCGTTTGGCGTGACTGAATTACCGTCAGGTTATATGCAATTAGCAGAAGCTGAAATGGCATGTGGCGCAAACATGAAAATGGATGCTCCAAAAACTGCCGAAGGTGCATGTGCGGCTAAAAAATCAGAACCTGCTACAAAAGACAACGAAGGTAAAAATACTGAAGCTGCAAAAAGTAAAGAAAGCTCGGTAAAAACGCCTGAACCCAAAAAATAATTTTTAGTAACGTAAATTCAAAAGCCCTGCCAGTTTCGTTGAAAATTGGCAGGGTTTATTAAGCTGAAATTTTTTTACTAACTAAGGTCATCGATTCTAAAACTATCGATGCTGGTCACGAGCATTTGCGTTTGTTGTTCTAATGATTCAGCCGCCGCCGCAGATTCTTCAACTAAAGCCGCATTTTGTTGCGTTGCATTATCCATTTGGTTAATGGCTTGGTTGACTTGAACAATGTCGGCATTCTGCTCGGCAGACGCACTACTAATTTCACTCATAATTTGCGTGACACCTTGGATTGCATGGATAACGTTATCCATCGTTTGCCCCGCTTGCGCCACTAATTGACTACCGCCATTCACTTTAGTAACTGAATCGGCAATCAATTTTTTAATTTCATCCGCCGCCACAGCTGAACGTTGTGCTAACGCTCGTACTTCGACAGCAACCACAGCAAAACCTTTTCCTTGTTCACCGGCTCGAGCCGCTTCTACTGCTGCATTTAACGCAAGAATGTTGGTTTGAAAAGCAATGTCATCAATCACAGTGATAATATTTTCAATTTGACTCGATGATTCGTTTATATCGCTCATCGTTTTAACGACGTTTTCAACGACTTCACCGCCTTGCATTGCAATATTGACCGCATTGGCAACTAATTCATCTGCCTGTTGAGCATTATTCACGTTGTGTTGTACCGCCTGCGTTAATTGCGCCATACTCGCCGTGGTTTCTTGTAAACGCGCCGCTTGCATTTCTGTGCGGCGAGACAAATCATTATTACCGGAAGAAATCTCTTTTGCGCCGTTATAAATGTTATCCGTCGCATTTTTAATTTGTACAATCATCGTTTTGAGTTTTTCAACCGTGGCATTGGTGTCATTTTTAAGTTCGCCAAATGTGCCTTCATAATGATTGGTGATGGTTTCAGTCAAATCACCACGCGAAATGGCGGCTAACACATGTGCAATATCACTCAATCCCGCTTCGCACGTTTCGAGCAATTGATTTAAACCTTTTGTTAAATCAAGTAAGAAGTCTTCTTTACCTTCTAAATTAAAACGTTGTGAAAAATCGCCATGACTTGCCGCGGTTACAATTTCGGCAACTTCTTGTTCAACAATCACTTCAGCAGTGCAATCGTACCATTCGGCAACTGTGCCTAATCGTTGACCCTGTTCGTTTAGAATTGGGCTTGCCACAACTGTCATCGTACGACTACCCAATTTTGCATAAGAAAAAATACTTTCCGTCATCGAATTGAGCAATTCTATTTGATGAGCAGAATTTTTGTGGAACATGTCGATGTTCAAACCAATTAAATCATCGACATTAAAACGTAGGTCAGATTCTTTAACTTCTACTTCATATTGTTTTAATATTTTTTTCGCCGCATTGTTGAGATACATAATATTTCGATTGTTATCGGCCATCATGATGCCTTTGCTGGCATTATCTAAACCAATTTTAATGCGTAAAATTTCGGCAGCGGCTTGTCGTTCTTCGGTGCGGCGCACCAATAATTTTTGCTGCATATTTTTAATTGAGTGCAGCAGACTGTCTTTATCGTTTTTGTGCAACTGAATATCACGCGACAAATTACCTTCTGCGATTTCTTTGGCAATCGTTTTGGCGTGAGAGGGGTCAATACCTAATTGTTTACCTAAATAATAACTTAATAACAACGCAATCGTAATCGCTAAACCAATAATGACCGCTGCCATCAGCCATAAAGTGTTACGCATTTTTTGCGTATCATCAAAAATATTTTGAATGCTCGCCTTTGCACCATTGGATTCGCTATTTCTGAGTCGAATCATTTGTGACGATAATTTGCTGGCGGCGTGGTCAAAATCATTCATCAGTTGATCGCCCGCCTCCGAGCCTTCATTTAAATAGGCTTCCGCCATCCGTTTTCCATCAGTATAAAATTGGTTAAATCCCATTTCTAATGTATCAATGGCTTTTAATTTATTGGCATCGTTGGCGGCATATTGTCGATATTGTTCAATACCGTTTTTAAAATCTTCCCGTGAATGTTCGGCATCCACAAAAGCGGCGGGATTTCGTGTTGCAGAAACATTATTTAAAAATTGCTGTGTTTGAACAATATCGCGTGCCATTTGCCCAGACAGTAACGCATTTGGCAAAAACACATCTTTTATTTTTTGTAAATCTTGTTCAGTGCGTGAATAGTTAATCAGTGTCGAAACAATCACAACGACCATCAATCCAATAATGGTAAAAAAACCTAATGTTATTTTCGTTTTGAAACTCATGATATTGGCTTTGTTTTTAATTGCGAGCATTTCCTATTAACCCTTAAATAACATAATTCATTTATTGATACAAACAACCAAAATTCAGCATAGGAGTTTTTTATGACATTTATATGACAACTATAGTGCTTGATATGCGTTGGTTTTTAACTATAGACACAACGGGGGTTATTTCGGCATTTTCATAAAATAATTTAATGTGCTTTTCACATTCATCTGTTAATCTCATTAAAAGTTGAATTTCGCGTATTTCGATTATTTTAAATGACACACAAACTAGGAATTAAATATGACAACAAAAGTAAATTTTATTCTCCCAGCAGAAGTCGTTGCTGATGCAACAGGTGGTCTTTTATTAGGTGATTTTAACAATTGGGACGAAGCCATGGGCGTTCGTTTGAAAAAGAAAAAAGATGGCTCGTTAAAAACCACGTTAGAACTCCGTGCTGGAAAATCGTATCAGTATCGTTATTTATTAGACGATGGTCGTTGGGTGAACGATGAAAGAGCCGATGATTCTGCACACGCTAATGGTTATCACGTTCAAAATTGCGTTATTGCTGTTCCGGCAAAAATTACTAAATCAGACGATTTAACCAAAATTGAAGGTGTCGGTAAAAAAATTGCCGAATTGTTGGTTGCTGAAAATATTACAACGTTTACAGCATTGGCAAATAGTAACGCAAAAACGCTTCGAAATATTCTCGATGCGGCAGGAAACCGATTTAAAATATACGACCCTGCAACGTGGGCAAAACAAGCTAAATTAGCCGCAGACGGAAAATGGGACGCGCTAAAAACGTTACAAAAAGAATTAAAAAGTAAAAAATAAACGCATTACTCCGCGTGGTGGTGACTGTCTTCGGGCGAAACGGTCACTGCCTGAACGGCTACGCCATGTTTGTAAACCATCAATCCCCCTAAATCTGCGCCAGCAATCAACACACCGGCTAAAATCACAGTCAAAAAATTGTATATCCCCCAACCTTCAACAGGTCGGCGCAATCGCCATGTTGTTAATGCCAGTGATAACGCTAAAATTGAAATTCCCAATTGTTCGTGACGTTCCATAATGTCGTGAACATTGTGACCATGTGGCACAGTTTCAGCCGCGTGCAGTCCCGCCCAAACTGTCAAACCCGCAAATACCGTTCCCAAATAAAGCAAACCGCCTGCGAATTTGCGTAATTCAGATTTTTTTGTCGCCGTACCGATTAAATCGATAGCAACAAATAAACTCAAAAAGGCAATTGGAAAATGTACTAATAACGGATGAATATTGGCAAGACTTGCAATGCCTTCTAAAAAACTTGAGCCATTGGATGAACCGCCAGTCGTTGCGCCTTCAAAAAATCCCAACAATCCCGTTAGCATTTCTAAAATTTCGTTGTGACCATCGGCGTTGCCGTGAATAGAAAAGGATAAATAATTCATAAAATCTCAATCGAAACGCCGAGCGTCAGCAGGTAGTTTGTTAAAAATAGGATTTTTGGTAATGCCGTAATGTTCTGGATAATATACGCCAGCTAAATGCAATCCATCCGGTGGCGCAGTCACACCGCCTAATTTTCGGCATTTTACATCTAGCAATTCGCGTGTCCATGAAACGGGTTGTTTTCCCGCGCCAATTGCCATTAAAACGCCGGCAATGTTACGCACCATGTGATGTAAAAACGCATTGGCTGACAATTCAATGATGACTTTTTCGTTTTCACGGCGAACATCAACAAAATACATTCTGCGGCACGGGCTTTTCGATTGACAACCTTGCGCTCGAAATGAGGTGAAATCATGTTGACCAATTAAACTTTGCGCGGCTTCGTGCATTTTTTCGGCATCCAAAGGCAATGGACACCACGTTGTTTGTCCGTGTGACAGTGCAGAAGGTGTGGCGCGATTCAAAATAACATAACGGTAAAAACGCGCAATTGCACTGTAACGTGCGTGAAAATCACTAACGGCTTCTTGCGCCCAAATGACACGAACATCTGGCGGTAAATGCGTATTGGTACCTCGATGCCACGCTTCCAAACTTCGCACGGCGGTTGTATCAAAATGTACCACTTGTTCGAACGCATGAACACCCGTATCGGTTCGCCCCGCGCATTGCACGGTAATGGGATGTTGCGCGATTTTGCTCAAGGCTTGTTGAAGCACATCTTGAACATTGCGATGTTGAACTTGCCATTGCCAACCGTAAAAATGACTCCCATCATATTCAATACCTAAAACGATGCGTTTCATTTTGGTTGCAGTAGCATTGTTTTAACTGGATTAAATGATTTTCGGTGAATATCTAAAATACCGAATTGCTCGATTTCTTGGCAATGTTCTTTCGTGCCGTAGCCTTTGTGTTTTGAAAAACGATAGTTTGGATACATTTTAGCGCATTCGTCCATGGATTCATCACGCGCCACTTTCGCTAAAATTGACGCAGCACTGATTTCTTGAATGGTTTTATCACCTTGAATGATGGCGCGTGCGGGAATGGTTAAACGCGGTAATTGATTACCATCAACTAATACTTCGGATGGTTTTATGTTTAAACCTTCAACCGCACGTTGCATCGCTAAAAATGTGGCTTGCAGAATATTGATGTCGTCGATTTCTTCAACACTCGCTTGAGCAATTGACCAGCTTAAAGCATATTTTTTGATTTGTTCAGACAAGATTTCGCGTTTTTTCGCACTTAATACTTTCGAATCGGCTAAACCAGCAATGGGAAAATCAGGATTTAAAATCACAGCAGCGGCAAAAACATTACCCGCTAAACAACCACGCCCTGCTTCGTCTACACCTGCAATTAACATGATTTAACGCAAAATTCCGCGTGTGACATTGCGTAAAAAATTCACCATATCGGACAATTCTTTACTGTCACCGGCTAAATCTTCCATTTGATCAATGGCATCTTCAAGCCGTAAATTCATTTTATAAATCATTTTGTAAGCCTTGCGAATCAGACGAATATCTTCGGCAGAAATGCCATTACGTTCCATGCCAACCGAATTGATACCGTGTGGACGAGTAGGACGACCGCCGACCATTACAAACGGTGGAATATCTTGCGTAATCGCGCTGCCCATGGCTGAAAAACTGTATTGACCAATTTGTGTAAATTGATGCACTAACGTAAATCCGCCCAAAATTGCGTGACTATTCAAGCGCACATGACCAGCAAGCGAGGCACCATTTGCCATAATGACGTGATTGCCAATAATGCAATCGTGCGCGACGTGGGTATATGCCATAAATAAATTATCGCTACCGATTTTTGTCAGGCTATTATCCTGTTGCGTGCCACGGTGCATCGAGGTGTATTCACGAATCACATTTCGGTCGCCAATTTCTAAGCGCGTGATTTCGTTTGCATATTTTTTATCTTGTGGGTCTTCACCAATCGAACAAAATTGATAAACGTGATTATCTTTGCCTAGTGAAGTGTGACCTTTAATCACAACGTGTGGCGCAATGACCGTACCGGCGTCTATTTTTACATCCGCGCCGATAATGGAAAATGCACCAACTCGCACATTTTCTGCGAGTTGTGCGCGTGAATCTATAATTGCAGAGGGATGAATCAAAATTTACTCGACCACAGCTGCACAACGAATTTCAGCACTGGCGACAAATTCACCATCTACTTCTGCGCTACATTCAAATGCCCAAACATTACGTTTACTTTTAACAAATCGTGCTTCAAGCATCAACTGATCACCTGGCACAACGGGACGTTTAAATTTAGCTTTGTCGATGCCGACAAGATAATAAATCATGCCTTTTAATTCCGCACCAGCAGTTTCAGATGCAAGCAAACCGGTAGTTTGTGCCATTGCTTCTAAAATGAGAACACCTGGCATAACGGGTTTTTGTGGAAAATGCCCTTGAAAAAAGGGTTCGTTATAAGTGACGTTTTTCACCCCTAATAACCTAACGCCTGGCTCACATGCCACCACTTTATCCACTAATAAAAACGGATAACGATGTGGTAGAAAGGCTTGGATTTGGAGAATATCTAACTTAACAGACATGGTTTTAACTTCACTTTAAAGAGGCGGGGGATAGGATTTAAGAATGAGAGGTGATAACAACTTATTCAGGCATGGTAGATAATTTTTGTTGCACTTGTGCAGTCACATCGATTTGTTCGCTGGCATAAATTACGCCGTCAGTAAGTAGTAAATCAAAGCCTTGATCTTTGGCAATGCCGCGGATTGCTTCAACAATACGACGTTGTAATTTACCTAATTCTTCATTACGACGCACGTTGAAATCTTCGCTGAATTCTTGCTGAGTACGTTTAAAATCACGTTTTTTGTTCAAAATATCTTTTTCTAAATTACCGCGTGCCGCTTCACCTAATACGGCCGCATCTTTGTTTAAACGCTCTTCCATGTTTTGAATGTCTTTTTGTTGTGAAACCAGTTGTTTGTCGCGGGGCGAGAATTCTTGTTCCAAACGTTTTTTAGCTTTTTCAGCTTGGGGTGCTTTTTCAAGTACAGCGGGAATGTTGACAAAGCCCACTTTTAAATCGGCATAACTGATGTTTGCCGCAAAAATTAAGCCTAAGAATAACGCAATTTTGGTTTTCATAAAGATAGAATTCTCCGAGAGTTTCGTTGGAAATAAATAATAATGCTTAAATTATAAGTGATAAGGGTAATAAACTGAAAATGCTTTTAAAAGTTTTGTCCAAAGTTGAATTGGAAAATTTGTTTTTGGTCGCCAATCGCATTTCCATACGAATCTTTGCCACTTGAGTGAGCGTTTAGAGGCATTGCCGCACTGACTGATAATGCACCAAATGGTGACATCCATTCTCCTGAAACACCCGCAGAATATTTCATGTCATTGATATTGAAACTTTTACTGATAGCACCTGCATCAAAAAATGTTCCTAACCGTACAGATTTCGTATCAGCCATAAACGGTACTGGAAAAAATAATTCCGCACTACCAATTACTTTTGAGGATCCCCCGATAGGATACCCCATGGTCGTAGTCAATAATGTAGTAGGATCGATATAAGTTCCATAATCGCGCGGCCCTAACGTATTATTTTTAAATCCGCGCACAGACCCTGTACCACCACCAAAATAATTTTCGAAAAAGGGTAAACCTTTGGTATTCCCATAACCATTACCATACGCCGCTTCCCCTTGTAATTTAAAAGTAAAATCTTTTGCTACGGGGAAATACATTTGATGTTTATAACTCGCCTTGTAGTATTCCAAATCGCTACCTGGCACAGTTGCCAACGTTGAAAAACGTTGTTGCCAACCTTTACTTGGAAATATGGCACGATTTAACGTGTCATGCGACCAACTTAGTGCCGGAGCAAATGTTAAAAATGCCTTGCCTTGCGAATCATTGATAAATTTGGCAATCGTTTCTGTCGTGTAAGCAGTTGTGCTTAACGTGGTGTGTTTAACATCCATATCCACCCGCACTTGATCGTATTCATTGATGGGAATACCAAAGTTTATCCCTGCGTTCATTACATTCGTGCTGTAATTAGCTAAGTTGATTTGTGCCGCATTACGTTTGGTATAACCCAAACTATAGCCCTGACTTACACCATCAACCGTGAAATATGGGTTGAAAAAACCAAGTTGATAACTGGTTAAATAATTACTGTTATTGAAAGCTAAATTAACCCGTTTACCTGAACCAAAAACGTTGTCTTGCGAGATATTAGCGTTTAAAACAATACCCTGAACCTGTGAATAACCCACGCCAGCCATCAAATTACCCGATGGCTTTTCCGTAATAGTGTAATTTACATCGATTTCGTCAGCAGTTCCAGCAACAGCTGGCGTTTCAACGCTGACATCTTCAAAATACCCTAAGCGTTCCAAACGGGTTTTTGAACGTTCAATTTTTGAACTTGATGCCCAACTCGCTTCCGTTTGGCGCATTTCACGGCGCAATACTTCATCACGGGTTTTACTATTACCTTTGATGTTAATATGACGCACATACACCCGTTTTGCTGGATCAACAAAAAAAGTCATATTAACCGTTTTTGTCGCTTCGTTAATTTCTGGCACCATGTTGACGTTCGCAAAAGCATAACCGTCATCCCCTAAACGATCGGAAATAGCTTTTGATGTTTCTGTCGCATTTTTGCGTGAAAACACTTCGCCAGGTCCGACTTTCATCAGTTTAATCAATTCTTCGGCAGGAACAACCAAATTGCCGGCGAGTTTCACTTTATCAAGTGTATAAACATCACCTTCTTTGACGTTAATGGTGACATAAATATCTTTTTTATCTGGTGTAATGGCGACTTGAGTGGATTCAATATTAAAGTTGATATAACCGCGATCTAAATAATACGAACGCAATGTTTCTAAATCGGCAGCCAGTTTTTGCTTCGAATATTGGTCATCTTTGGTGTAAAACGACAATAAATTTGACGTATTTAATTCAAGTTTTTTGAGCAAATCGGCTTCAGCAAAATTATTATTGCCGACAATGTTAATTTCTTTAATTTTGGCAACACGCCCTTCAGAAATTTTGATGGAAATTGCAACACGATTGCGTGTTAAATCAGTCACTTCGGTTTTAATAGTTAACCCATATTTACCATGACTGAGATATTGGCGATTAAGTTCTTGTTCAACTTTATCAAGTAACTGCCGATCAAACGTTTTGCCTTCGGATAAACCAATTTTTTTGAGTGCTTTGGTTAAATCATCTTTGCTTAAATCTTTGTTACCTTCAAATACAATTTTCGCAATTGAAGGGCGTTCAACAACGTTGACAACCAGTGTTGAACCGTCACGTTCAACTGAAATATCTTTAAAAAATCCGGTTTTAAACAGTGATTTAATCGCCGATGCCGTATTGTCTAATGAAAAACGTTCGCCAACTGTCACAGGCAAATAGTTGTAAACCGTCCCCTCAGAAATACGTTGCAAGCCTTTAATTTTAATATCTCGAACAATAAATTCTTCAGCAGCGTGAACAATTGGCGAAATTGCTAAACAAAGTAAAATGACACGAGAAAGGGTTTTTAATTTCATAGACGCAATTTTAACGATTAAAACAAAAATGGAAACAACGAGTTGATTGCCTTGAATTGTATCACAAGGCTTTAGGTGCGAATAAATTAAGCGTGATTAACTACTGTAAATTTTCAATTTAGTGCATTGAGCAGTTAAATTTTTTCTAATATCTGCGGATGATGACGATGATTTACAAAATAACTGTTGCCTTCAGTTTTTTTAGCCAATTTTTTCGCTTCGGAGGCTAAATCTGCAACATCCACATGCGATTGGCAGTTACAAGTCGTTTCGGGGGAAACTAAACCCACCGATAAACTTGTCATAGGAAAAAAACATTTCTCACCGGTTCGATTTTCTGCCCAAATCCCTCCCGCTTCGATGTCTAAAGGTGTGTAATATTTATGAACTTGTTGTTCAAACGTTGCCAAAATTTTTCGACACCGTTCTAACCAATCGTCACCTGTAAAAATTACAATGAAATCGTCACCGCCAATATGTCCAATACGACCACTTTCTGGCGGTAAACATTGTGCCAATGTCGTTGCAACCGCTTTGATAATGTCATCGCCCGCGCTGTAACCGTAAATATCATTAAACGGTTTAAAATTGTCCAAATCAAAATACCCAAAACCAAACGGCGTTTTGCTGGCAAGTAACTGATTAACTTCCGCATTCATTGGCACACTACCCGGTAATAATGTCAGCGGATTGGCGTGTTTAGCGTTATCAATTTGTTGTTGGGTAATGGCTTCAAGCAGTGATAACACCGTCACGATACCAATGTATTTATTATCACGCGTAATAATTAACGCCTGTTCGGAATGCTGCGTTGAAGTCAGTTGTTTACTCACTAATTCGATAGGCGTATTACAATCAATACTTAATGGAATTTGATCTATAAATGTTTTAATGGCTTTGCGACCGTGTAAATCCATACCGTAACGACTAGAAAAAAGTTTCGATAGAAAAATATCTCGAAAAATAATACCGATTGCAATGTCGTCATCAACTAAAGGCAAAACCGTCAAGTCATTATGCTTTTGAAAAAGTGTCATGACTTCGTTGATGGGCATTTCTGCGGAAATGGGTTCAATAAATTGGCTAATCATTTTCACCGGAGCGGAATTCAACCAAAACTTTTTCTCTTCTGAGAATTTATCTGCTGAAAATAATGCCGCGTCTATTTTGGCAAGCGGTATCGCCGCAGGTCGCGCAAAGTAATAGCCTTGCGCGTGCGAAATTCCCAATGTGTTAATCATTTTAAATTCGTCTTCGGTTTCCACGCCTTCGGCAATCACATTACAATGAAGCGCGTTAGCAATTCCTTGAATCGAACGAACCAGATTGAGCTTTAATGAATCATTCTGTAATTCTTGAATAAAATGCTGGTCGATTTTGATGTATTCGGGTGACAATTCTGACCACAGCCGCAAACTCGATGAATAGCCCGCCCCCAAATCATCCAAAGCAATTTCAAATCCCATACTGCGATAATGAATAACTGCCTCACACATCAGCTCATAATCATCAAACGGTTTATGTTCAGTTAGTTCAATCACAACATCCTGCGGATTTAAGCCAAATTGTTCTAAATAGCGTAGCGTTTCGCCACTTTTAAATTGCGGTCGCATCAAAACCTGTGGACTAACGTTAATAAACAATAACTTAGAATCTAAATTAAAACGGGCGTAATGCGAAATACTAATTTCACGACAAACATAATCGAGTTGCGTAAGCAATTCGTGTTGATCTGCAATTTGAAAAAGATTTTGTGGATTGTGTAGCGAACTGTCTGACGGCGCACGAATAAGGGCTTCATAACCGATAATTTTATTCTGTGTTAATGAAACAATCGGTTGAAAATAAGGTGTAAGTTTTTTATGTTTGAGAATAGAAAGCAGTTCGTATTGTAATCCTAACGCTGACATACACAAGTACCTATTAGTTTGTTGGCAGAGAACATTTTTACCATAGGCTAGGCTAGTTTTATGACAACATGATAACGATTACAACGAAAATAATACTTAAAAATCAGCCAATAAAACTCAGCGCACAAACAATTCTTCCCCAAACATATCAATTAAAAAATGCCGATATTTTTCAGCTTTAGCGATTTGCAAATGTTCAAGTGGATTAAAATTGTCAGTCAAAATCACGCCATTTTGGTTATCGATAGGAAATAACCGATTTTGTAACCAGGCTTGCTGTTCAATTTTTAATCGTTCGTTATGAATGTCTACCGGTTGCGCCGAAGCGAGAAAAATAAAATCATTAAAATCTTTATTTGGTTCAGAAATAAACGTCGTTTGTTGTGGAAAAACTTGCGCCAAGGTTTTACTTACGGTGTTTAATGCGCTGTTTTTGCCTTCTGAAAATGCCACAAAATTCACCGCTAAAATACCTTGTTCCGACAATAAACCGCGTAATTGCTGCAACGTTTCAACCGTCAACAAATGCGCCGGTTCAGAGCCGCCCGTAAAACAATCATGAATAATTAAATCGTACTGCCCCGTTAAATGGCGAATTTCATACCGCGCATCGCCAACGATTGCTTTACCAGTCGGTTTAAAATCAAAATAATCGACCGCCGCTTGTGCGACTGCTGGATCAATTTCCAACGTATCGACAATGATGCCATAACGTTCGTTTAACACTTTCGCCATGTGTCCTGCGCCCAAACCAACAATTAACGCTTTAGTCATTTGCGGACGCAACGCCGGAATAAGTCCGACAATGTCTTGATAACTTAATTGGCTTTCACCACGTTTAATACTCGACGCACCAATTGCCGAACCGTCTGAGGTGAGCAAACGTAAATCACGCGCCGCGACATCAATCACGCGCACCCAGCCGTATAAACTTTCTTGTTCAAAACGCACGTTGAATTTTTCGTTCGGACGTATCTGCCCTGCTTTCACCACGTTAGGCAATAATGCTAATCCAATAACGACCAAAAGCACGCTCGGTATTAACGTCGCCGTTGATTGCAATTGTTTACGTTCAATCCAACCAATCACTAACGCCAGCGCAAAAAGTAATAAGCCTGTGGCAATTAAAATTTCCCGCGAACCAACGAGTGGAAATAAAAACAAACCTAAAATTAACGTTCCAATCACGCTTCCCAAGGTACTGACGGCGTAAATTGTGCCGGAAGTATTGCCAATATTATTTATCTGAGACGTTGATAATTTAATCGCAAACGGACTGACCATGCCAAGCATCATCAAGCTAGGTAAAAACAAAATTAACGCACTGACAAATGCGCCACCGCGTAAGCCCAGAGAATCGGTTGCCAGTAAAACAGGTCGCGTGAGCCACGGAATCATCAACGTTAAAAACGCGGCTAACGCTATAATAAATGACAAGCCTGTACGTTTTGCCGAATCTGACCAACGTCCGCCAATAAAATACCCTAACGTTAATGCCACCATTGTCACTGAAATTAACGACGACCAAACGTATAAACTTGTGCCATAAAACGGCGCAATTAAACGTGTGCCTAATAGTTCAATTACCATCACCGACGCGCCACTAATTAGCACCGTCATGAGTAATCCCAAACGTCCAAACGGCGAAATAGGTGCAGGTTGTGCAATCTCATTTGTCATGAAAAGCCTCAGAAGTTGAAGTTTTTTGATAAAGCGGCATCATCGCAATGCGTGCGTCAATGTGCGCGGAAAGGGTTAAATAAGCGGAGCTTTGCGTTGATTCAAAAATACGTTTAAATTCGGTTTCGCTCATGTGTTCAGGTAAATCACGCGGGTCAGGCATAAAATCACTGTAATCTTTGATTTGGGCGACGAATTGTTGAAGATGACGTGCATTTTCTGGCGACGATACGGCTAATTCCCCAAAACGACTCCCCGCTTTATCGGCGGCTAAATCGATAAAACTAAAACCACTGCCACCGGCTTGCGCGTCGCTCAATTCTTTCACTTCGCCCAGCGCATTTGCCACGCGACTATTTGTTGATGCGGTCAATGCCGCTGTCCCCATAAAATGCTGCGCTAAATCCGAACGTTTATATAAAAACGCCGCATATTGGGGATTTTCCATAGAATTAACGTAATCGTTAATGGCTAAAATGGCACTGCGATTTTCTTGAATGGCTGTCGCCAGCGTGGCGCGTTGATAAGCTAATTCAAAAACCGGTTTTAACAATTCCGCCAACGATAACCGCCATTTAGAATCATGCTGTTCGATAATTTCGGTAATTTTTTGCTGATAAAGTTGACGACTTTCCACATTAAAAGAATGATTTGGTAAATTGGAATCGTAGAAAATCGTCAGTGTTTTATCTGCAATTTCAACTTGTTGAATCGGTTGCGTCGCCAAAATAAAATATTCATTTAAAAACGAATAGTGAATGAGTGCGTGAATGACCCAATCCGCCAATTTTGCAGGTAACAGCAATTTACCGACTTTGAATTTTGCAATATGCGGTAACGCTTCTCCACTTTCGCTGCCTAAACGAAAACTAACGTTAAAATAATTGGCGAAAGGATTTTGTGGTAAGGTCAGCGATGCGGTGCAACGTAATTTGTTATTCACCAATTCAATGTGCATCGCGCTTTGCCGATAGCGATTCAGCAAGTAATTTCCCGCAAGGTTTAAATCTGCTTCAGAAAGTGTAATCGCCGCAATTTCATCCGGTTTTATTTTTGTACCTTCGTGCAAAATTTTTCGTGCTTGAACAATATGTTCGGAGGTAAGCGGTGTTGGTGCGGACTGATTCGTTTCAGAACTCAAACCATACGCGAGTACCAGCATACATAGTAAACATGCTAGCCCTAAAAGCCCTGCTAAAAAATACAAAATAAGGACAAGCGCACGCGGCATAGTTATGCAACTTCGAGTTTTAAACCAGCGATTTTTAAATTTTCCGCTTCGTACAATAAATCCGCTTGTGTAAGTGGAGAAGTGTCGAGCCAACCATCAGGAAAACGTAATTTTATTTTGGATTTTACCCACGAAAATTGGAATTGTGGTACTTCATAATCTTGACGATTGCGATGTAATAACACAGAAAGTCGTAGTAATAATGCCAATTTCGGAGCTTCGTAATGCCATGGGGCGGGTAAATCTGCAAATACTTTTAATGCAAATTTACGGCGATGCACGCGCACAATTGCCGCTAATAACATTTGGTCTTGACGCGAAAAGCCTGCGAAATCACCATTTTCAATCACATACGCACTGTGTTTATGGTATTGACTGTGGGCAATATCGTGTCCAAGTTCGTGTAATTCTGCCGCCCAATGCAAAAATTGCCGTGCTTGTTCGTGATCGATTTGAAAATAATCTTCAGGCAATTGTGCCAATAAATAATCCACCGTTTGTTTAATACGTTGCGCGTGTAAAATATCGACATGATAACGTTCTGCAATCTGACGAACAGTGGCAGAGCGAATATCATGGTCATAAATTCGTCCCAACAAATCATGAATTAGCCCCTCACGCAACGCCCCATCTGAAATCGTCATTTGCGTAATATTCAAACTTTTAAATGTCGCATAGACAATTGCAACACCCCCGACAAAAACCGGCAACCGTTCGGGATCCAGTTCAGGCAAATTCAACGCGTTAATGTGCGGCGTATTATAAATATGTTGCACGAGCAGTTCCAAGCCTTCACGAGTAATACCGTTATTACTCCAATTTTTTGCCAACAACACTTTATCAATTGCTCGTAAACTACCCGATGCGCCAATGGCTTCGTCCCATAATCCTGCTTGAAATTTTTGTTGAAACGGTTCTAAACGCCGCTGAGCAAATAAGACGGCTTGGTTGAACTCTGTTTTTGATAATTTACCATCTTTAAAAAATAAATTGCTCACCGTCACACAACCCATCGGCAAACTTTCCTTGTCGAGAGGATTATCACCTGAACCAATGATGTATTCGGTACTTCCGCCGCCAATATCCATGACTAAACGTAATTTAGCCTGACTGCTCAAATTGTTTGCTACCCCCTGATAAATCAGCCGTGCTTCTTCAATGCCTGAAATAATGTGTATCGGATGATTTAAAGCAAGTTCGGCTTTTTCTAAAAATTGTGCAGCGTTTCGAGCCGTCCGCAAGGTACTTGTACCAACAATCCTAACGCTCTCAGGTGGAAAATGACGAATACGCTGTCCAAAGCGTTCTAAACATGCCAGCGCACGTTCTTGTGTGACTTCGTCGAGAAAATTTCTTTTATCTAACCCAGACGCTAAACGCACCATTTCTTTTAAACGATCAATTGTTTGCAGTTTACCGTCGGTCAAACTGCAAACAATCATGTGAAAGCTGTTTGACCCTAAATCTACAGCGGCAACGCAACTAGGCGGTTTTTTTAACACGAAAAGTTCCTATTTTTGAGTTATTGGTAATCAACGAATTATTTATCTACCCACAAATTATCAATTAAGCGAGTTGTGTCTAATTTTGCGGCAACTAAAATAATCAGGGCGTTATCATCTAACGTGGCAAACTGTAAATCACTGCGTTTGGCAACCTTGAAATAATCTACGATAAACCCTGCCTGTGTTAATTTAGTGATGGCATGTTGCTCAACAACAGTTATCGCTTGCCCAGCTATAAGTTCATCTCGTGCTTGTTGCAATGTTTGATAAAGTTTCGGCGCAGTTTCTCGTGCTACACTATTCAAATAACCATTGCGTGAACTCATCGCTAATCCATCCAGTTCGCGTACTGTTGGCACGCCAATCAGTTCAATCGGTAAATGTAAATCGCGCACCAGCGTCAGAATAACGACAAATTGCTGAAAATCTTTTAAACCAAACAACGAAATATCCGGTTGCACGATATTAAACAATTTACACACAACGGTTGCCACACCATCAAAATGCCCTGCGCGTGAACTGCCACAATAATTTTTAGACACGTCTGAAACGCTAACTGTTGTTTGAGCATTCGGTGCATAAATCATTTCGACAGTAGGCAGAAAAACAACATCACAACTTTCTGCCGCTAATTTCTCGCAATCTGCCGTTTCTGTGCGTGGATAATCCGCGAAATCTTCATTAACACCAAATTGCGTTGGATTAACGAAAATACTGACGATGACTTTATCTGCGTGGTGTTTTGCTTCTTGCACAAGTTGCAAATGCCCCGCGTGTAAATTGCCCATTGTTGGTACGAAAGCGATTCGCTGACCAGCATTACGCCAGTTTTTAATACAGTGGCGAATATCAGAAACAGTGTGAAGAATTTGCATAATTTGTGGAGAGAAAATTAAAAACTGTGTGCCGCAGTGGGAAAATCGCCTTGTTTAACCGCGTGACAATAATTTTTTAGTGCGGTTTCAATGGAATTTGTTTCGATAAGAAAGTTTTTAGAAAAACGAGGACGTTTGCCGGTACTAATGCCCAACATATCGTAGACAACCAAAACTTGCGCGTCACAACATTTACCAGCGCCAATACCAATGACGGGAATGGTTAATTTTTCAGTAATTTTTCGCGCTAAATCAGCAGGGACACATTCTAAAACCAACATTGCCGCCCCCGCGTTTTGTATTGCTAACGCATCGGCGAGTAATTGCGCCGCACTTTCTGCCACTTTGCCTTGCACTTTATAGCTACCGAGTTGATGAATAAATTGCGGCAATAAACCTAAATGCCCACAAACTGAAATGCCTTGGGCAACCAAAAATTGAATAATTTCGACTTTAGCACCTTCCAATTTCACCATTTGTGCGCCACCCTCTTGAATTAACGCCGCCGCATTTTGAGCAGCCATTTCAGGCGTTGCATAAGTCATGAATGGTAAGTCAGCAATCACTAAAGCGCGTTTGCACGTTTTCGTCACACAGCGCGTGTGATAAACCATGTCATCCATTTTTACGGGCAAAGTCGTCGGATTCCCCTGAATGACCATGCCAAGCGAATCGCCAACCAAAATTGCATCGATGCCTGCTGCATCAATCAATGCGCTAAAACTTGCATCGTAGGCGGTTAAACACGCAAATTTTTCCCCGCGCTGTTTCATTGTGAGCAAATCCAAATGTGTCACTGGTTGGCTTGAGTTTGATGTTAAATAACTATGTGGCATTGGCTAAACGCTCTAAACCATCTAATGGGCAACGTGCTACTAATTCAGCAAGAGTGCCATGTTTAGGAATCATTAAATCGGGTGCAATTTCAAATAACGGATACAACACAAACGCCCGTTCTGTCATACCGTAATGCGGCACAATAAGATTGGGAAAATCTAAAATTTGGTCGCCAAATAACAAAATATCTAAATCCAACGTGCGTGCGCCCCACCGTTCTGTGCGAACACGTCCCTGTTCATTTTCAATATGTTGCAACGTACTGAGCAAAATTAGTGGTGGCAAATTTGTTTTAATTGCCATGACGGCATTGACGTAATCCGGTTGATTTTGTGAACCCATCGGTGGACTACGGTATAAACTCGAAAATGCAATTTCCTCAATACCGTTAATAGCGCAAATTGCCATCCGTGCATCACGCAATTGTTCGATAGGCGTGTCTAAATTACTGCCTAACCCTAAATAAGCGACTGTTTCGATAACCATAAAAAATTAAGACTCTGAATGTATAGCAATAGCGGGATTTTTTGTTTTTTTGCGATACGGGCGTTTTCGTTTAGGTTTAGCACTTTTAGGTTGTTGTTTCGGTTGTGTCATTTTGCGTTGCTCGGTTTCATTCGCGCTTTGATAAGCTGTCCACCATTCCGCTAATTCCGCTGGCGCACTGCCCGCTTGAGCGCGTAACACCAAAAAATCATACGCAGCGCGAAAACGCGGATGTGTCATCAAACGATTTGGTTTCATGCCTGACCGTGCGGCGAATTTGGGTTGCAAACTCCACACTTCCCGAATCGCTAACGTCAAATGACGCGGAATGGCAATACGCCGAACTTGTTGCGTTAAAACTTCACTCGCTGCTTCGTGATACGCATCGGCATCTGGTGTACCTTTTGCGATTTTTTCCTTAGCGCGATGCAACATGGGTTCCCACAATAACGCCGCCAATAAAAAATAAGTCGTAACCGGTTTATTTTCAGCAATCCGATTATCGGAATTTTTCAGCGCGTTTATCACCATCATTTTGGGAAAATGCGCTTCTTCGTGCGACAAACTTTTCTCAACGGCGGGAAATAACACACCAAACAAACCATGTTGTCGCAACATTTCAAAAGTTTGCACGCCATAGCCGGTCAGAAATAATTTTGACATTTCATCATGCAAACGCGCGGCGGGAACGCTGGCGAGTAAATGCGCGTTAACGGGGATGGCTTGTTCGCAATCTTCGTGTAACTTAAAACCTAATTTCACCGCAAAACGCACCGCGCGTAACATGCGTACAGGGTCTTCTCGAAAACGCGCACTGGCATCACCAATTAAACGAATCAAACAGGCTTCATGATCCGCCATGCCACCAACAAAATCGACAATTGAAAAATCCCGAATATTGTAATAAAGCGCGTTAATGGTGAAATCACGTCGCCACACATCTTCTTCGAGCGAGCCGTAAATATTATCTTGTAAAATGCGTCCTTCTTTAGTTAAACGGGCATTTTGTTTAGCATCGTCGCTGGCTTTACGAAAGGTGGCAACTTCCACAATGTCACGACCATAACAGATATGTGCTAATCGAAACCGTTTTCCAATCAAACGGCAATTACTAAAAATTCGCGCAACTTGTTCCGGTTCAGCGTCGGTAACGACATCAAAATCTTTCGGTTCACGTCCGAGCAATAAATCCCGCACGCCGCCGCCAACTAAATACGCATCGAAACCTTCTTTACGCAAGCGATACAAAACTTTCAGTGCATTATCACTGACTTGTTTGCGTGAAATACAATGTTCTGGACGTGGAATAATGGTTGCGCCAACAGGTATTTTCTGTGCAATTTCAGGTAATCTTGTTGGTACATCGTCCAAAGTTAAAAAATTTTTGAAGAAGTTTAAAATAGCAGTCACACTCGATTGGTTTTATTCACAATGTTGGCTATATCATTGCAATTCATGCTCAGTTAATCAACACTTCTTTTCTTTTACATTGCCCTTTTGAATAGAGTAAAATCAGCACGCCGTTTTTTTATTCTTTGCATACGCGGTAAAATATGCGCGTTCAAATTTTGGAGTTGTTATGTTTAAAAAGATTATCACTAGCTTGATTGACCAACCTATCTTGACCAGTTTTTTTGTAACTGATTTGATGGTGTTATTATTTCATCGTCCGCCTTTCTTTTTCTCATTATTGATGTTTAGTGCATTATTGGCGATGACGATGTATTTTGGGCAAAAATTATCGTTGTTTAAAATTTAGTTTCGTGTTGCATTATTGTTACGGCGTATTTGTTTAAAACCCATGTTACATTCACCAAGTTTAATACGCCGTTTTGCTGCAATTATTTATGATTTGTTATTGTTGATAAGTATCCTATTTGTGGCAACCGCGTTGATTTTGCCATTCAATGCTGGGCAAGCAATTGAAACACAACAAATTTTTTACTCGTTTTATTTGGTAACAATCAGTTTTATTTTTTATGGCTGGTTTTGGACACATGGTGGACAAACATTGGGATTACGCGCATGGAAACTTCAAGTTTTAACGTTCGATTGCCAACCTATCACATGGTTACAAGCCTTTTGGCGTTTTAGTGGCGCGATTGTGTCATGGGGTGTATTAGGATGTGGCTTCTTGTGGGCTTTGATAGATAAAAATAATCGCTGTTGGCACGATTCTTTTTCCAAAACAGCTATTTTTTACAACCTGACTAAATAATTAACTTCGCTTTGATGCGGGGAATCCTCATCAAAAGCATTATCGGATTGATACAAGTATGAAATCTTGGGCAAGTAGTCTTTTTTCTAAGAAAACCGCGGATACTGAAGAAACTTCAGATCAACCCGCAATGAAGACGGCGGACAGCCCCCTCGTAGTTAACGGAAATGCAAAACCAACTACAATAAGTCATGATAAGCAACCCTTAGCTATATTAAAAAAACTAGCCCCTATCCGTGATTTGAATGATGAAGACATCGGACAAATCGAGCAAAGCACATTGGCGTATGCCCCGAACTCGGTTGTTTTTACATTGGGTGAAAAAAGCGAACACATTTATTACCTACTTAAAGGCAATATCGAACTTGAATCCGATGGTGGTGCCAATTATTCTATAAGTGAAGGTTCAGCGTTAGCTAATTTACCGCTTAATAGTGGTAAGGTTTGTGGCGCGACGGCGACAACAAAAGCCCCCAGCGTGGTTTTGTCTATTCCCACTACCATCGTGCAATGGTGGACAAATAAAAGCAAAATGCAACAAAGCAATAATTTAGAAATTATTGATATTGAATTACCAAAAGAAATTCCAGACACTCAATTTTTTAATAGTTTTGCTGACGCATATCGTGAAAATAAGCTCAGTTTGCCTTCTTTGCCGCAAGTGGCGATTAAGCTGCGTAAAGCCATGGAAAAAGACGATGTTGGTGTCAACGATGTGATTAAAATTGTCCAAGTCGATGCCCCTGTTGTTGCTAAATTGATTCAAGTTGCCAATAGCGCACTCTATGCACCCACAACCCCAATTAAAAATTGCCATGATGCGGTGACTCGTCTTGGATTGGAGACCACTCGCAAATTAGTCATGGGAATTAGTGTCAAACAATTATTCCAAAGCAAATCTCCCCAACTTATGGCAAAAATGCAAGAATTATGGAAAAAAAGTTTACATGTTTCCAGTTTAAGTTTCGTACTTGCACAAGAATCTGGTCAAGTTAACCCTGAAGATGCGCTGTTAGCTGGTTTAGTGTGTGATATTGGTGCAATTCCGTTAATTCATTTTGCCGAACAGCACCCTGAAACATATCCAAATTTAAACGATTTGCAAATGGTCATGCCGTATTTGAATCCACCAGTCGGCTCTTTGGTGCTACATACGTTAGGATTTTCCACCGAAATTACTGAAATTCCTAAACATGCGGAAGATTGGTACTATGAGAGCGATAGCGATAAATTAACACTGATTGACGTAGTGATTTTGGCAAAATTACACAGCTATTTTGGTTCAGCACGCGCAAAAGAATTGCCTTATATCAATTCAATTCCTGCGTATGCCAAATTGAAAAATGGTAAATTAAATCCCGATTTTTCATTGGATATTTTGGTCAAAGCGCAGCAACGCATTGACACCGCAATGAGTATGTTTGCTTAATGCTAGAAACAATTCTTGCCTTTTATCGGTCACTACAACAGCTTATTGCTTTACCGCAAAACGTATTGTTGAGTATTTTTTCGAGTTCAGAACCTGAAACACATGGTACAAGTGAGAGTTTAGCTATTTTTAACGAATTGGTTAATTCTGCCACGCCAGCTAAATCATCTGTTGCAGTTAGCGTTGTAAATCCTACCGCTCGTACCGAACCCATTTTAGTTAACGAAGAGTCTCAACCCGTCAGATTATTTAGAAAATTTACACCATTACGTTACTTACCCGAAAGTACATTAGAGCAAATTGAACATAAAACGCTGCATTACAACGCAGAATCTGTTGTTTTTCTTACTGGACAACGCACAGAACATGTATTTTATCTCTTGCAAGGCAGCATCGAATTACGTCCCGAAGGAATTTTCCCCTACACGATTAACTTTGATACACCACAAGCGGGGTTGCCGTTAAATAGTGGTTATTTGTGCGGTTCAACGGCTATCACAACTGAACCGAGTATTGTGTTGGCTGTTTCACGGTTGTTTTTACAGCGGCTTAGTCAACGCAAATATCGTTACACAGCAGGCGGTGAATTTATTAAAAGTGGTTTGCCGCGCGAAATACCCAATAATCGTTTTTTCGCCGATTTTGCCCATGCCTATCGTGAAAATACGTTAAGTTTGCCAAGTTTGCCGCAAGTCGCTTTACGGTTAAAACAGGCATTGCAAGAACCCGATATTACCATTCCAGAAATCGTTAACATTGTACAGTTTGACGCAACGATTGTGGCGAAACTCATTCAAGTTTCAAACAGTGTGTTTTATGCCGCTGAGGCTCCGATTACGAACTGCCATAATGCGGTAATTCGTTTGGGCTTAGATGCAACGCGGCGCGTAGTAATGGGTATTAGTGTGAAGCAATTGTTTCAATGTAAAAATCAACAATTGATGGCGATGATGCAAACGAATTGGCGGAATAGCATCTACTTGTCCAGCTTATGTTATATTTTGGCAAAGGAAAGCAAAACAGTTAGTCCAGAAGATGCGTTATTAGCGGGTCTAATTTGTGATATTGGTAAAATTCCCGTGTTTAATTTTGCTGAACAACAATTGGATTATTCGCCAGATTTGTTGGAATTGAAAACTGCCCTGCCCTTTTTAAGTCCACCGGTCGGGACGCTTATGTTGCACAATTTAGATTTTCCAGCCAATTTGGTAAATATTCCAAAATTTGCTGAAGATTGGTTTTATGAAAGCGGCGAGGAGAATTTAACCCTGATTGATATTGTGATTTTGGCAAAACTGCACAGTTATTTCGGTTCGCGTAAGGCAAAATATTTGCCTTATCTCAATACGATTCCAGCGTATGTCAAACTCAATCAAGGTAAATTAAACGGAGATTTCTCGCTCAATGTATTACATAAAGCGCAAGAGCGTATTCACGAAGCGATGACGTTTTTTGCTTAATAATCGTCATCAAAATCATCGTTCGTATCGTTAGAATCTATAGCAATCGCCATTTCTTCTTCACCGCTCCAATCATCTTCCACATCAAATAACGCTTTTAAATAACGGTATAACAACCGCGAAGACTTAGGTGGTTTTGCTAATTCTTTTTCTTTTTGAGCATTTCGAACTAATTGGCGTAATTGCTGACGATCTGCGTGCGGATATTCGTCTAATAATTCCGTTAAAGCATCATGCCCTTCATTCAATAACCGTTCGCGCCACTTTTCCACAATGTGATGTTCACGCACCGCATGACCACTTTGATTTTTAAATTTCGCTACTTTTTCCAAAATCGGTTCAACATCGCTTTCCATTTTGTAAAACTGTTGTGCGATAAATTTAAGTTGGCGTTTACGCGCACTTTTGTGCGGCATTTTTATTATTTCACGAATTGCGATGTCTAATTTTACGGGCAATCCTAATGCCGTAATTTGTGCAGAAGGCAATGTCGAAATCTCTTCACCTAACGCTAATAACAAGGAAATTTCTTTTTTGATTTGGGTCTTATTGGGACGAACGGCGTAATAAACGATATTACCTTCGTCGTCGTATTCGTAGTCTTCTTCGTCTTCGTCGGTATGGTTTCGGATGATATATTCAGTCATTTTTAATCGGTAAAAGGTTTAAGGAAAAGGTGAAAGGCGTTTTACCTTTCACCTAGTTTTTAATTAGTTACGCACATCAAATTCAATTTTCCAGCGTCCATCATCTTTGTTTGAAAACGCTTGTAATTCTAATGTACCAACTTCTGTTACGGCTGAACCTAGATGCACAGAGACCACTTCCCCTGCACGACGATTTTCTTGGTCAAGTGTCACTTCAATTTCATTCAGTTCGGACAATTCGTCATCTTGCCAATAATCTAAACGTGTGCCGACGACATCTTCGCGTCGTGTGGTCGAAGCAAAGAAACGGAAACGCACTTGTTCACCAACAACCAAACCAAATTCATCATCTGCCAATTCGACTTGCGTACCTTCTTCCATACCAAATGGCGCAATACACAAGGCTTGAATTTCAGGTGGCATTCCAGGTACAGCAGGCATCGCGCTTTCAACACCAACGTAATACGCTGCTGCCGTACCGCCTTTAATGCGAACGCCTTTACCTTTTCGCACAAAACCGTAATACGCTGCGCCACGCGCCACGGCTAAATCTAAATCTGCACCGGCTAATAAACGTGCTTCGGGCGCATTTTCAGTTGTGAGCCACGAATTTAATACTTCCATTAAACGATTGCTTAACGCTTGCGCTTTGAATACGCCACCGTTGAACAATACCGCTGTCGGATGCAAGAACGTTGCGCCTTCAGGTAAGTTAATCGAATCAAATTCGTCTGCGGCATTTTGTTGTTTGGCTAAAAATGCAGCCAAATGACGTGTGATGCCTGCGTCTTGAGCGTACGGTAAACCTTTTGTTTGCAAACCAGCGCGAGGACGAGAAACGGGGCGATTACTCACCTCTACTTTTGGTAAGAAACCATCAATCAAAACGCTATTCACCTCGTCACGCGTCAATTCGCTACGCAACGTACCGTCAATGAGCGATGAACCACGATTCGGCACGACGAGCGGCACGCTATCTACATCGCTTGAAAAGATTTTTTCTTTGGCTTCACGACAACCGTGCGTTAGGGCTTGTACTTGCCAGGGTTCTAAACGTTTGCCGTCTTTTTCGAGTTTGGCTTTAACTGTATAAGCTAATGCCAAATCCATATTATCGCCGCCGAGCAAAATATGGTCGCCCACGGCAACCCGCGTTAAATCGAGTACGCCATCATTTTCTGTCACAGCGATAAGCGATAAGTCGGTCGTTCCCCCGCCTACGTCGATGACTAAAATCACATCACCCGTTTTGGCTTGTTTGCGCCATTCACCTTGCGTTTGCTCAATCCAACTGTATAACGCCGCTTGCGGTTCTTCGAGCAAAATCGCTTGCCCTAAACCAATAGAACGTGCCGCCTCAACCGTTAATTCGCGTGCTGCAGGGTCAAAAGATGCCGGAACCGTAATCACTAAATCTTGTTCAGAAAGTGGCGCGTTCGGATACAAATGCAACCAAGCGTCTTTCATGTGTTCTAAATAGGCTTTTGTCGCGTCAAACGGCGACACACGTTGCACATCATCAGGTGCTTCGGCTGGTAAAATCGCTGATTTACAATCCACCCCCGCGTGACACAACCAACTTTTTGCGCTCGACACCAAACGAATTGGCGTTTTACTTCCTAAACTTCTGGCAATTTCACCGACGATATAATTCGGTTCTGAGTTCCATGGCAGAACAATTGAACCCGCTGGTAATTCCGCGTCATGTGCTTGATATAAAAATGACGGTAATTGTAATTTTTCCTCAACAACGCTGGGCGACGTTAATTGCGAAATGCCCATCACTTGTTGCGAAAATTCATCATCGCCAGCGGTTACATCGGCATAAGACAATACGCAATGTGTCGTCCCTAAATCGATACCGACTGAAAAATGTTTACCTTCGGAAGTATCTATTTCGCTTGATGTGTTTTGCACTGGCTCAACTGCATCAAAAGTCATTTCATGGCTTTCTGTGTTTTCATGTTCAGGTGTTGATTCATCTACATTTTCGTCATTTGACTCAACGTCTTCAACAACTTCCGATTCATTTACGTCTTCAGTTTTTTTTGAATCTTTTTTGGGCGAAGTTTCAGCCGCTTTTTTCTTCATTTGTTCAAAAAAACTCATAATTCAACCTCTGCAGGTGCAATGATGCTGGCGTTATAGCCTTGAACCGTACTAGGCAAACGCACGTCTGTAATTTGCCAACCTTTGTGAATAATCGTGCCAGTAAATGGTGGATTTCCAACAATATTGCCCGTCACGCGCACTTTTGCCGCATCGTAACCATCTAACAACGTAATACGGTCGCCTTCGTTTTCTTTGCAAATGTGCGCGAAAGAGAAATGTTCGTCTAACACTTTGTTACAACCTTCGTGAATCACACGCGCCACCATACCGACATCTTCGTCACTGTGTGCGCTCATGTCTTCTTTGATGAAATCAATAAAACGTGCGTCATTTTGTAACAAATACAGCAATTGTAACGCCGCGTCGGCACTCGCTTCTTTTAATACAACCGGCGCAGGTGCTGGCGTTTGAACGATTTTCTCGACAATTTTTTCAACTTCGACAATACGTTCAACCGGTACTTCGACGATTTTTTCAACAATTTGTACAACGGGTTCAGATTGCACTACTTTTTCAACAATTTTAACGGTTGGTTCTTCATGATTATTTTTACGACGAGCTAAACAAATCACCATCGACAACAATGTGATAATCAGTGCAGCCGCTAAAATTGCGGCTGTTCCCGCCAAACAGACGTGCCATGCGTCAAACGTCGTTGGTTTAAGTGTTAAATCAATCGTATAAGCTGTTATATCCATTGGTTAGACCTCTTTTTATAGTTTTTATTATTTTACGGAACGCGCCGCTTCATTAAACATCATATCTTGTAAAACTAAACGTGTGGTTTGCAAGCGCATTTGTTTTAAATGTCTATCGGCAATGACTTCGGGTACTTTTTCAGCAATATAGACTTCGCGCATTTTTGCTAAAACATTTTCGCATTGTTTCACAATCGCTTCGGTAGCCTGACGACTTTCTTGTGTTTGATAAGGTGCTTTTTGCATTTCATCGACAACACATTTTTTGTAAACGTATTTTGATTCTTGAATTTTTTTGATGGTTGCATCACTAATGGTAGTGTTTTGCCAATCCTCTTTAGAGGCTTCTTCAGCAAAAATAGTAGTCGAAATCAGTAATAATGGGATTAAAAATAGTTTTTTCATAGAATTCCTGCGGGAATAAAGCAAGGTTGCGTTTTAATTTTACGCGAATTGCCCGAAAACAAATAACATTTATCGAACCGGCTAAGATTCGGTAAGATAGCCGCTGTTTTTACTTTCAGACTTAGTTAATGTTATGACGCAATCTTTTATTTCAAGTAAACCTATTCCTGTAAACGAACGTTTAATTATGGCACTTGATGTGCCAAGTATTGAAGAGGCGAAAGCCTTAGTTGAAGAATTGGGGGATTCGGTGGTTTTTTACAAGGTCGGCATGGAACTTTTTATGTGCGGCGACTATTTTGGTTTTATCGAATGGCTTAAACAACGTGGCAAAAAAGTGTTTGTCGATTTAAAATTTTTCGACGTTCCAGCGACCGTTGGACGCGCGATTGCCGCGTTAAGTCAAAAAGGCGTAGATTTAGCCACGATTCACGGTAACGATGCCATTATGGAAGCGGCGGCAGCAAAAAAAGGCGATTTAAAAGTATTAGCCGTCACAGCATTGACCAGTTTAGACCGTGGTGATTTAGACGATTTAGGGTTTCAATGTGATGTGCGTGAACTCGTTTTATCGCGTGCTAAACGTGCTTTAGCCATTGGATGTGATGGGATTGTGTCATCGGGTTTAGAAGTTTCGATGTTGCGCGAACAATTAGACAATAAATTACTCGTCATCACACCGGGTGTACGCCCCGTTGATAATCGCGAAGAAGATGACCAAAAACGTGTTGTGAGTGTTGAAATGGCATTCCAAAATGGCGCAGATTATATCGTGGTCGGTCGTCCCATTCGTGATGCGGCGAATCGCAAAGCGATGGCTGAAACCATGCAAGCGCAAATTGCTGCACAATTCTCATGATTTTTGATCCCAATTTCACCTCCTCATTTTTAGTCGCGTTGCTAATGGGCTTATTTAGTAGTCTGCATTGCATTGGTATGTGTGGCTCGATTATTGGCTCACTTACATTTAGTTTGAGTCCTGAAATTCGCCAAGACAAAAAACGGTTGTTCCCTTTCATTCTCAGTTACAACGCGGGACGTATTACCAGTTATGGCATTGCTGGCGCGCTGGTGGGATTGCTCGAAGTGTTAATCACGCTGCCCTTAGGCGAAGCGCACGGACATCGATTATTGCAAATTCTCTCCGCGCTAATTATGACTGGTGCAGGTCTTTATATTGCTGGATGGTTTCCGCGTTTTGCTTATATTGAAAAATTAGGGCTGCATTTTTGGCGAAAACTCGAACCATTTGGACGTAAGTTAATTCCTGTAAAAGATTATAAGCAGGCTTATTTGTTTGGCATGGTTTGGGGTTGGCTACCGTGTGGCTTAGTCTATGCTGCATTGGCATTAACTGTTGCCAGCGGCAGTATTTTTCAAGGCGCGTTGACGATGGTGGCGTTTGGTTTAGGTACGTTGCCTGCGGTGATGGGCGTTGGCGTGATGATTAGTGTATTAACGCGCCTTGCCGCAATGCAACGTTTTAAACAAATCGTCGGGTTAATTATGATTACGCTCGCATTATTTGCCGCTTTTCCCTCGTTAAATCCAATGGCAATTACTAATCTACACTCGATGCACTCATAATGATTATGGATAATTTCACAACTATTATTGGTCAATCACCCGCGTTAGATTCGCTCATTCGGAGCGCAAGAATTGTAGCGGCAACCGATGTCACGGTTTTATTAAAAGGCGACACAGGAACGGGCAAAGAAGTGTTTGCTCACGCCATTAAAAATGCGAGTCCCCGCGCCAAAAAAGAATTTTTAACCCTCAATTGCGCCGCTTTACCTGAAAGTTTGATTGAATCGGAATTATTTGGTCACAAAAAAGGCTCGTTTACCGGCGCGACCCATAACACGCAAGGTTTACTGCAAGCCGCAGATGGTGGCACATTATTTTTAGACGAAATCAATTCATTGCCATTGTCGATTCAGGCAAAATTATTACGTTTTTTAGACACTGGCGAATGTTTATCCGTTGGCGATATTCGCCCTTATAAAGTAGATGTGCGCGTGATTGCCGCAACTAATTCGGATTTAACCACGTTGATTGATAACGGAACATTTCGTTCGGATTTATATTTTCGTTTAAATGTCGTGCCATTTGAGTTACCGCGTTTAGCCGAACGTAGCGAAGATATTGAATTGTTGATAGCACACTTTTTTACCTTATTTGAAAAAAATTATGGCATCACAGCCCCTAAATTTAGCAAAGTCAGTTTGAAACTTTTGAAACACTATAAATGGGCGGGAAATATTCGAGAATTACGAAATTTGTGTGAACGGTTGAGCATTTTGTTTTCGGGTCAAATCATTGAACCCGAACATTTGCCAATTGAATTTCAAGATGAATCGAGTCGCGTGGAATCGCATGATTTTGTATTACCAAGCGTGGGCATTAAATTAGATTCCTTAGAAGCAAATTTGATTCATCAAGCCCTTGACCGCACGCAAGGAAATCGCAGTAAATCCGCAAAATTATTGGGCATTACCCGCGACACCTTGCTTTACCGGATGCAAAAACACGGTTTTTTCACATCTTTATAACGCCAACGCTCGTGCTTTTTCCATCACTGTTTTTAATTCTGCCACCGTTTGTGCCAATCCTGAAAAAACCGCTTGTGCGATAATCGCATGACCAATGTTGAGTTCGACGATTTCAGGAATGGCGCAAATGGCTTGTACATTATGAAAATGCAAACCATGTCCTGCATTCACTTGTAATCCGGCAGCATGTGCATAACGAGCAGCGTGTTGGATTCGCGCTAATTCTTCCAATTGTTGAGCATGAGTTGACGCATCGGCGTACGCACCGGTGTGTAATTCAATAACCGGTGCGCCCGTTTTTACCGCCGCGTCAATTTGCGCTTCATCGGGGTCAATAAAAAGCGACACTTCAATACCTGCATCGGCTAATTTGTGACAAGCAACACGCAAACGCGGCAAATTCTCCCGTACATTCAAACCACCTTCCGTGGTTAATTCCGCCCGTTTTTCAGGAACTAAACAACACGCCTGAGGCTGAACGTTGCACGCAATCGCAAGCATTTCATCTGTTACCGCCATTTCTAAGTTCAAACGGGTGTGAATATTTGCTTTGAGTAAATCAATATCGCGGTCTTGAATGTGACGACGGTCTTCACGCAAATGCGCGGTAATACCGTCTGCACCGGCTTGTTCGGCAACTAACGCCGCTTGCAAAATATCAGGATAACGCGTGCCTCGCGCTTGACGAAGGGTGGCGACATGGTCAATGTTTACGCCTAAAAGAATTGAATTCATGAAATAATTAAAATTTTAAAAGAGTCAAAATAAAAGATTTTTTTACAAACCAGCCAGCGTAAAAAACCACTGTTGAATAAAGTACAACGGGTAATCTAAAACCACGTTTAGCACTTTGGTATAGAGCATCACCAGTAAGATAATAAAGCCAAAACGTTCTAATTTATTAAATTGCCACGCCCAATAACTCGGCAAAATCCCCGACAAAATTCGACTGCCATCAAGTGGCGGAATCGGCAACATATTCAGCAACATCAATACGAGGTTAATCGAAATGCCTGCCACGCCGCTATAAATGAGCGGTAACGAAAGGGTTTCATTTCCCGTCCCTACCGTTACGCCAATACGCGCCACCAATGCCCAACCAATTGCCATGAGTAAATTCGACACAGGCCCGGCGAGTGCGACAATGGCCATATTTTGACGCGGTCTTTTGAAATAACGCGCATCAACAGGAACGGGTTTTGCCCAACCAAAAATAAACCCCGTGCCGGTCATCAATAACAATCCAGGCAAAATGATTGTGCCGACCAAATCGATATGTTTAAACGGATTTAGCGTTAAACGCCCCAACATCGCGGCGGTGTTATCACCATATTTTTTTGCCATCCAACCGTGCGCGACTTCATGCACCGTAATTGCAAAAATTACCGGCAGAATCCACACCACGATTCGTTGCACTAACGTGAGTTCATTCATCATGACTGTCATCTCAATCCAATGTAGGCGCAATGCCTTTGCCTTGCCGCACAATCACGCAAGAATTCGCTGTGCAATCAATAATCGTAGTCGGTTGGTAATCAATTACACCGGCATCGATAATTAAATCCACCAAATCGTCTAATTTTTCTCGAATTTCATACGGATCAGATAACGCCTCGGTATCAGAAGGCAAAATTAGAGTGGTCGTGAATAATGGCTCGCCAAGTTCTTCGACCAATTTTTGCGCGATGGTGTTTTTGGGAATACATATACCAATGGTTTTTTTCTTAGGATGTTGCAAACGACGCGGCACTTCTTTGGTAGCTTCTAAAATGAAGGTAAACGCATCGGGTGTTAAAGATTTAATCAAACGAAACGCATCGTTGCCGATTTTGCTAAAACTAGACACTTGCGCTAAATCTTTGCAAACCAGCGTGAAATTATGTTTGTCGTCTAATTGTCGAATGCGTCGAATGCGCTCTAAAGCCCCTTTGTCGTCCAAATGACATGCCAGCGCGTAAGCCGAATCGGTTGGATAAACGATAATGCCGCCGCTGCGAATAATCTCAATTGCACGGTGAATTAAACGTAATTGCGGGTTTTCGGGATGAATCTCGAGGTAATGAGCCATGATGTTTTAAGGTAAGACTAAAAAATGGGAGATGCAATATTATAGCGCATTCACCACTGTTCCAGTGCGGCAGAATCTCTCACCCAAAATACCACGCATTCAATCTATCCCCCCACAACAATGCAATCCATCCTGCCATCGCTAAATAAGGGCCAAACGGAATGGGTGTATCGCGTTTTTGCTTGTTGAGAGAAATTAACGTGATACCGATGGTCGCACCGACCAATGATGACAACAAAATAATCAATCCCAAATATTGCCAACCCAACCACGCACCAAACATGGCTAATAATTTAAAATCACCACGTCCCATGCCTTCTTTGCCGGTAATCAATTTGAAACCGTAATAAACTGACCACAACAATAAATAACCGCCTGATGCACCGATAATGCTGCTCGAACTATCTGTAAAAACGTTAAATAAACTTAAAATTAACCCCACCCATAACATCGGTAACACGATAATATCGGGCAATAATTGATGGTCTAAATCGATAAGACTTAATGTGATTAACACCCATGTCAATAACAATGCCGCTGCCGCCTGTTCACCGTAGCCAAAATGCCATGCCACTATCATCGACGCTAACGCCGTGAAAAATTCCGTGAAAGGATAGCGTTGTGCAATGGGCTGTTCACAAGAAGCACATCGCCCCCGCAACCATAAATAACTCAACACAGGAATATTATGCCGTGCCAAAATCTGTGCTTTGCAATGCGGACAACGTGACGCAGGCAAGGCGAGATTAAATATCTCGTATGGTTGTGATTTTTCATCCAGCTTCAAATACGCTAAACAGTCGCTATGCCATTGCCGCTGCATCATGATGGGCAAACGATAAATCACCACATTCAAAAAACTGCCCACCAATAAACCAACAACACCCATTAACACCGTAAACGCATAAGGCGTGGTCAATAAAACTAATTCGTTAAAAAGTTGCATTAGTGTATCGCCGAACCAAGTTTGAAAATCGGCAAATACATCGCCACGATTAAACCACCTACTAAAACACCCAATATCATCATAATCATCGGTTCCATTAAACTGCTTAAATTATCGACTAAATTATCCACTTCTTCTTCGTAAAAATCTGCCACTTTAGACAGCATCGCATCTAACGAACCCGATTCTTCACCAATTTGAATCATTTGCTGCACCATGTGTGGAAATAATCCTGCTTCTGCAATGGCAAATTGTAACCGTTGCCCAACCGCGACTTCGTCACGCACTTTCAAAACGGCTATTTTATAAACCCGATTTCCACACGTTCCCGCAGATGATTCTAACGCTTCAACTAATGGCACACCTGCTGCTGACATCGTCGCTAACGTGCGAGAAAATCGCGCAATCGCTGATTTGTTAATAATCACACCTACAACAGACGTTTTTAATAAGGTTTTATCGATAAAATAATTAAACGGTTCGGACGTGCGTTTGAAAAACTTAAAGGTATAAAACAGTCCAACCAAAATGGCGGTAATAATCCACCAAAATTGTTGCATCCATTTTGACATGGCAATGACCATTTTGGTGAAAGCAGGTAAATCTGCGCCAAAACTTTTAAATAAATCTTCAAATACAGGAACAACGAAAACTAATAAGACAGCGGTGACGATAAATGCAATCAGCACCACAGAAACCGGATAAGTCAGGGCTTTTTTGATTTTCTTTTTCATCGATTCACTTTTTTCTTTATAGGTCGCAATTTTCTCCAATAGCGATTCTAAAACCCCCGAGCGTTCACCGGCTTCGATAAGATTGCAAAATAATTCATCAAAATAACTGGGATGTTTACGCAAGGCTTGGGTCAAACTGTCACCATTTTCTACATCGGATTTAATCGTTAAAAGTAAATCCCGCATACTGTGATTTTCATTTCCTTGCCCGACAATATCTAATGCTTGTACGACTGGAACCCCTGCATTAAGCATTGTTGCTAATTGCCGTGCAAAAATTGCAATATCAGCAGGCGTTATTTTTTGAATTTTTTTACTGAAAATAGATTGTGGTTTTTTCTTCAAATGCGTGACGTTAATCCCTCTACGGCGTAATTCAACTTGTGCCGTTTTTTCATCAACTGCGAAAATCTCTCCCGAGGCTTTTCTGCGAAATTTATCTTTACCTGTCCAGATAAATTCAATTTCTTTAACGGGTACTTTTTTTTGCTCTGCCATAGATTAGACCTTTTAGTTTTCGGTTGTGACACGATCAATTTCTTCAAGACTCGTCACGCCCAAACGCACTTTATTTAATCCCGATGCGCGTAAATCGTTAATACCTTCTGCCGTAGCCTGTTCGGCAAGTTGCATCGTGTTGCCGCCATTTAGAATTAACATTCGCATTTTTTCACTTAGCGTCATCACTTGATAAATCCCCACACGTCCTTTAAAACCGCCGCTACATGCTTCACATCCAACTGCTTTAAAGAGCTTTAGTTGTCTTAGTTCTTGTTGCTTAAAGCCTGCGGCAATTAACAAACTTTCAGGATATTCGACGGGAACTTTGCACGCTTCACATAAACGTCGCGCTAATCGTTGCGCCATAATCAGATTTACTGCCGAAACAATGTTGAATGGCGGAATCCCCATTTGCATGAGTCGATTTAACGTTTGTGGCGCGTCATTAGTATGCAACGTCGATAACACTAAATGCCCCGTTTGTGCGGCTTTAACCGCAATTTCAGCAGTTTCTAAATCGCGAATCTCGCCTACCATAATAATGTCAGGATCTTGCCGTAAAAAGGCGCGTAATGCGGAAGCAAAAGACAAGCCCGCTTTAGGATTGACGTTGACTTGATTGATGCCTTCTACCGTAATTTCCACGGGGTCTTCAGCCGTTGAAATATTGCGTTCAGGCGTATTGAGAATATTTAAGCCCGTATATAATGTTACGGTTTTACCACTTCCTGTCGGGCCTGTAACAAGTACCATCCCGTAAGGTTTGTGAATAGCATCTAAAAATAATTTTTGCTGTTCTGGTTCAAAACCTAATTTTTCAATGCCTAATTGCGCGTTTGTTGGGTCTAAAATCCGTAACACCACTTTTTCGCCAAACAATGTAGGACAAGTATTTACCCGAAAATCAATGGCGCGGGTTTTCGATAAAATCATTTTAATACGACCATCTTGCGGAACACGTCGCTCAGCAATATCCATTTTCGACATCACTTTTATCCGCGAAACAATACGATTTGCAATACTTGCCGGTGGCGCGGCAATTTGGTGTAGCATGCCGTCAGAGCGATAGCGGATGCGAAATACTTTTTCATACGGTTCAAGATGAATATCCGAAACGCCTGTTTTGATTGCATCTAACAAAATCTTGTTTACAAAACGTACAATCGGCGCATCTTCAGTGTCGCCCGTAGTAGTAGAAGCATTATCATCACCACCGGAAATATCTAAATTATCCAAATCCGAATCCAATAAATCACTCATGGATTGATCGGCTGCTTCAATTAACCGCTCTATGGTTTTGGCTAATTTGTGTTCTTCTACTAAAATTGGCTCAGGATTTAAGCGACTACTAAATTTAATTTCATCAAATCCTTGAAAACTGCGCGGGTCTGAAATGGCGACAAATAATGTCGTACCCCGAACGTGTAAAGGTAAAACATGGTATTTTTGAATCAAAACATTGCTTATCAAATCGCTTGGCAAATGTTGAGTATCAATCACATCTAAATCAAAAATCGGTACACCAAATTCCAATGAAATTTTTGACGCAATCAATGTGGAATTCACAATTTTACGAGTAACCAGATAGTTGATTAGCGAAACACCTTGTTTTTGTGCATCTTGATAATGCTTTTGGGCATCGGGAGCGGTTAAAAAACCTTCTTTAATTAAATTGTTGATGAGACTATTAAATTGCAAATCGTTAACTGTAGCCATAATGACGCTCTCAAAAGCGGAATAAATCAGAAATAATGGCGAAAATTCTATCATCAATCACCCGATGACACAGTGTCATACGTTAAAATTAACTCCATGAAAATTTCGAACTACCTTGCCTGTCCTGAATGTGATTTGCTATTACGCCGCAACACGCCCGTTGTTGGTGAAAAGGCACATTGTCCGCGTTGTCGCTATTTATTGCATCACCCGCGTACGGACAGTATTGCCCGAACCTTTGCACTGTCACTAACTGGTTTATTTTTACTTTTTCCGGCGAATTTATTGCCCATCGTTGGGATTAAAGTTTTAGGGAATGCACACGATGGGACGCTTTGGAGCGGTGTGATGACGTTATTTGACGAAGGCATGTGGGCGGTAGCACTCGTGGTTTTTTTAGCCAGCGTATTATTTCCCATTTTAAGCATTGTGTTATCGCTGCTGATTAGCGGTCATTTATATTTCAATCGCGCCAATCGTCATCTAAGTCTTTGGTTACGCACACTGCAACATATTGATGAATGGGCAATGCTTGAAGTTTATTTACTTGGCATCATTGTCGCCTGTGTAAAACTTGCTTCGATGGCAGAATTAAAATTTGGTTTAGGCTTAACGGCGTTTGTTTTACTTTTACTGGTGACGGTGATGTTAGCGAGTAATTTTGATAGCACATTATTTTGGCAACGCATTGAGCAGTTGAATTCACATGAAAAAAAATAATACGGCAATGACACAAAGGTTATATCGCTGTCATGATTGTGGGAAATTAACACCCAAAAGTGCTACATCAACACATTGTTCACGTTGTGGCAGCACAGTACACGCCCGTTTGCCACACAGTTTTCAACGCACGTTAGCCTTATTGATAAGCGGTTTTGCGTTGTATATTCCCGCGAATTTGTTTCCGATTATGACCGTCACACGTTTAGGCGTGGGTGAACCACATACCATTTTGGGCGGCATTATCGCGTTGATTCACGGTAACATGTTGCCCATTGCGATGCTCGTTTTAGTCGCAAGCATTTTAGTACCGCTCTTAAAATTACTTGGTTTGACTTTACTGCTTTTGTGCGTGCATTACCGCTGGCAAGTCAATGCGAAATTATGGACACGCATGTATCGTATTATTGCGTTTGTGGGGCGTTGGTCAATGTTGGATATTTTTATGATTTCGATTTTAGTTTCGTTAGTGAACTTAGGTGGCGTGGCACAAGTTATCGCAGGTTCAGCCGCAACCGCTTTTGCAGCCGTTGTGGTGCTAACCATGTTTGCAGCAAAAAGTTTTGATCCACGCTTGATTTGGGATGTGCAAAATTGAAATTATCAATTAAAACTACCGTCGAGGATTTATTATGAAAAAGAAAGTGACCCAGAAACTAAAGAATAAACGGGCTATCATGATATCGCCAACCATTGAAGAGCAGCAACATTTACTTAATCTTTACAATCAAGGTTTATTTGTTGATGCGGTTGAAAGTGCGGAAGCCTTTATTGCTGAATTTCCTAAATATAATAGTTTTGCTTGGAAAGTTTTGGGCAGTTCATTACAAAACTTAGGTAGAACTTCTGACGCATTAAACGTAAAAAGAAAAACTGTTGAATTATTTCCAAATGATGCAGATGCTATAACTAATTTGGGAAATCAGTATTTAGCTTACGAATTGTTTGCAGAAGCCGAAATTTGTTATATACAAGCTCTAAACATAAATTCAAATTTGTTAGATGCTCATATAAATTTAGGCGTAGCACTAATGAAACAAAAAAAACTTCAAGATGCAGAGAGCTGTTTTTGTCAGGCAATAGCAATAAATCCTAATTCAAATAACATTTATGATAATTTAGGTGCTATTTTGGAAAGGTTAAGAAAACTCCCTGAAGCACAAGAGGCTTACATTAAAGAATTTCGTCGTAATCCAAAAAATAGAGAGGTGGTGGCACAACTGAATCACACTAGCAGAAATCTTTGTGATTGGTCTGAAAATTATAGCGTTCAACTACTTGAATCACTGAGTTGTCAAAAGTTCAACGCTGCAC
>CAILJB010000063.1 GCA_903834465.1 uncultured Pseudomonadota bacterium | reverse complement strand
CACTGTATCTTATGGCGAGAACCAAGCCCTTTGTCAGCAAACAAAGAGCGAAGCCTTTTTTTAGCTTCGCATTGGTAGATACACCCGCCTATAACACTGTTATGGGATGCAGTTAACGAAAGTTAAGAAAAAAGTATCGGTTTCAAAAAAAGAAACCGCCCGACGAAAGGAAGGCGGTTTTTTTGTGGGTGCGTGGTAAAATTCGGATAACGTTTAAATTTTCTGTGAGAATAAAATAATGTTTGATGATAAATTTTTTGAGGATTGGCTTGATAGTCAAGCTCAAAAAGTGATGGAGAAAGTAGCGAGTGGTGAGGGAATCGCGCCTGAACAGATGATGATTTTAATGCTCAAAGCGCAGACGAATCATTTTGCCCATTTGGATGTGGAATTACGAGAAGACGTGCAAAATTTGGACATTCGTTTAAGTTCGCAAATGGAAAAAATGAATGAGCGATTAAGCTCTGAAATGCGTGAATTGCGCGAAGATATGGACAAGCGTTTTGAACAAGTGGACAAGCGTTTTGAACAAGTGGACAAGCGTTTTGAACAAGTGGACAAGCGTTTTGAACAAGTGCAAGCAGAGACAACGAAACGTTTTGAGCAACTTACTTCGCGTATTGACCATTTTATGATTTGGTCGTTTGCCACAACCATTTCTGTCGGTGGAATGATTGTCGCCGCGATTAAGTTTTTGTAAAGCAAGTTATTGTTTTTTATCTGTTCCGCTTAAAACGCAAAAAAAAACTCATCGTGCGAAAGTACAGTGGGGATTTTTGTTGTTTGAGTGTGCTAAAATGCAAATGGATTCTTGTTTGCTTGTTTGCTTGTTTGCTTGTTTGCTTGTTTGCTTGTTTGCTTGTTTGCTTGAGGGAAATTCATGTTTGACGATAAATTTTTCGATGATTGGCTAGACAGTCAAGCTCAAAAAGTCATGGAAAAAGTTGCGAATGGTGAAGGAATCGCGCCTGAACAAATGATGATTTTGATGTTAAAAGCGCAAACAAATCATTTTGCTCATTTGGATGTAGATTTGCGAAATGAAATGGTTTTGTTGCGCGAAGACATGGACAAGCGTTTTGAACAAATGCAAGCGGAGACAACGAAACGTTTTGAGCAAATCGACAAACGTTTTGAGCAACTCACAGCAAGAATTGACCATTTTATGATTTGGTCATTTGCAACGACAATTTCAGTGGGCGGGATGATTGTCGCGGCGATTAAATTTTTATAAAGCAGGTTTTAACAAGGAAATAAAATGACAACAATCACAATAGACGACAAAGATTACGATTTAGACAAACTCAGTGACGAAGCGAAAAATCAACTCGCCAGTTTGCAGTTCGTTGATAATGAATTGCAACGTTTAAATGCTCAAGCCGCCGTGCTACAAACAGCGCGTATAGCGTATGCCAATGCGTTAAAAGAGTTGTTGCCGCCAGTGCAGAATGAGTTATTGACGCACTAAGATATAAGCCCTGATTTTGGTCAGGGCTTTTTACGCTTAATGCGCCTCGTCCCAGTTATTTCCCACGCCCACATCAACAACCAGCGGCACGGTTAATGTTGCCGCCTCGCACATCAATTGCTGAATCTTCATGACAGCTGGTTCAATTTGTTCGGTTTTAATTTCAAATACTAATTCGTCATGCACTTGCATAATCATTTTGGCATCGATGTTTTCAGTGGCTAACCACGCATCAACGGTAAGCATTGCACGTTTAATAATATCGGCGGCGGTGCCTTGCATGGGGGCGTTAATGGCGGTGCGTTCGGCATATTGGCGCAACGCGGCATTGCGTGAATGAATCTCTGGCAAATACAAACGTCGTCCAAATAACGTTTCCACATAACCTTGTTCTTTGGCTAATACGCGCGTGTCATCCATATACTTTTTCACGTTTGGATAACGGGCAAAATACGCGTTGATATAGTCTTGCGCGTCAGTGCGTGAAATGCCCAATTGTTTGGCTAGTCCAAATGCCGACATGCCGTAAATCAAACCAAAGTTAATCGCTTTAGCATTACGGCGCAATTCGTTACTCACTTCGTCTAAAGGCACTTTGAATACTTCCGCCGCCGTGGCACGATGAATATCTTGGTCATTTTGAAACGCTAAAATCAAACCGTCATCATTTGCTAAATGCGCCATGATGCGTAATTCAATTTGTGAATAATCGGCGGCGACAATTTTATAACCGTCTGGCGCGATAAAGGCTTGACGAATTTTGCGACCTTCTGCGCTACGAATTGGAATATTCTGCAAATTTGGGTCAGACGATGATAATCGCCCCGTTGCAGTCACGACTTGATTGTAAGAGGTATGCACGCGACCGGTTTTGACATTGATTTGTTGCGGCAATTTATCGATATACGTTGATTTCAATTTGCTCAAACTGCGATGTTCAATCAACAATTTCGGCAACGGGTAATCTTCGGCGAGTTCTTGCAACACCGATTCATCGGTCGATGGTTGTCCTTTTGGCGTGCGTTTCAAAATCGGCAAATTCAATTGTTCATACAAAATGGTTTGAATTTGTTTGGGCGAACTTAAATTAAAACTATGACCGGCTTCGTCATGGGCTTGTTGTTCGAGTGACATCATTTTTTGAGCAAGCTCTAAACTTTGATGCGCGAGTAAATTGTCATCAATTAACACGCCATTACGTTCGAGTCGCGCCAAAACGGGCAATAATGGCATTTCCAGTTCGTTATACAATTTGAGCAAATTCGGCTCGGCTTGTAATTTGGCTTGCAGCGCATGATGCAACCGCACGCACACGTCCGCATCTTCAGCGGCATAACGCGAGGCAACTTCAATGGAAACGTCTGAAAAATTCAACTGTTTCGCGCCTTTACCTGCAACGTCTTCATAATGAATGGTTTGTAAGTTCAAATGTTTTTGCGCCAGAAAATCTAAATTATGTTTGCCCGTGCTGTCTAAAACATAAGACGCAAGCATCGTATCGTGAGCAATCCCGCGCAATGTCACACCATGATTAGCTAAAACGTGATAATCGTATTTAAGATTTTGCCCCACTTTTAAATGGTCGGGGCTTTCTAATAATGGACGCAATTTTTCTAACACCAATTCACGATTTAATTGTGCGGGAACATCCGGATAAGTGTGTGCTAATGGTAAATAAGCCGCTTCGCCAGTTTGCACCGCAAACGATAAACCGACTAATTGCGCGGCGGTGTAATCTAAACTGGTGGTTTCGGTGTCGAAGGCAATTAACGCCGATTTTTCTAAACGCAAAAGCCATGCGTCGAGCTGCGCCATTGTGGTAATGACATCGTAATGCGCGGTGGCAGTGGTTTCTAACGCAACGCCACTCGATTCATTTTCAAAAAGAGGAGGGGGGATTTGTTTTAACCACGCCGAAAATCCAAATTCTGTTAATAACGCGCTAAGTTGTTCGATATGTTCAGCGCGGCGCGTTAAATCCGCCATGTTGTAAGGCAATTCTAAATCAAGGCGAATCGTGGTGAGTGTTTTCGCCAGTTCTAATTGCGCGAGATGAGCGCGTAAATTTTCGCCCACTTTCCCCGTAATGTCGTCAGCATGAGCAATTAAATTTTCTAACGTTTGATATTCAGCAAGCCATTTCGCAGCCGTTTTCGCCCCAACTTTAGGTACACCGGCAATATTGTCAGAATTATCGCCGACTAAGGCTAAATAATCGACAATTTGATTTGGATGCACGCCGAATTTCTCAAATACACCCGCTGGCGTGAGTTTTGTTTTGCTCATGGTGTCTTCGAGCGTGATTTTTTCGTTGACCAGTTGCGCCATATCCTTATCACCGGTTGCAATAATCACGTCGAGACCTTCGCGCTCGGCATAACACGCTAACACCCCTAACACATCATCGGCTTCAACACCTTCCGCGCTAATGACTGGAATTCCCATAGCGCGAATCAACGCATGTAGCGGATTGACTTGGCTTTTCAAATCATCGGGCATTTGGGCGCGATTAGCTTTGTAAGATTCAGATAATTCATGCCGAAATGTTTTGCCCTTGCTGTCAAACACCACTGCCATATAGATTGGCTCATAATCATTGAGTAATTTACGCAACATATTCGACATGCCATAAATGGCATTGGTCGGTTCATCTTTGGAATTAGTAAGCGGTGGAATGGCGTGATAAGCGCGGTATAAAAACGAAGAACCATCAACAAGAATAAGCGGCGTTGTCATAAAATCAGGGAAAACCTAAAAAAGAAATGTGACGTGCATTGTATGTTACAACGCGCGAATTTTGCGATAATGGCGCGTTAAATTTTACGATTACCCGAAATGATAACTTTATTTAAACGCCAAATTTATCCCAGTGTTTTGGCAATTATTTTTCCAAATATCGCGTTGGCAGAATATTCGCTTTACGAAGGCGATTACGGCACGTTGTCTACGGGGTAAGTAACAGTTCGCTTTAATCTATGATTATCTATGCTAATATATGATTATGGATAAGAAATTAGTCAAGATAGGCGAAGCCGCAAAGTTACTTGGAACAACGCCCGACACGTTGAGAAAGTGGGAAGTTTCAGGTG
>CAILJB010000062.1 GCA_903834465.1 uncultured Pseudomonadota bacterium | reverse complement strand
TTTAGCGATTAAACGCGCTAACGTCGTTTTGCCTGTTCCCGACGCGCCCCAAAAAATCATCGAATGCAATCGACCTTGTGTAATGGCAAGATTTAAAGGTTTTCCTGTCGCCAGAATATGTGCTTGCCCGGTGTAATCATCCAAAATACTTGGGCGCATTCGTTCAGCGAGAGGTTGGAAATTTGAGTTCATAAATTTGAGTTCATTAAATTAAGGCTCTAAATAACTATCAAATGCTTTTAATGCCCCTAAACTTGCATCACGACCATTTTTTCCCACCGCAGGAATGGTTAAAAATAAATCTTCGGCTTGTTTAGAATTTTTCGTATCAGGGCGCGTGCCATGACCATGAGGAATCACTATTTGTGGATGGTCAAAGGGCGCACGTTCCCAACGTACCCGTTCATCGGTGAGTGATTTCAAAAATGCCACTAAATCCGCTTTTTCTTCAGTCGTAATCGGTTGTTGGAATACTAATGTTGCAAAGTGTGCATTATTTTTGAAATTCCCGCCACGGAAATAAAAATCGACTACCTGCTCTAAGGTCAGCAAACTACCGTTGTGCATATAAGGGGCGGTTAATTCAACGTTGCGTAAAGATGGCACTTTAAACGCCCCTTTCACAGCCACCAATGCTCTGCCAGAATTTGTTTTTTTCAACTCTGTTTTTAATACTGACACTTTAGGTATTTTTGCGTACAGCGCACGGTCGTCACAATTACCAGTGATATAAGGGTCATCAATGAGTTCGTTATTTTTATAATCTGTTAGAAATGGATTGTCCAAGTCACAAGAATTAACAATTATCGGATCAATCAGCGGACTGCCATTTAAAAGTTTTTTCAAATATTGCTCACTAAAAGATAAGGGATTTCCAAAAGGGTCTGTACCGCCAAGACCTGGGTCATTTTCTTCAGGAGTAACACTGGTATTAAAATAACCTTCGTCAATTATACCTTGTGCCACCCCTTTTCCTTCAAATGCGCCATTTATAGTTTTACGATTAACCAAACTCAATGAAGCAAACGCATTGTTTGTGTTATAAACATCAGGGTGAGCAGCCGAAGATAATGTTGGACCTCTATGACAAATAGAACAGTGGGCGTTCAGAAAAACGGTTAAGCCATTTTTTTGATGCTCATTTAAGCCTTGAGGAATTTGTGGATAAGTACCTGCTATGCGAGGTGTGTCAAAGGGCGTTTGATCCGAAACGAGTGTTTGTTGATAAAGTTGTAGTGCCAAACCAAAGAAAAAGGAAAAATTTGCTTCTGCGTGGTTATAAGGAAGTGCTTTTGCATCCTTGGGTTTGCCAAAATCCTCTTTTCCAGACCAATAGCGAGATGCAAACGCCGCTTTTATCAAATTGTTATAAGATGTGTTCAATCCTATACCAGATTTATTCCTAAGGTTTGCAAGTACACTATCTTCTGCATGAACTTCTTGTGCCGCCAATGGCTGACGTACCAACAATTTACGTCCAACATCAAAAAATGTGCGTTGTGTACAAGACATTTCTGAATCGTTGAGAGGTGGCGCGACCGCTTGTGAGGCAAGTGACGCATTTTCCAACCGAATAGCTTGTTTTATAGTTGTGCCATCTGGTTGCATTACCCAAATTCCCGCTTTAACATCACGCACCCCAAAAGCTGAAACACCATTAAAAATATTATTGGCGCGCCCATCCCAAAAATTTCGGAAATTAAAAGCGGCGTTAATAACACTTGGTGCTTGACGTGCCTGAACTTTACGGGTATTTAACGTTCCTGCATGAAAAACTTTATCTTTAACTGACGCACAATTATCTTGGGTATCGTTTGGATTTATTCCATTAAAATTGCGTGAAAATACACCCGCTGACGACACCACGTCATCGGTATTAAATAATACAGCTGAATCTTTATTTGTGGGGTCGGTGAGTTGATATAATGGAAAATCACTCGTTTTAAGTGTGTAATTTACACCGCCGTTAGAACCAGATGCCGTTTTTTCAAAAGTCAAACCAGTCGGCGTTTTATGAAATGCTCCCGTTGATAACTGATTTTGAATACGCGCATCTGCTCCAGCATGAAAATGACATGACGCGCACGCCATCCCATCACTTCCCACAGCCGTGTCCCAGAATAATGCTTTACCAAGTTGAATAGCTGCGGTTTTATTGACCACGATTGGAGTTTCACCATCAAGTAAACCCGTTGTAACGGGCATAATTATACCTTGCAATGAGGGTGGTGTGTCGCCATCTGCAGCGACTTTGTACGATAAAAATAGAATGAGAAAAAATAAAGCTAGGAGATGCAACAGTTTGGTGAACACCGAAAAATTGTGGTCTTTGTTCATAATTTACCTATGTAATTCTTTCTAGTGCTGGCAATTTTTCTATACAAAAAATCCGCTGTAGCAAACAGACTACTAGCGGATCTATGAAACAACTTACTTAACGGTTACTTTCGTATCGATGTGATATTGTAATGTCGTGTCTATATTTGCATCTGGATTAAATCCACCCACTACAAACATATAATTACCCGTGTAAGGTGCTTTGAAATTAAGCGTCAGTTGACCTGCAACTTTGTCTATTTTAGGATTCAGATATGCTTTTTTTACTGTGTTACTGTCTTGATCATAACCATGTGTAACATAAGTCATGATAATGTTTCCCAATGCCGCTCCGGTGCTTTCATCTGTGGCACCAAATTTGGCAAAATTAGCGTTTTGCGGATAAAAGTGATCCACGACATAATTATCCGGTGCAGTGTCATTTGCACCACGAAACCAAACTGTACTGCCTGGATGTATACCTTTATCAGCTGCCACTAATTTGATGGTCACATTCTGATTTTGTTTAGCATAAAAAGCCCCCCAATCAGAACTATGTGTCCATCCCATATCACCAAATGCCGGATCACTCCAGCCTTTACTTTTAACAACAAAAGTAGCATCGGTTACGACATTATTGAATGTAGTGATATTAGCTGGAATTGTTGCCGCATGACTGGTAGAAAATACCAGCAAACTGGCAGTAATTATAGAGACAAGGCGACCTATCATTTTGTTACCATTAACTTTCATCATAAATTTTCCTTTAAAAAATGAGCAACATTTACATTTTTTTGACACGACAAAAATGTCGCGTTACCCATGACTTTAGCTAAAGGCATGCCATAAAAATATTTACTTATTTTTTAATAGGTTAGGGTTTTAGATGACTATATTCACTGAAATAAAATAGGGATATGCCCCAATAAAAATGAAATGTATGGGATATACCGCAAGGTAATTTGCGGTATTTGGAAGATAACTTTTTTTAAATATATCGACGATAATTATTTTTGCAAAATCGCCTGGATTTTTCCCAGTAATCGCTCGATATTTACGGGTTTTGTATCATAATCGTCAGCCCCTCCTTCGAGAGATTTTGCCTTTTCCATGTGTGCGTGCATGACATGTCCTGATAAAATTACAATAGGAATGTGTGCGGTGGCAGGATTCTTTTTAATAAGGCGTGTTGCTTCCAACCCATCCATTATGGGCATATTCATATCCATCAAAATAACATCAGGCTGCTCCGATTCAGCCATCGATAAACTCTCATCACCATTGGTAGCAACAATTACCTTGTAATCTCTGCGTTGTAAATGTCGTGACAACATATCACAAATCATTTCATCATCTTCAACTAATAGTATTTTGCTCATACCTAATTTCCCCCTAATATTTTTTAAGAATATATTTTGAAATTATCGACGGTTGCAGATAAATTGCGAGTTTGTTCTTCAAGTGATTTTGCAGCAGCAGATGCCTGTTCAACCAACGCGGCATTTTGTTGTGTCACATCATCCATTTGAGCTAAAGCACTATTTACTTGCTCAATACTCGTAGTTTGTTCATCCGATGCAGCCGTAATTTCAGAAATTGTATTGGTTACACCGTCAATGGAATTCAAAATTTCTTCCATAGTTTTACCTGCTTTTGTTACCAAATGACGACCTTCGTGAACTTTATCGACCGAATCACCAATTAAATTTTTAATTTCACCTGCGGCAGCGGCTGCACGTTGTGCCAAACTACGCACCTCTGTGGCAACAACCGCAAAACCACGTCCTTGTTCACCTGCTCGCGCCGCTTCAACGGCGGCATTCAATGCCAGAATATTGGTTTGGAATGCAATACCGTCAATAACAGAAATAATATCAACAATTTTACTGGAAGATTCGTTAATACCTTCCATTGTCGCAACAACTTGACCCACCGCGTTAACACCATTACGCGCAATAGTCGATGATACTCTAGCCAATTCATTGGCATGATTTGCACTTTCGCTATTTTTTTGCGCAGTGTAAGTAAATTCTTCCATATTCGCCGCTGTTTTTTCTAAACTGTCGGCTTGATCTTCGGTTCGCTGCGATAAATCGTAATTTCCAGCTGCAATTTCTTTTGCTGCGACGGAAATAATTTCACTAGAATCTTTAATTTGACTGACCAAAACTTTGAGATTATCCACGGTGCGATTCATACCAGAAAGCACTTCACCAAATGTGCCAGGGTAATCTTTTTCAATACTTTGTGTTAAATCGCCTTGTGCTAACGCATTAGAAATGCGAGCAATATCATTCAAACTACCTTCTAGTGCGTCAAGAGACAGATTTACATTATTTTTCAATACCGCAAAATCGCCCCGCCCTTGCGCTTGAACGCGATGATTAACATCGCCTTGTGAAACACTCCCCATTACTTCGCCGATATTATTAAGCATTGTTTGCATTGTTTGCATAGCTTCGGTCGCACTGTTAACAGCACGGGCGTATTCACCTTCAACATTTATGTTTATTTTTTTATTAAAATCCCCTGCATTTAACGCCGCCATCAATTCGTTAATACCGTCGGTGGTGGTGGATAATACCTTAGTGAGTGAATTTAAGCGTTTTAAAGCATGAGAAAAACCGCCGTGCAAACCGGCTGGGTAACTGTGACGCGTAAAATCTCCGTAAGTGACATACGCCATGGAGTAATACATGTCAACTTGTGCGGTTTCGACTTGATCCATTAAATCGTTTAATGCCCATGCCAATTGTTGTAATTGTGTTTCTTTTCCACCGATTTGAGTGACACGCGCATGAGCCGAACCATTGCGCCATTCTGTACTGGAATCAAGTAATTTTTTAAATAACTCTCTATCGTGCTTGCGTGAACGATACCACGCCCACACAGACACCACCGCACTGGCAGTTAAACACGCCGGCACAACATACTGATTGCTGTGCATCCAACTATAGCCAAGTGTGCTGCTCCATGTTACAACAACCGCACTTAAAGCGAATTTTTCTTTTATTTTAAAGCGACTGGAGAACATTGATGAGAGCCTCATAACTAACGCCTTTTTCCTCTAATAGTTTACCTAGAATAGCTCCGGAAGCATTCATTGCTTCTTTAGCACCTGCTTGCTGTTCAGCATTTAACATCGCCTTATATAAATCGGCAACGATGGGAATAGCTTTAGGATTTGGCATACGACGTACAGACGTATAACCAATTTTTTTCTTATCATTATCAATAATCGGTGCAACGTGTGTAAAAACCCAATAAAAACTACCATCTTTAGACATATTTTTTACATAAGCAAAAATCTCTTTGTCTTCAGCTAAATAATCCCAAAGTAATTTGAACACCACACGCGGCATATCTGGATGACGCACGATATTGTGCTGACTACCGAGCAGTTCATGTTCTTCATAGCCTGAAAATTCGATAAAGATTTCATTGCCATAAATAATACGCCCCGTTAAATCCGTTTTCGACACAATAAAATCGTGTTCACGCATAAAGCGTTCTTTATCGGTTGGTATAATATCTTTGCGTTTCATAGGCTAAACCCGTTTTTATAATTTTTGATATTTATTGAGCGTTATAATAGTTACATTCTGACAGATTTTTTATTTTTTGCATTCATCCTTTTACTCGTTATGCTATTTTCTGAAACTACACGGTTACACTATTTAAACGCAATGGGCATTACCGTTTGGCAACCGCGTTTTGTAACGCCATCATTTACAACTCTATTTACTGAACCTATTCTTGGCGAATCGGTGGCATCTGAAAATTTAATTTCGGATTCATGGGAACAATTACACACCGATGTTACCCAATGTCAGGCATGCACATTGTGTACCACTCGTACTCAAACTGTGTTTGGCGAAGGTAGTCGGCACGCGAAGTGGTTATTTATTGGCGAAGCTCCTGGACAACACGAAGATGAGCAAGGTCGTCCCTTTGTCGGCGAAGCGGGACAATTATTAAATGAAATGTTACGCGCCATGCAATTGACGCGCGACGAAATTTTTATTGCCAATATTTTAAAATGCCGTCCCCCCAATAATCGAGACCCGCACATTGAGGAAATTCGTCAGTGTCGAGATTATTTACGGCGACAAATGGCATTGATTCAACCTAAAATCATCATTGCCGTTGGACGGATTGCTGCACAGGCATTATTAGAAACAACGGAAACGATTGGAAAAATGCGCGGTAAAGTGCATCACGTTGAAAATACACCGTTGATTGCCATTTATCATCCAGCTTATTTGTTGCGTTCGCCAATTGAAAAACGCAAAGCCTGGCAAGATTTACAATTTGCGTTATACGCCTTTAAAACCCTTGAGAATTAACCATGCGTGGACTACTTGACCGATTAAAAGATTTTGTAATTTATGATGCTGATGTGGAGTTTTATGCCAAAGTTTTTCCTGATTCCGTAGGACGCAAAGAACTCATGCGTTTGCGTAGAATGAATCGCTCTGATTTATCGCAAGTCGTCAGCATTGAAAAAGCCAGTTACAGCTTTCCGTGGGGAGAAGACATTTTCCGCGATTGCCTTAATATGCGTTATCAGTGCTGGGTATGTGAATTGGGTGATGACGTTTTAGGTTACGGAATTTTATCGATGGCAGTGGGTGAAGCGCATATTTTAAATTTGTGCGTTTCACCTGCTGAACAAAAACAAGGCATTGGACGTAAACTCTTAGAACATTTAATTGTGGTCGCCCGAACAGAAGCCGAAACCATGTTTTTAGAAGTGCGCCCCAGTAACACGCACGCCATTGCCTTGTACGATTCACTAGGGTTTAACGAAATTGGCGTGCGTAAAGGTTATTATCAATCTGAAATGGGACGCGAAGACGCATTGATGTTTGCTTTAGAATTGATTTAATTTGATTAAAATCACAAACTTTTACGAATTGCCTCAACCATTTCGTGCGTGAGAACTTGACGACGATGGTCAAGTACCACACCGTCCATACGTTGCGCGAATAACACAATGGTCGAAATATAATCGTCAAATACTGCCACACGATCATCCAATGCGTCAATTTGCATAAAAAATACAACGCCTGGGCAATAAAACGATTCAATGTCTGTATCGGGAAATGTACCAGGCTCAAGCATACATGCAACCCCAAAATGTACAAATCGATTTTCATCAATTCGTTCAAAAATTTTCATGCTGCCGTATTCCAAGCCCAATTCTTCTAAGGCATCAAAAATATCTGCGCCATTAAAATCTTCATTTCCTTTGGTAATCACACTAAATTGAATGATTGATGGCGCAACGGCTGGACGTGGCGTTGGTTCATCATCTATTTCATCGTGTTCATGAAATTCAGGCGTTAATTCTTCTTTTTTAACTTCTTTTTTTACGTCAACTTGCGGCGATTGCTGACGTTGTTGGATTTTTTGCGAATACGCATTTTTAAGCGTTTGTGCTACTGACGGTTTTTTCACCGATGCAACAGGATTTTCTTCGATAACATCGTCTTCAAATTCGTCTTCTTCATCGAATTCGTCTTCAAATTCATCATCATAAAAATCAAATTCATCTTCGCGTGCTTTTTTATCTTTAAGATAGGCAGAAACCACCATACTCACCATGATAATCAAGCCTGTTGCAATAATTGCTATTCGTAATAATTCTTTGTCCATCAACTTTCCGTCAGATTTACTGCGTCTTCTCTATCAACTGCGATTATACGGGACACGTCGTCGTTACCCGCGCTAATTATTTTACAGACTCTATTGTAACCTTATTGTGGCAAATATATAAAAACTGAACGTTCTTCGAAGGTCAGGTTATGAATATTGCACCGCTTGCATTAAAATACCGCCCTATTATTAACGATAAGACTTGAAAATTCCATGACAACAAAACCCAGCAAAGATTTAGAAACATTTGAAAATCCCCAATCACAACGCGATTACACCATTCGTTTTGATATTCCAGAATTTACCTGTCTTTGCCCAAAAACCGGACAACCTGATTTTGCAACGATAAAAATTGAGTATGTGCCTGCGAAATTATGCGTCGAATTAAAATCACTCAAACTGTATATGTGGTCTTTTCGTGAAGAAGGCGCGTTCCATGAAGCCATTACTAACCAAATTTTAGATGATTTGGTTCGCGCCATTTCCCCCAATTTTATGCGGGTTCGTGCTGACTTTTATGTGCGAGGCGGCATTTATACAACGGTTGTAGTTGAGCATCGTAATCCAGATTGGGTTACGCCTGAAGTAATCACCCTACCCTAAAAACTTATGTTGCCACCCAATTTTGCCGTCGCACTCAAATACGACCACGAAAAAGACAATGCGCCAACAGTTACTGCAAAAGGCGCACGTTTAACGGCCGATCAGATTTTAAAAATCGCCGAAGAACACAACATTCCGCTCTATAAAGATCCTGAATTAGTGCAAATGTTGGCAAAAATTCCTTTGGGGGATGAAATTCCCCAAGAACTTTATCTTGCTGTTGCGGAAGTGATTGCATTTGCTTACGGTCTCAGCAACAAAACTTTGTCGAGTGAAACGTTATGAGCATTAAAAATACTGTTGTTGAATGGTCTCAAACTGTACTACCGCATCACGCGCTTTCGCAATTTATGAGTAAATTCACGCACTGCGAAAATAAAACGTTTAAAAATTTTTTAATTCGCCAAATCAGTGCGCGTTATGGTGTGAATTGGGACGAATCGATTACCCAAGATTTAAGTGCGTTTAAAAGTTTCAACGAATTTTTCACTCGTGAATTAAAACCAAACGTTCGACCTTTAACGTCAGAAAGTGGAGCAATTGCCAGTCCGGCAGATGGTGTTGTCAGTCAAGCAGGAAAAATTACAAAAGGTGATATTTTTCAAGCCAAAGGCAAAAGTTTTACCGTAACTGATTTATTAGGTGGTGACGCGCAACGCGCTGAAAAGTTCAATGACGGCGCATTTACCACGATTTATTTATCACCTAAAGATTATCACCGTTTGCACATGCCATTAACCGGTACATTGCGCGAAATGGTACATATTCCAGGGCGATTATTTAGTGTAAATGGTGCGACAACCGAAGCTGTGCCGCGTTTATTTGCGCGTAATGAACGGGTGGTCGCCATTTTTGATACTGAAATCGGTCAAATGGCATTGGTGTTAGTTGGGGCGATTTTCGTATCAAGTATTGAAACGGTGTGGCACGGTGTGGTGACACCACCGACTATTAGGGATATACGGACGTGGCAATATGAAAGTGACACGCCAACGCTAAACATTGGTGACGAGATGGGACGTTTTAATATGGGGTCAACGATTATTATGTTGTTTGAAAAAGACAAAATGACTTGGAATTCAGATTTTATAGCGGGTAAAACCGTAAAAGTTGGCGAAAAAATCGGGCAAATTTAAATTTGAATCTAAGTATGAATGACATCAAGTCGTTATTCTGGCTACTTATTTCCTTAGGGATAATTGCTATCGTTCGGGTGGCGATAGCTGACAGCTCGTTTACTGACGATGTACCAATTGAGGAGTTGATGGAAGTCAACGTTACCTCGATTACCAAAATGGCGATGCCGCTTAATAAATCGCCAGTAAGTGCATTTGTCATTTCACAAGATGAAATCAGCCGTAAAGGTTATCGTTTTTTAATCGATATTTTGAAAAATACCCCCGATTTTCATGTTGCAAATTTAGCCTCCAGTGAAAAAGCTATTACAGAAATTTATGTACGAGGGGTGTTTGCTAATGACAAAATTACGATACTAATCGACGGTCACAGAATGAAACCATCAACTGGCGAGCCTGTGACATTTTACAGCAGCATCCCACTGATTGATGTTAAACAAGTCGAAATCAGTTTAGGCTCGGCTTCTTCAATTTATGGTGCAGATGCTATGTTGGCGACCATTAACTTAGTGACAGAAAATGTCGAGCATCTTAACGGCATTAAAGTCAAAGCCACGGGGGGAACGCAAGATACGGGCGAAATTCAAGTGGCAACAGGAACAAAAATAAATAAAGACATTGCAGTGTCTCTTTCTGGTAGTTTTCACCATTCCGCTCAAGAAAATTTGAAAAAAAATTATTCTGAAATTTACGGCAATATTAACGATATTGACTTAACAGAACAAAGTAACAGCGTTTATTTTAAAGGCAATTACAAAGGTTTAATGGTTAGTTATTATCGCGTAGAAGACAAGAATAATAACGGTTTATCATTTAATCCAAACCAACCAATGTCTTACGATTATTCTGGTAAAGCGTTTTGGGACATAACTAATCAAATGGCTAACGCGACTTATAATTTAGAAATCAATCCTTTTTGGCAAGTAAAATCCTGTTTGGATTATGTGGGTACGGAATTATCGCCGGATTCAAGTTATCGCTCTTGGGGAGTTACCGCTCCAATATCCTGGTCTGGTAATACAACACGTCTTTCTGAAACAGTGGCATATTTACATGGCAATATCAATTGGTTAAGCGGTGTCGAATTGAGTTTTATGAATTCACAGCCTAAAAACCAATATACCGATCCTCGTTTGCCAAAATACGATATAAACTACCAAAATTACGCCGTTTATAGCCAATTAAATTACGATGTAACCAAAACATTAGCCGTAAACGGCTCATTACGAATGGATGCCGATTCGCGTTATTCGCCCGGTTTTAATCCTCGTTTAGGTTTTTCATGGCAAGCGATAAAAACATTGCGTTTCTTTGGTGCGTGGGGAACGTCTTATCTTACGCCCTCGCCATATTTAATTTATGAAACATGGAATATGTCCACAGATTCCATTTTTCAGCGTCCTAATACAAATTTACGTCCAGAACGATTACAAACCTACGAATTAGGTTTTAATGCCGAACCGTTTAAGAGTAATACACTAAAAGCGTCCGTTTTTTATAATGACGGCAAAGACGTAATACGCATTGTAGATAATGCCTTTACGGGAATGCCGAATTACAATGCTAATATTGCCTCATTAAAAACGTATGGTTTTCAATTAACTGAACAACAATCTTTTGCTAATGGATTAAGTGTTGACGTAAACTACACGCTCACAAAGGGTAAGCAAGATTCTGAGAATCTGGATCATATGGTAAATGTGACGAATGTCCCTGAACACATGATAAAAAGTAATTTGATGTACAGTTTGGATAAATTTACGTTTCGTTTGACAGGACGTTGGTTTGATAGAATTTATTCGAATGAATCGAATACGATTTACAATGGCGCGTCTATGCACGGCGTGACAATTTTTGATACGAATTTACATTACAGTCGTCCCTTTAGAGCCGCAGAATGGAGTGTTGATTTAGGTGCAACAAATTTACTTGATACAAAATATTACACTATTGGCGTAAATGACAATTTTAGTGGTGGATTACCACGTTTACCCCAAGAAACACGCAGGCTTTATTTAACTGTTGGTTTATCATACTAAATGAATTTCGGTAATTTATTAGTATTTCTATCGCGCCGCACTTTGCATGTGGTCGTTTTGCTATTTAGTATTTTCTTTTACACATTACCTTCCGTAGCAGATGAATCTTCTGAGCGTGAAGTCAAAATCAAAATTGCTTATTTATTTCATTTCAATCAGTTCACTGAATGGGCAATAAAATTGCCAGTATTTAATTATTGCGTGTATGAAGACGCGCATTTTAGTGAATTATTAAAACAGGCTTATGTCGGTAAAAAACACGGTGATTCCGACATTGATGTACAAAATATCAACGCCCAATCAAATGTAGACAATTGCCAGTTAATTTATTTCCCCAATAATATTTCTGTGGATTTACTCGCCAGAATCCGTAAAAAACCAATTCTTTCAGTTGGCACACAAAAAAATTTTGTCGAACAAGGCGGTATCATTTACCTGTTTGAAGAAGATCAAAAAATCCGCTTTTTTATCAATAATGCCATCGCTTCAGCCGCTGGGATAAAAATAAATTCACAACTACTCGCACTATCAAAGGAACCTACACCATGATATTGCGAAACCGCTCAATTACAATAAAGCTAATTTTTATTACTACATTGAGTAGCAGTCTTGCACTCTTAGCGTTTAGTTTTATTTTATTTTTTTATGAAACAACGTTTGTAAAACAAGACCTTATTAACAATCTTCAAACACAAGTTGAAATTACGACTGAAAATAGTTTGGCATCGTTGGCGTTTATGGATGTGTCTAACGCACGAAAGACGTTAGGGGCGCTCAAGCATAATCCAGATATTCTTTATGCCGGTTTATATGATAATCAACAGCAACTTTTAGATGCCTATCGTGATGCTTCTTACCTAGAAAAACTAATTTTAATCGATGGTGAATTAAAAGTTGCACCGCATATCTACGAAACGAAGCATTTTGTACAAATCGTTCAACCGGTCATTTTAAACAATGAACGATTGGGGTATTTAGTATTGCGGGCGAGTTTTGCTTCATTTGATAAAAAACTGCATGATTACATCAGTATTATTATCATGACATTTTGTGTGACGTTACTGGGAGCATTGTATCTTGCTTCGCATTTACAGCATATTGTATCGCGCCCCATTATTCGTTTGGCTGATTTTATTTATTATGTCACTGAATCAAAAAGTTACGATGTCACCGCTGTTAAAGAATCTAATGACGAATTTGGCAAATTAGTCGATGCGTTCAATAACATGTTGACACAGTTGAATGGTAGTTTTCAAAAACGTGACGAAGCTGAAAAGGCTCTTTCACACCATTTGCATCATTTAAAAGAAATTGTTAATGAGCAAACGTTAGATTTACAAAAAGCCTTAGACGTTGCGGATGCGGCAAATCGCTCTAAATCCGATTTTTTAGCCAACATGAGTCATGAAATTCGCACGCCAATGAATGCGATTGTGGGCATGACGCATTTAGCACAACGCACCGATTTGGATGAAAAACAGCGCAATTATCTCGAAAAAATCGATTCTGCCACGCAGATGTTGCTCAATATCATCAATGATATTTTGGATTTTTCTAAAATCGAAGCCGGTAAATTGACGCTCGAAAACACGGTATTTTCGCTCGATAATGTTTTAACGCATTTGCTCGATATGATTAAAATTCGAGCTGAACAAAAAAATATCGCTTTATCATTTATCGTTTCGCCCGACGTACCACGTCAATTATTAGGTGATTCGCTGCGTTTAGGACAGATTTTGATTAACTTAGTCAGTAATGCCGTAAAATTTACCGAAAAAGGTGAAGTTATCATGACGGTTGAACCTAAAAATATAAATGAAAACAACGTGGCGTTGTGTTTTACCATTCGTGATACCGGCATTGGCATGACCACCGAGCAAATCGATGGCTTATTTCAACCATTTTCGCAAGGCGACACCTCAACGACGCGCAAATATGGTGGTACAGGCTTAGGTTTAACCATTTGCAAACAACTTGCCGAATTGATGGCTGGTGAAATTCGTGTTGCCAGTGCGTTGGGAAATGGCAGCACGTTTACCTTTAACGTGACGCTAGCACTTGCATCGAGCCAGTCTGTCAATTTAGAAAAAAATGAAACCATTTACACTTCCAATCCTCATTACAATGCACAACGTATTTTGTTGGTGGAAGATAATGAAATCAATCAGCAAGTTGCAGTGGAATTATTAACATCCATGAATTTGCACGTTGTTGTTGCTAATAATGGTAAAGAAGGTGTAGAACACGCAATGACCGAAGCATTTGATTTAATTTTGATGGATATTCAAATGCCAATTATGGATGGTTTAACGGCAACAAGGTTGATTCGTACTGAACCAAGATTGAAGAATTTGCCGATTGTAGCCATGACGGCACATGCGATGGAAGGTGATAGGGCAAAAAGTTTAGCCGCCGGAATGAACGATCATCTGACCAAACCAATAGAAATAGAGCGATTGATTTCGATGCTTAATCATTGGTTAAAAATTGATGTAAAACTAACCCCGTCATCGCCTCAAATATCGACAAAAGTGCTAAGTTTATTACCGAGTAGCTTACCGCCGTTTGATTTATCACAAGCGTTAATATTTAGTAATCACAACCCGCAGCTTTTACATCAATTATTATTGAGTTTTTGCAATCGTTATGCGGATACCGCAAATCAATTGACGCATTGGATAAATACGCAGGATTTTACGCAAGCTGAACATCTCGCGCACGCGCTTAAAGGTGTTGCGGGTACGTTAGCTGCCAGTGAATTAAAACATTCGGCAAGTGAGTTAGAAATTGCGCTTTACAATAATCAAGTTGATGATTTGGACAGATTACTTCACAATCTCACAAAGGCACTCACCGAAGCTATCGAGGCTGCTATGACATTACCTTCGTTACCTGAACAAAAAAACGACGCTGTGGAAAATTTAAGTACAGGTGAATTACTGAAGTTATTAAGTCAATTTCAATCAGCAATAAAAAGTAATCATTTTAATGCACTGGAGATTTTTAATCGTATCAAACCACAGTTGCTTTGTTTAGAATTTCATCAAGAGGCAGCAAAGTTAACACATTTATTAGAGCAATTAGACTTTCAACAAGCCTTGCCTGTGCTAATACGAATTCAAGAATTATTAACGAATGGAAAATAACATGACTGCTCAAGAAACGTCCACTCTTTCACGTCTACTTATTGTCGATGACGATCCGGGAAATATCCGCTTATTAGCTAGTATTTTTGAGGATAATTACGAAATTTTATTTGCTACCAGTGGTAAAAAAGCATTGGAAATTGCTCTACGGGAGCGTCCTGATTTAATTCTACTCGATGTTGTGATGCCTGAAATGGATGGCTATAACGTGTGTCAATGTTTAAAAAATGACGCGCTTACCGCAGACATTCCCGTTATTTTCGTCACCGCCAATTGTGATGTTAAAGAAGAAGTGCGTGGTTTGGAAATTGGCGCAGCAGATTACATTAGTAAACCGTTCTGCCCAGCAATTGTGAAAATTCGTGTTCATAATCAAATTGAACTCAAACATGCCCGCGAAAAACTTACACGTCTAGCTGTCACGGACGGTTTAACGGGAATTGCCAATCGCCGTTATTTTGATGAACAGCTTGCACACGAATGGCACAGAGCCGATCGTATGAATCACTCGCTCGCTATTGCGATGATTGATGTGGATTGGTTTAAAAAATATAACGATTATTATGGCCATCAAACCGGTGATGATTGTTTGCGTCAAGTTGCGACAATGTTGTCACACACGGCAAAACGAGGCAGTGATTTTGTTGCGCGATACGGCGGTGAAGAATTTGCGTTAATTTTACCTACAACACATAGTCAAGCCGCATTAACAATGGCTGAAAATATTTGTGAGGCAATGCGTGAGTTAGCATTGCCTCACCCTATGTCTGAATTTGGTAGAGTCACGTTAAGCGTAGGGGTGGCGGTAGGGATGCCAACAATAAATGAAAATGCTGAAAGTTTGGTCGCACACGCCGATGAGGCGTTATACAGAGCCAAACATCATGGAAGAAATCAAGCAATGTTATTTCAACCTAAGGATTACTGACTTTATTTCAACGCGGCGAACACCGCTTCATAATCGGGTTCGTGTGCAAGTTCTGGTACGAGTTGCGTGTAAATAACATGATCTTTTTCATCAATTATCACAATCGCTCGGGCTGTTAATCCCGCCAATGCACTGTCAGTAATTTGCACGCCGTAATCGTTAGCAAATGTGCTGCGAAACGTCGATAACGCTTGCACGTCACTCAGGCCTTCAATTTCACAAAACCGACATTGTGCAAATGGCAAATCTGCTGAAATGACTAAGACAACGGTATTTTCCAAATGTGTCGCTTTTTGATTAAATTTTCGCGCTGAAGCTGCACAAGTTGGCGTATCTAAACTGGGAACAATATTTAAAATTTTTCGTTTACCTGAATAATTTGCCAGTGTGACATCTTTTAATTCACTATTTGCCAGAGAAAAATTCGGTGCGACACTGCCAACAATGGGTAATTCGCCACATGTTTGCACAGGGTTTGCTTGAAAAGTAATTGTTGCCATAACTAAAACACTCCGTAAAAATCAATTCAACACAAATTTAAGACCAATCACCAGCAATAAAACCGCTAAAATTGGACGTAAGAACCTTTCAGGTAATTTTGCACTCAAATGACTGCCTACCCAAATTCCAGGTAAAGAGCCAATCAGCAAACTACCTAATAATACGAAATCAACGTTCCCAAGCATCCAGTGTCCAAAACCAGCAACAGCGGTTAGTGGAATTGCATGCGCTAAATCCGTGCCGACTACTTTAACCGTCAACATTTTTGGATACAAGAATAATAACACGACCGTACCTAATGCGCCTGCACCCACTGATGTAAGTGTCACTAAAACGCCTAACACCGCCCCCGTTAATACAGTGGCAGGAATTTGCCAACGGTCAAAACGTCCGCGTTTAATTTCATCTATTTTTTCGTCTTCTTCTAACGCTACTTCGGTTTCATCATCAATTTCAACAACAATGGCGGCATTATTTTTTTCGCTGCGACGAATCAAAATACTACGCACCAAAATCGAAACCGCCGTAAGCAATAATGCAATGCCTAACGTGAGCGTAATCATCCGCGTCGTTTCTTTACCAACAGCGATTAAATGCTGCAAAACGTACAGTGTTGCCACAGCAAACGGCAAACTCCCTAACGATAACCAACGTACAATGCGCCAATCAACAGAACTGTGTTTTGTGTGATGAATCCACACGCCGTTGGTTTTCGTTAATGCTGCAAAAAGCAAATCTGTTCCCACAGCCGTTGCGGGTTTGAAACCAAATAAAAAAACCAGCAGTGGTGTCATCAATGAACCACCACCAACACCCGTCAATCCAACTAAAACACCAACTAATAAGCCTGAAACAATATAACCAGCCAATAAATGTAAATCCACAACATCCTCTTAAATCGATTTAAAATCTAACTATTCGGTGTATCGTAGGTAAAACAGCTAAAAAAAGAAAATGCTATTTTTAGATTAAAATCTGTTTGATGTTACACAATCGCGTAATATCCCAATTCGCAATCGCCCATGCTAGAATTTTTGATACATTTTCATGCTTCAATTCAATAGGTGGATTTTGTTTAAGCCAACAAAGCAACTGAAATAAAATCAGATTCGGAGCGGTTAAATCAACAGCCATTGCTAGCGTTTGTTTGCTCAGTTTATAGCCTTTAGCATCAACTAAAATGGGAACGTGTAAATAATTTGGCGTAGAGAGGTTTAAGATTTGTTGTAAATAAATTTGTTTCGGTGTTTCGTTAAGCAAATCTCTGCCGCGTACCACATGATTAACCGCTTGCCGCGTATCATCAAGAACAACAGAAAATTGATACGCAACAATATTGTCTTTACGTTTTAAAATAAAATCACCATGTTGCAACGCGATATTTTGTGAAATATGACCTTGCAAACCGTCAGCAAACTCGATTTGGCGTGCATCGGTTTTAATGCGTAACGAATGCGGCTCTGTGGCGGAAATGCTTTGATTTCGACAAGTTTGCGCGTAAATATCGATCAGCTCTTTGCGCGAACATCGACAGCGATAAATTTTTTCATGCGCCAACAATTCTGCAAGGACAGCGTGATAATCATCAAGATGCCGACTTTGATAATCGATTTCACCATCCCAATACAAACCTAATGTTTCAAGTGTTTGCAAAATACTGTCTGTTGCACCAGAAACATTGCGCGGCGTATCTAAATCATCAAAACGTAATTTCCACAATCCGTGGTGAGTGCGAGCCTCTAAAAAACTCGCTAAAGCGGTATAAACTGAACCTAAATGAAGACGGCCGGTAGGCGAAGGCGCGAACCGACCGATATAAAGCGAGGATTGTTCTGAAACTACCCCATTTGCTTTTCACGAATTTCATCGAGCGTTTTGCAATCAATACACAACGTAGCAGTCGGTCTTGCTTCTAAACGCCGAATACCAATTTCAATACCGCACGTTTCGCAATAACCATAATCGCCGGAATCGATGTCTTTTAACGCATCTTCGATTTTTTTAATTAACCGACGTTCGCGATCACGCGTGCGTAATTCTAAACTGAATTCGGATTCTTGCGTGGCGCGATCATTCGGATCAGGAAAGTTTGCCGCATCGTCTTGCATGTGGATAACGGTGCGATCAACTTCGTGCATCAATTCTTTTTTCCAATTTTTTAGAATGGTTGAAAAATGCTGCAATTGCGCTTCATTCATATATTCTTCACCGTCTGCTTCTTGATACGGATCGAAACTAAACGGAGAAGCGTGGGCTTTGACACTGTCGGTCATCAATTACTCCTAAAGGGACAAGATTTAAAACCGCGCATTTTTAGCAGAATAGTCCACCGTTAGCAAGATAAAACGGCTAGGAATTTAATTATTCCCCAATCACGGACAATCCACCCATATAAGGCAACAAAACTTCAGGAATATGAATGCGTCCTTCTGCGTCTTGATAATTTTCCATCACCGCAATCAACGTGCGACCTGCGGCAAGTCCTGAACCGTTCAAAGTATGGACTAATTCTGGTTTGCCTGTTTCAGGATTACGCCAGCGTGCTTGCAAACGACGCGCTTGGAAATCACGGAAATTACTGCACGATGAAATCTCCCGATACGCATTTTGTCCTGGCAACCACACTTCTAAATCGTAGGTTTTACTCGAAGAAAAACCGGTGTCACCGGCACATAAAAGCATTTTGCGATACGGTAGTTTTAATTTTTGCAAAATCATTTCCGCATGAGCAGTCAAATCTTCATGCGCTTGCACCGAATCTTCCGGTTTAGTAATTTGCACAATTTCAACTTTTTCAAATTGATGTTGGCGAATCATGCCGCGCACATCGCGACCATACGCACCGGCTTCACTGCGAAAACATGGACTGTGACAAACGAATTTCAACGGCAAATTTTTCGCATCTATAATTACATCACGCACGATATTTGTGACAGGTACTTCAGCGGTCGGAATTAAATATAAGGCGGGATTTTCAGAGGCTTTGAATAAATCAGCTTCGAATTTTGGTAATTGTCCTGTGCCACGCAAACTGTCGGCATTTACCAAATAGGGAACATAGGTTTCTTGATAACCATTTTCGCTGCTGTGTGTATCGAGCATGAATTGAATTAACGCCCGTTGTAAACGTGCTAATTGCCCATTCAAAACCACAAAACGCGAACCGGTAATTTTCGCGCCTAATTCAAAATCGAGTAAATTACGCGCCGTACCTAAATCAACGTGATCTTTAACTTCAAAATCGAACGTTGGCAAATCTCCCCAACGACTGATTTCCACGTTATCGTTTTCGTCTTTGCCTTCCGGAACAGACAAATCCAGTAAATTTGGAATACCTGACATCAAACTATCTAATTCATTTTGAATTTCTGTTAATTCAGTTTCAGCGGCTTTTAATTCATCACCTAAATTCGCGACTTGGTCGAGCAATGGCTGTACATCTTCGCCTTTTGCTTTGGCTTGACCAATAGCTTTTGAGCTGGAATTACGCGCATTTTGTAATTCTTGCGTTTTAGTTTGAACATTTTTACGACGAGCTTCTAATTCACTGTAATTTTCGGGATTAAACGCAAAATTACGTTTCTTCAATCCTTCGATAACAAAATCTAAATCTGTTCTAAATAAATGGGGGTCTAACATTGAAAAATTACCTTGTTAAAAAATAAAAATTAAATCTGTTTGCCGAGCAATATACCCAGCCCAATTGTGCCACTACAAAACAAACCATTTGTGACCAGAAGACCGAGCATAAAATAATTTCGAGCCTCAAAGGTGTGACCGTGTTCAATCAAAAATAGAATTAAATACAAGCCTGAAAACGTTAAGTATGCCCCGATAATTAGCACTAATAATGTCGCGCGTTGCTCAACGGGAAGCGTGATTTTCTGCAACAACAATGCAACCACAACACCAATCAATAATGCGCCAATTGCGTTAATGACCATCATGCCGTAAGGAATTGCGCTACTTGGCAAATGCAAAACACCGTTGCTGTACCAAAATAATCCGCGTCCGCACACTAAACCGAGCCAAACTGCCGCTAAACAACTGCTGACGCTGACAGCAATGTTTAACCCCGCTTTGCCGATTTGTCCTTGCTCGAGTAAATAAAAAGTTTCCAATGAAAAAGTCGAAAACGTGGTGAATGCTCCGATGAAACCGACCAAAATTGCTGAACGATAATCTAACGCAATTGTCACTCGTTGCAATATCAACGTTTCAGTGAGCAGACCAATTAAGAATGAACCGACTACATTGACCAATAACGTACCGTAAGGGAAATCGCGTCCTAGCCATTGATACAAGCCCGTTGAAACTAAAAAACGCATTACTGCGCCAAATGCTCCGCCAATGGCAATGACGATAATCTGATTCATGGTTTTAAAACGGTCTAATGAAATGTTCGCGGTAATAACGCAGCTCTTCAATCGATTCAATAATATCGTCGAGTGCTTGATGACTAGATTCTTTACTAAAGCCGTCTTTGATTTCAGGACACCAACGCGCGGCTAATTCTTTGAAGGTTGAAACATCAATGCACCGATAATGGAAAAATTCTTCCAGTTCTGGCATATAACGCACTAAAAAACGACGATCTTGCCCGACGCTATTTCCGCAAATTGGTGATAATCCCGCATCAATCCACTGATTTAAAAATTCAACGGTCGCGGTTTCAGCTTGCTGAGTCGAAACGGTTGAATTTCTCACACGCTCGATTAAACCGGATTTACCGTGATGTTCTTGATTCCAATCATCCATTGCCGCCAATATTTCATCCGATTGATGAATTGCCAGCACAGGGCCTTGCGCGAGAATATTTAAATTTTTATCGGTGACAATCGTAGCAATTTCGATAATGACATCGGTGTCGGGATTTAACCCCGTCATTTCTAAATCAATCCAAATTAAGTTTTCTGCGTGTTTAGTCATGGGAATTCTCTAAGTTTTTAGCGTTGAGCCGCAAACCGGCGGCGTTCAAAAAGCAACGTAATCAACAAGTATAATAGCATTAACATACTCGACAGGCATCCTACCTGCCAGCGTAATAACGGTTGTAACTGCACCGAAGCAAAATATAAACCAATTCCTAAAATTAAATATCCCAAAACACTTTTGACATCATAATCGACACGATAAAATTTTTGTCCCAAACCGTAAGACAATGCTGCCATGCTGGCATAACACGCTAACGTCGCATACGCGCTACCGGTGTAACCGAATTCAGGAATCCAATAAATATTTAAAACAATTGTCAATCCTGCGCCAAATAACGAAACGCACGCACCCATTAACGTTCTGTCGCTGAGTTTGTACCAAATCGATAAATTGACATAAATGCCTAAAAATAAATTCGCCAATAATAAAATTGGCACAACGTGCAATCCTGCGCGGAATTCTTCGCCAATGAAATATTTGAAGAAATCTAAATACAACGTCACTAATAAAAAAATAAACACGCAAAAAATACTGAAATAATGCAACACTCGCGCATAAACAATTTTTGCATTGTCTTTTTTAGCGTAAGAAAAAAAGAACGGTTCGGCAGCATAACGAAACGCTTGTATAAACAACGTCATCAAAATTGATAATTTATAACACGCGCTGTAAATACCCAGTTGCGCCAAATTTGTCACCGTATCGTAAGGCAACAGATATTTAAGCAATGCACGGTCAAGCATTTCGTTAATGATTCCCGCAAAACCAATCACCACCATCGGCAACGAATAACGCGCCATACGTTTAAAAAGTTGCCAATCAAATCCCGTCGTTAAGCCTTTTAGTTGCGGCATTAAAAATAAAAATTTGCTGCCGCTAGCAATCAAATTTGCCAAAAAAATATAACCTACGCCAATTTCAGGATGATAAACGTAAGGCAACCATGCAAAATTTTGTACCTGTAATTTCGGACACAGTACGATGAAAAATAAACTCAATGCCACCGTCAACAAAATTTCAAAAATTTTAATACTGGCAAAACGCAACGCTCGATTTTCAGCCCGCAATTTTGCAAATGGCAATGCGGCCAGCGCATCAAACGTTAAAATTAACGCAAAATACAATACATATTCAGGATGTGTAGTGTAATTTAATGCACTCGAAATTAGCGGATTGAGCCAAAAAAGTAGCGCGAAAACACTTATATTTAGAAATACAACAAAACGTAATGCGGTCGAATAGGCTTTATCATTATCGCTACGAAATCGAAAATAACCGGTTTAAAATCCGAGCAATAAAAACACCGATAAAAAACCTGAATACGCATAAAATTCAGATACAACGCCGTATTCGCTTGCGGTGAAATAGTAGGTGTAAAGCGGAACAAGTAAGTAATTTAGGAAACGTCCAAAAATACTACTCAAACCATAAATGGCAGTTTGCGAAGCGAGTTTTTTAAGCATGAGAGGAGGAGAAAGTTTTGCAACTTTCAGATAACTGTTCAATAGTTGCTAAGGCTTTTTCTTCGTCAGCAGTCATGTCTTGCAGAAAAAAGTCATTGTTTTCCCGCAACCACGTTAACGGCATTTCCCACCACGCTAAATTAACGAGGGCTTCGCGTACTTTTTCAGGAAAGCGAAAACGAAGCAATCGAGCGGGTATTCCTGCATAAATTCCATACGGTTCGCTACGAAAATTTGGCGGTAATAACGATCGCGCTCCAATAATGCAGCCATTTTCAATAATTCCTCCGCCCAGTATCATAACTTCATCACCGAGCCAAACGTCATTTTTTATAATAGAATCAGTATATTGGGGGGGGGGCGGCATTTTTTAATCCTAATCCATAAATAGAAAACATTGCCATCGAAATCGTACGAGATTCGTGTTGACCATTGAGTAAAAATTTCAATCGCAAACCGCCAGCGACATATCGCCCAACACGCAAATTTTGAATTCCTGCGTCATATTTAACAATCGAACCGACCCCCAAACCAGAACATTTTCCAATATAAAATGTGCCAATTTGCGCTTCTTCGTCTAACCAATTGCGAAAAAAATTGTGCGGAATCATCGAATACCCGCCTTGCGAATAATTCAAAATTTTGAATTGCTTTGCCCATGGATGATTTTCATCAACGCCTGAGAAATCGGATTCAGTAATGATTTGCATGAGGTTATTTTTCCAAAAATACTTTTTCCAATTCCAATAAATCCCGTTTTCGTTCGCTAATCCGTTTTGCGGGCGAACCAGAATAAATTCCAAATGCGTCACAATCTTTTCGAATTAAACTTAAGGCACCTATAGCAACGCCTTCTTCTATCGTCACATTTGGCAATACAATTGAACCCGAACCGATAATGACATGGCGACCAATTTTAACGTCACCGTGTTGCACATTGGTAAATTTAGAAGGAATCATGGGGTTTGTCATGAATGCACCGCTGTAATCGTCGTTACTGCTGTAAATTGCAACGCGCGAAGATATATTTGAAAAATCCGCCAGTGAGATATTTCCAGCACCAATCAACGATGAAAAAATAGCTATGTGAACATAATTACCAATATCAGTCCCCCCCTCGCCTGCGGACAATACACAAAAATCATCAATTCGAACATGATTACCAATGCGAATGTTTTGGCAATTGTAATAAGAGGCTTTGTCAGACAAAAATACGTCTTCGCCCACTCGCGCAAAACCCATTTCTTTGATTTGTTCAGTGGTTAACCATGCCATTACGCAAATTCCTTGATGAGTTTAATAATTCGATTTTGTTCGTTTTCTTCTAATGCCGAATACATCGGCAAACAAATCACTTCGTTAGAGATTTTACGCGCCACAGGTAAATTCGCGGGCGATGCTGAAGGCAAACCCCGATACATCGGAAAATCACTAATCAACGGATAAAAATAACGTCGCCCAAAAATACCGTTGGTTTTTAGTTTTTCATAAAGCGCGTCACGATTTCGTTCTACAAAAATCGGAAAATACGCATAATTCGCAACATGTGACCCCGTATCCGCGCAATGAATTCCGGTCACATTTTCAAAACTTTCACGATAACGCGCATCAATAAATTTGCGTTTTTCTAATGCTTCCTCGATGCCTTTGAGTTGCAATAAACCAAACGCAGCATTGATTTCGCTCATTTTTCCATTGATACCAGCCGCAACAACTGTGACTTCATCAACAAAACCAAAATTCTTCAAATGGTCAATGCGACGTTTTGTTTTTTCATCAGGGCAAACAATCGCACCACCTTCAAAAGTGTTAAACACTTTCGTCGCATGAAAACTTAACACTGACAAATCACCGTGATTCAATAGACCACCGTTTTTGTCTTTGACACCAAACGCATGAGCAGCGTCGTAAATAACTTTGAGATTGTAGTTATCAGCAATTTGCTGAATTCGCGCAACATCGCACGGATAACCATAACAATGCACCGGCATAATTGCGGTTGTTTGAGGTGTAATCGCCGCTTCAATTTTATTCGGGTCGAGATTGAGTGTCACAGGATCAATATCAACAAATACAGGTTTGATACCATTCCACAAAAGCGAGTGTGCCGTAGCGACAAACGAATACGGCGTAGTAATGACTTCGCCAGTAATTCGTAAGGCTTGTAAGGCTGTAATTAACGCGATTGTGCCATTAGTAAAAAGCGCGAGATGTTTTACGCCTAAATAATCGCACAATGCTTGTTCAAGTTGCTGATGAAATGTACCGCCGTTAGTAAGAATTTTGTTATCCCAGATTTTTTCTAAATACGGGATAAATTCTTCAAGTGGTGGCAGCGTGGGTTGTGTGACATAAATCGGTTTCATAAAATTATTGCGGCACAGTAAAACTTTCTACTGGCAAGCTCGCACAAAAACGTTGCCACATAATTTTCAAAGCAGCTTGAAAACCCGCCACAACATGTTCAGGTTTAGATTTTTGCGAGTTTTTCATTCTGTCGCGTAATTGATGTCGCAAATTTTGCAAGCCGTCAACATTATTTGCCCATGCTTTTGCCATTTCAATAAATTCTTCTGACGAATGTGCGACAAAATCATTTTGTAATTCCACACGACTAAGCATCACCACCCCGCCGCGTCCAGCCAAACTTTCCCAAGCGTAAGTTAAAACTGGAACGCCCATCCATAATGCAAAGCCTGTCGTCGTGCCGCCATTATAAGGAAAGGTATCTAAAATAAAATCAACTTCACCATGCAAGGCTAAATAATCAGAAATAGATTTTTTTGCGTAAAATGTCAGGCGTTCAACGGGTACACCACGCCTTGAAAATTCATTTTCCAATTGACGCTGTAATGGTTCATCCGAAACGTTACCTAAAATCATTTTAGCGGTTGGAATTTCTTTTAACACCTCGCACCATAAATCTAACGTTGGCTGTGTGAGTTTACTGGTACGATTGAAACTGCCAAATGTGATATGACCATTTTTTAAAGCAGGTGTATCAACAACCGGAGGACTATTTTCTGGCACAGTAAACGTTAATGCGCTGGGTAATTGCACCAACTTTTCCACAAAATAATTATCAAACATCCCAACAGGACACCAATCATTATCAACCAAATAGTAATCCATCGTTTTCAATCCCGTTGTTGCCGGATAACCCAGCCACGAAATTTGAATGGGCGCGGGTTTATAAACGAAGGCTTGCAAACGATTTTTATCGGTATGACCTGATAAATCGATGGCAATATCAATGCCGTCATTTGCCATTTGTTGTGCAAGTTGAATGTCGCTTAATGCCTCCACATCACGCCAACCTGAAAAATATGTTTTGATACGTTGGGTGAAGTTATCGTTTTTCGTATTGTTGTAATAAGCGACCAATTCAAATTGATTCTTATCAAAACACGCCAGCAACGGCTCAATAAAATACGCCACGGCATGATTCCAAAAATCGCCCGATACCATCCCAACGCGCAATCTTTTCGCCGGGTCACGATTTTCAGACGAATGAATTGCAGGCTTTATATTTTGTGAGACGGCATCACCAAAACGCACTGCTTCTTGAAAAGCCGCTTCGGGTGAAATATCTGGATTATGCGCGAGCGTATAAAGTAGATTTGTATACGCTTGAAAAAAGTGAGGATTTACGGCTAATGCTCGACGATAACAAATTTCGGCTTCGGCAAGATTTCCTAAATCTTTTACTACATTACCTAAATTATTGTGTACTTCAGCAAAGTTTGGATTGATAGCAATTTCACGATGATAACTTGCTTCGGCTTCGGTAGTACGGTTTTGATTTTGTAAGACCAGTCCTAAGTTGTAATTGGCTTTTTTGAAATTTGGATTGATTTTTAAAGCGCGGCGATAACTTTCTTCCGCTTCAGCGAGTTTTCCCACTTCATTTAACGCATTGCCCAAGTTGTAAGACGCTTCCGCATCTTGCGGCAATAATTCGGCTGATTTTCGTTTTGCCTCGAGTGATTCGTCCAACTTTCCTAAACGCTGTAAAACCGCCCCTAAAACCTTCCAAGTAAAACCGTGTTTTGGATATTTTACGAGTAACGACCGTGCCGTTTTTTCGAGTTCATCGTTTTTATTTTGATTGAATAATTCAACTAAATGACTCGTGTCAGCTTGTGACGGTTGCGAAATAACAGACTTTTTGGCAAAAGATTTAGGAAGCGGTTTTTTCATGAATCGTCCGCCTCATCAGCTAAAGCAATTAAACGTTTTTTCAATGGCTCTAACTCTTCTAGCGTTTTGGTACGAATTGTTGCATGGGCGATTTTCCGACCTTTGCGTGGGGCTTTAGCGTACAAATGCAAATGTGTGTTAGGAATTTCTAACACTTTTTCGTTTTCAGGTTTGCCGCCGATGAAATTCACCATCGCAACGTTTCCAACGGCTGCTGTTGAACCGAGTGGTAAATCTAAAATGGCGCGTAAATGGTTTTCAAATTGACTGGTTTCTGCACCTTCGATTGTCCAATGCCCTGAATTATGCACGCGCGGCGCGAATTCATTAGCAACTAATTCGCCATCGACTTCAAATAATTCCAACGCCAACACGCCAACATAATCCAAGGCTTTCATCAAACGAGTGGCGTAATCTTCGGCTTTGGCTTGCATGGCATCGTTTTCACGACTTTCCGATACACGCAAAATCCCGCTTTTATGCACATTTTCAGACAAAGAATAAAATGCCAATTCGCCCGAAACGCTACGCACCGCAATGATTGAAACTTCGCGCGAAAAATTCACAAAGCCCTCCACAATCGCAGACAAACCTTCTAATTTTTGCCACGATGATTTCAAATCTGCTGCCGATTTCAACACCGATTGTCCTTTGCCGTCGTAACCTTGCGTGCGGGTTTTGAGAATGACTGGATAACCGATTTTTTCCATTGCCGTTTGCAAACTTTCAAACGTCGTAATGTCCGCATAAGGCGCAGTTGGAATGCCTAAATCGTTCAAAAAACTTTTTTCAACCAAACGGTCTTGCGCGACGGCGAGAGCTTTTGCAGGCGGATAAACTTGGGTGTGTGATTCTAAAAAACTCGCCACTTTTGCAGGCACATTTTCAAATTCATACGTCACGACATCGGCGCGTTTTGCCAGTTCGGCAAGTAAGTTTTCGTCGTGGTAATCGCCGTGTAAATGACTGCCCAATGTCGTGGCACACGCGCCAACCGATGGGTCTAAAAAAATAAAACGAATGCCCAGCGGATAACCCGCTAACGCAATCATGCGAGCCAATTGCCCGCCGCCTAAAATTCCTACTTTCATTTTAATAATTCCTAGCTTTATACGATTTGTGTTTGTTGAATTTGACGAGTGTTTAGCCATTTCTGTAATGATTTTTGGCTTTCGCCTGAGGGTTGACCAAATAATAAATTATCAAGGCTAATATCTTCGTCAACTGCTTGCCAATGAATACCTTGACCGTTGCCGACTAAACGCCATTGTTCTCTTTCGTTTACCGTCGCGTGAAATAATCGTGGAAACCATAACATAGGTACTGAAAGAGTGCGTCCGTCGCTTAATTCAACAGTCAGCGCATCGTCGGTTGTTGAGACTAATTCGATGGCTACGTTTTTTAATTTAGTCGCTAAAGTATTCATTCCACGCCTCAATCATTTCTTGTTGGTGTTTCAAAATCAACATTTGCACGGTTGATAATTCTTTGCGATTAAATCCACCGCTGTTTTGTAATCGAACTGGATTTAACCAAAATTTAGCGATGTTGTTATCGCGTTCGACATGAATATGTACTGGTTCGTTTTTATCACCCGCATAGAAAAAGAATCGATATGCGCCTACTCTTAGTACGGTTGGCATTTTTACCTTTATAAATTTGTTTTAACGTTTTTCGTGTGGGTCATTTTTGAGTTTCTTATTGTGGCAGTATTCAAGAAACGTTCTTTTGCTCACACCTGCTTGATTTGCCATCGAACAAACTAACGTATCGCCAAAAGGTGATTTCGGACAATCACCCGTTACTTTCAACATTTTGCCATCAACTACTTTTATCCAATGTTCATGGGATGTGCCGTTTTGTTTTTGGGCAGCAAAAACCATATTTTTTAACGCCATTTTGACTTGGGCGCACGTTGGCGGTGCGAACTTTGTAAATCCAAACACCATTTAAGCGTGTACAACAGGATAGGATTCAATAAATACATGACTTTCATTACTTTCTGTTCGATGCAACATTTCAGCAATAAAACAAAAAGCTAATGCTTTGTAATAGGTCAACTGTTGTGAAAACGGGGCTTTGCGCGATAAAAGTTGTGCGGCGTATTCTTTGTGTTCATTCAAGGCTTCATTGACGTAAGTCGTAATCATCGATTCGAGTTTTTCTTTTGCCAATTGTGGTGATTCAGCCTGTGCCGCTAACGATAAATCAATGCACACAGCTACCCAATCCGAACCTTCTTTTTTTGCGTAGCATCTCAGTTTATTTTTCATTATTTATGTCCTTTATGCTCAAGGGGATAGACTCTAAATAAATCGTACGGGGCATAAATCAATTTCATTTGCCCACACAATCGTTCCATGTTTCACATGAACATTGTAAAAATTAGGCGAGTCACGCAAATGTTGAAATACAGGCAAATCTAAGTATTCCGACACGTCAAAAACACGCTGCTCTTGATTTTTAAATGTCACTAATAAGCGGTGAAAGTCGATAACTTCAACGGCTGCAACACGAGGATTCATACATTTGTCCGTTAGCGTAAAGGGTCAATTTTGAAAATCGGTTCACCGCGTACAGCAAGTTTCCAATCAATCATCAATTCATCTTCGTGAATCGCAATCCACGCTTGAACCATTTTCAGTTTTTTCGGTGGCAAGGTGCTTTCGATTATTCCACCGTAAAACATACTAATCGTGGGCATTATTCAATCCTCAAAAATTGACGACCTTTTGTTTTTATTAAGTTTAACAATTCCTACTTTCACGAGTTTTCCTGATTTTGTGATGGTTCAAATTTTATACCGAATGCCTGTGCCTTGTAATATCCATCAATGTGTCTGCCATCCTGACATTTATAGCCTCTAATTTCTTTGAAAATTGCAGTTTCTATGTCGTGTCTTTTAAGAGAAAATGAAATATCTTTTTTATCCACATAAAAGGTATTGAATGAGGCATATTCAAAAAAAGCATAACGTTCGATTAGCAATTTATACTTTGTGTAATGACTTTCTTTATCGCAAAAACAATCGATAGCCAATAGATTTATTACATCATTAGGCAACAAAGCTCGAACTATGTTGCTATACATTTTTTCATTGTTGCTAACAGTATCTTTTTCTATATCTTCAACGTTAAGTTCGGAATCAATGCTACTTTCAGAATGTACGGCAATAAATTCTAACAGTTGGTACAAAGTTCTAAAGTAATGTTGATATGAATAAGTCTTTTCTAATTCTTTTTTTGCTAAAGGCAAGTAGTGCCATAAACCTGAGATATGGATAGTCTTAGGAAAACGACTATAAGGATCTGCTGAATCAAGATCGCATACAATTTGTTCTAAACTTAACAAATTCTGTACTTTATCTAATGTTTCGTTGTGCATTTTTAACAGTTCAAAAAACGTACTTTCAAATTGCTGTCTTTTTTGAGTTTCTTTTTGTTCATTTAAAATTTTCTGTGTTTCTTCCAACTCTTTACGCTGGGTTGAATAAGTCCGCAACAAAACAATTAACGCAAGAAAACTCAAAAATGGATTTAGTAATCCACCAACATAGTCACCAAATGTTCCCCAATCGCCAGAATCTTCACTTAGGTCGTAAGAATAAAACTTCAGAACGTATAAAAAAATTACTGCTGAGGCTGTAAAAAGTGCGATTTTTACTATTACTAGCAAATCTTTAGGTAAAAAGTCATCAAGCCACTTTTTCATATTTTCCCCCACAAGCTAAACTCAAACCTCACGCGGGTCAGAATTCTCCAAAACGGTATCCGTTTGTTGTTGTCTAAATTCTTCTAACGCGCCGCGATATTGTGAATGTTTGTTGCTGATAATTGCCGCCGCGAGCAATGCCGCGTTAATTGCGCCAGCTTTGCCAATCGCAAGCGTTCCAACAGGAATTCCCGCAGGCATTTGCACAATCGACAACAACGAATCCATACCGTTCAACGCTTTCGATTGCACAGGCACGCCCAAAACGGGAACAGCCGTTTTTGCCGCTGTCATACCTGGTAAATGCGCCGCGCCACCTGCCCCCGCAATAATCACTTCTAAACCTTTGCTTTCCGCACTTTCGGCGTAAGCGAATAATTTATCAGGCGTACGATGCGCCGAAACGACTTCAACATCATGCGGAATGCCTAATTTTTCTAATGTTTGTGCGGCAAATTGCATCGTCTCCCAATCAGACGTTGAACCCATGATAATGCCTACGAGTGCAGTCATTTTGTTTCCTTAAAATTTT
>CAILJB010000061.1 GCA_903834465.1 uncultured Pseudomonadota bacterium | reverse complement strand
GATAACTTCAAATTCCGATTCTTCAAATTCCTTGAACTTGTAAAGGCTTGCGGGTCGTTGCCCTTGTAAATATGCGCCCTCGCGTCGAATCATTAAGCCTTCAAAACCTTCACTGACAAACTTATCGTGAGTGGGTTTAATATCGGCTTTCGTACCTGCCAACTGTTGAACCAATACCGCGCCATCAATCGGATTTTCGTTTAAATAAATTCCGATTAGTTCAAGCCGTTCACTGGTTTGTAATTCGTTATCTACGCAATCAAAAACATGAAATTGCAATTGTGTTGTTAGGTCGTTGGCTTTTTTTGTCGCGCCGATAATTTGATTCAATGGTTTGCCGTGCAAAAACAATTCGCCATCTAACATGACGTTACAGCCGTTCATTGACCGTTCAAGGTGTGGCACGTTGTAAAAAGTACCTTTGCGACTTTGAAATTTACCTTTTTCAGGAATCCAAATTGCCCGTACACCGTCCAGTTTTGGCGATAGAATCAATTTGTCATTGTCGGTTATTTGATGTGGTACTTTGCGATAATCACGCGCTAACATTGGTTGAACGTATGCCAGTTGGTCATCGAGTGACAATTTATAACCCGCCCGTTCCAACTGTTTAGTGTGTAGTGCTTTTGCTTCTAACAAGGCTTGTTGCGTTGGTGTGGTTTCGTTTGCCCGTCCGATATTCTTAGCGGTGCATTGCGTGGTTTCTGTCTGTTGTTTGCCGTCAATCAATCCGTGTGTCACGGTGTAAGAATCGCCATTAACGGCGCAAGTCCACACGCGGGTTTTGCCTTTTGAATCGGTTTTGTAGAGTGGTTCAAAAATCATAATGCACCGCCTTTTGAGCGTTGCGCGGTCAAGTAAGCGTCAATATCTGTTTGAAGTATTCCAACGCGCTGTTTCGTGAGTTGAATTTGAACAATCACGCCGTTTTTGATTAGCGTATTGAGTGACGTTAAGCCGATTTTTAACTGTTTTGCAGCTTCTTTTTTGAGTAAAACGGGGGCTTGTTGCATAATGTAGTTGCCTTTTTTAAAGTGGTGAAACGAAATTAAGCCTATGTTTTAGGCGGTTTTTGGGTGCTACTTTCCTACTAGGTGGTTCTAATCGCCCCATAAATAGCCGCTCTTGGTCGGGTTTAGCTATTCGGGGCGTTGTTGTTTTAGTTCGATTGTTTTTGCGTTTGTGCGTAGGCTAAATGGTTATTTCAAAAAAATACACCTCAACAATTATCGTTTAATTCAAAAGTCGTCAATGTTGATAAATTCAATATGTGGTTTTGGCAGAATTAACGCATTCCAGCGCGGGTTTTCTATCATGATTACGATTGCGGATATTGGACAGGCGTACACGATTAAATTCCGTTTTTTAATGTCCTTCTCAAATGCGGTTATTATTCTTTCAACGGTTTTTTCTGAAATATGACGCTGGTCTGAAATTGCCTTTAACTTAACTTTTCGACTGCATTTTATGGTTGTTGCTAAAATCCAAAGTTGAATAATGTCATGTCTGATTTTTGCAGGTGGTCTACCAACTCGTTTTTTAACAGTTTCAATTTTCGGTTTTGGAGGTCTGCCACGCTTTGCCATATTGCCCCGTCATAAAAAAATGGCACGCTAACATCAAGGTCAACGCGCCAAATGGTTAAATCTTGTCTGCTAATTTCAGAATCAAGCCACAAATCAAGGCAACTTGTAAAAATCCTGCCCCAATAACCCAACGGGTCAATTCTGATTTCGACTGTTCAATTTTTATTTCAGTGTCTTTAATTCTCGAAACTAATATCAGTTCTAATTCTTTCAAATCGCGCTTAGATGCCGTGTCATCAAGTTTGTGGTCATGTTCAATTTGTTCACGCGCCACACTGACAATTTTAGTTATTGCGTCAATTTGAGCTTTTGCCTGTTGTTCTGGTATGCCCGAATCTTTAAGCGAACCAATAAGCGCGTAAGTGTCGATTGTGAATGCGGCGGCGGTCATGATGTAACCTGCTTTTGTTGCTGTTGTTTGGCGGTTTCAATAATTGCTTGAACCATATCAAGGCAAAAGTCAGGACACCAAATCATTGCGCCTTTTTTTTCTTTTTTTGGTCGCCCCATTTTCTTTTTAGTTTGTTCTGTCATGTTTAAAACTCCATTGCGTGAATTGCGTGGTCAATTGATGATGTGTTGAAACTCAAATAATTAACAGTGCTGGTTATGCTTTTATGTCCAAGTGCGATTTGTACTAACTCAATTTTGCCGCCCGTTGCGTCGTAAATAGCTTTAGCGAATGTTTTACGCATGGTGTGGGTGCTGTAACTGCTACCCACCGCGCCGATTAGTGCGAATAACTCTTTTAATAATCTGCCAGCTTGTTGACGTGTAATCGCGGCAAATCCGTTAGTGTGTTTTCTGCTAACAAATAGCGGGGCGGTATTGTCTAAACCTTTTGCCGATAACCATTCGATAAGCCTTGTTAATGCTTTCTTAGCGTCGCTGTTTAATAGAACGGTTCTACCTACTTTCGTTTTGCTGTTCGATGCTTTTACATTGATATGGTTATGAATCACGCCATTGGTGCAAACGTCCGACACTTTCAAACTCAATAATTCTGAAATTCTAAAGCCCGTGCAAAATCCAACGGTCAATAACGTTTTTTCGCGGATTGAAGTTGTGGCTTTTAAAACGCTTTTGACTTGCTCGCGGGTTAATGGATTTGCGCCAATCATGTTACACCTGTTTTCTGGTTACTTTTAGATTAGCGATAAGTCTATATTAAATTTCGTCTAAGTCAAATACTTTTAACTTTGTTAAATGTCCATAACCGAATGCACCAAAACACGGATTTAGAACATTCGCCCTTTTTTCGTAATTCTGCCCGTTTAAACTCGATTTGATTCAATCCACACAATCACATTACCCAAACATCAAACGCTGATTGTGGGGCATTTTCTGGCGTTGGCTCAACAATCGGAGCAGGTTCGCAAAATTCTGTTTGTTTACATTCTCGAGGTGCGTTGTCAATTATTGACAACGCACCAGAATGTTGATTTCCGTGAAAAACCGCTTTTTTATCAAACTCACGCTTGCCAATTTCCAGCAAAATCTCCTTATGCGTCATTTCAAGTTTGAACATCCACGCATCATTCAAGTTTCTGCGACCGCGCTGTAATTCAATCATCCACATTTTGACATCGTTTCTGTCGGTAACTCATTTACAAAAATACCGATAACTCCAACCACGTTGATTTTTTAACATTTGCCGCGCAACTTCATTTTCAATATATCGCCTGTCATCATCCGACAAACCTGCCATCATTTGAGCAAGCCTAACGCCCTCTTGAATCAATGGGATTAAGCACCCTTTCTGCCAACCTTGCTTTGCCGCGTGACGTTGTAAGGTACTACGCGGCAAATAGGTTTCATATTCAATTTCACGAAAGGATTTACCCGATTCATACAACGCCCGTGCTGTCTCAAATCGGCTTATTTTGCTGTCCCACTTTGTTATTGAAGCCACGATTTACCTGCGTTTGTCTGTGCAAATTTTGTTCACAATGAATAAGAAAAAACTCTAGTAATCTCTAGTAGCCGTCGTTTCAAATAACAAGTTTTAACAAGTTTTCGCCCGTTCAATCAACGCATTCACGATTGATAACTTAACAATGCGGGTGCTTGATTCAACGCCATTTTTCGCAATGTAATCGCTAACGGTATCGCTTAACCACTGATTACGATTAGCGGGTGCAATCAATTCGAGTGCTTTTATAAATTCAGGTTCTAAGCTGATATGTTGGCGTTGTGTGTTACCAGTAACATTAAATGATATTCGAGTAAAACCGCTAAATCGCTTATCACGCTTAGTTTTGTTTCGTTTTTGCGTTACTGGTACTACGTTATCAATCGCGGGTTCAATCGGCAAAGGTGGTTCAAGGTTCGATTGCGTAACAGGTAACGCTTGCACCATTGATAAATCAGTCAGTGGTTCTGTCAACAAACTGTATGCCTTTAACCATTCGTAGATTTTGAGCTTATCGTCGCTATCGTTAATTTTCGCCCCGTGTGCAATGTCCAATCCTAACGCTTCAATTGCCCGATACTTCAAAACCTTTAACGTGCGAATACTCTTAACCGCGCATAACCCTAAATCTAAAGCAATTGCCTTATCGAGTGACGTTGTGCCGTCGTAAATCATGGTGTTATTCCAGTCAGTAATTGAGCGGTCATTATATCCGATTGCGTTACCTGTAACACTATGAAACTTTTTAAATTCGCCATCATTTCAAACTTGTTTTAGTGGATTCATTAACAGGGCTTTGGGTGTTTAGTTTTTCTGCCATAGTTCAAAAGATGTTTCTGCCATAGTTCGTGCCATAGTTCACAAAATTACAAAGTCAGTAACCACGCGGCTTTGTCATAGTTGCCATAGTTGCCATAGTAGAAAAACCACTTTCCAAAAAAATAAAGATGTTTTCGAGCGTTTATTATTTAGGTTTAGTTTTTAATTTTTTAACTATGGCAACTATGGCAACTATGACAAACCCTTATAAAATAAGACTTTTAGGCTGTCATAGTTCTGCCATAGTTGGTGTGTTCTGCCATAGTTAGACGCAATTTTTTAGCAATTTATCCGCGTCCAATTTTTCAATGGTGCAAAATGCTGTAATTGCTTCAATTTGAGTTCCAATTTTGTAACGATTAGGGCGTGAACCCGTTGTTAATAATTCGCCTTTTGAATTTTCACCTTTTACCAACGCAACACTACTTCTATCTTTTACATAGCATTCACTTAACCGCCGCCCCATTGTTTCAGGCTTGATAATTCCAAATTGCGTAATTTTGTTTTTGTTTAGCCACTGTTCATAACCTGCCCGTATCAAATCGGTTGCGGGTTCGTTAATCCAATTCTGCAATTCGCGGTTATTGTGTTGCGATTCAAAGATAACGCCACGGTGCAAAACGTCTAGCCAATACTGCCCGAATGTATCAAGCGTTTGCGCCCGTTGCTCTTTTAACGCCGCCGTGTCTGGTACTTTGCCAACGTTGAATTTTGAAATATCGCGGTGCAACATTTCATATAAAAAAGCGGCTTGAATGACAGGGCTATTAACGTCACGGTGCAAGGCGTTAAAATAATCTGTATCGCCAATAAACTTACTCAATACATTCATTACAAAATAACGCCGTTCGTCTTTTGTCGCGGGGGCTATCCAGTCGCTATTTGATGCCATAAAGATTTTTAGGCGGTTTTTCATTTCAACAGCGTCAATGCCTTTGCTTTCAATCATCAAAGTAGGTTCTGTAATCAAACCTTTTTGGATATTTTCCTGTTGCTTATCACCAGCAAAAAAAGCCTCGTCTGCGAATAAAAAACAGCAATCGGATAAATGCCCGTTGAAATTGCCCGTTAGATGTTTGGCGTTGATAACTTGCAAGGCGTGTTGCCCGAATATCAATTTAATCAGCTTGCCTAACGTACTTTTGCCGCAACCTTTTTCACCTTTCAACGCAACGGCTACCTGCCCCGTTTTTTCAGGATATTGAAAGCAACGTGCTATCCAGTTCAAAAGGTATTCAATGCAATCATCGTCATCGTCACAAATGACGTGTTTAATGTGATAGTAAATTTTATCTAATGCGCCGCGTTCGCCTTGTTTGGGTTCGACACTGTAGCCTTGCCATAAATTGAGCTTGTTGCCGTAGATTTGTTTTTTTACTTCAATGCCGTTTGCGTAACGTGACGGTTCAAAAATCACGCCGTCTTTGTATTTGACGCAATCGTAATGCCGTAGCCACGCATTGGCTTTTGTGTCGAAAATGTCTGTGATTTCACCTGTTTTTTTATTTTCTTTTTCACCTGTTTTAATCAGTTCGTTCAAGTAAAGATTGCGAAAAGCGTCAAGCGATAAATAAACACGTTCAAGCCGCCCGTCTTCATTAGGCGTTGCTTTCATAACTAACGTTTTCGTGCCATTCAGCACAATTGCATATTCTTTGTTGAATTCTAAAACGTGATTTTTGAGTGCATTTTTCCAGTCAGTACCACCGTAAAAGTTGGGCGGTTCTGGCATATCGTCAAAGTTTGGAACGTTTTGAAAATAGTCATCGTCTGTGTAATCGCGTTCGATTTCTACTAATTTTGGGGCGTTGTTTTCAGGGTTTAACATGGTTTAGCTATCCGTTAAAAATTGTTTTGGATAACCGATAAAACGAGGCGTGACATTAAAGCCACTTTGAAATTTAGGCGGATTTCGTGCATAGTTAGCACTCGAATTGCCACCTTATTCACACCGTTGTAGCGGTTGAAATTTGCGAGTTATCGGCGTTGGAACCTTTAACACTTGGTGATTCTACCAGTTTTCTTAAACCCACATTTTGATTTTCAAGGTGTGGGTTTTTCGGTTCTGGCACTTCATAAAAAGCGCGTTGGTTTTGTTTGGTCAATTCTCTATTCCAGTTCAAGGCGGCTTTCATATCGCCACCACATTCAAGTAATCGGTAACAATCAAACGCATCATGTGATTTACCATCGTTCAAACTATCGCTTGAATCACTGTAAGCGCGTCCAGTGTCTAAAATTCGCACACCTGCAATTTTGCTTGCGCTGTTTGGGTGTAAATACCGTTTGCCCTGTTGCTTGTATCCGTTGCGTATCAAAACATCGTGAACGCGAAAACTCGCGTTAAATGCTTCAATCGGATTTGCTGATAAATTCGCCATTGGTACACGCGCCACTGGTGCAATCATTGGTATGGATTCATTAACAAGGCTTTGTTTGTTTTGATAATCAGCACAAATCTTTGCAACATCGAACGGCGGGGCGGGTTCAAGTTCAAATCCTTCAATCGGGTTTGATGATTTGCCACCCACGCGCCACCATGTTTTGAATAAATGCGCCCGTTCCATTGGCATACACGGCATAAACCACGCTTGCGCCCAACTGGCATTTTCTTTGACGTTCACTAACTCGATGCCGTTATCTGTCATACGGTCAAATAGCCAACCCAATAACGCTGGTAACTGTTGGCGGGTGTAGGTCACTGGAATCAACACGCGGTATTTATTCACACCATCATCAAAACCATGCGCCTTTGTGTGACTGTGTGACGTGTACATGAAATGGTCGATATTTAACCAATTCAAAAGCAGGTGTAATTCCATTGGATTTACCGCGCCATTGGTCACAGTGCCATCAATGCCGATTCTGCTATCACCGTCTAAAATCAATAAATCGGCGGTATCGGCTACGGTTTCATTGCCCCGTTTTGTTCCAGCGCAACGTAAAAAATAACCCGCGTTCAATTTGTCAGGGTCAATTTTAGGCGTTGAAAATGCGCGGCATAATTGCTGGAATGTTGGTTGCCACAAATCAAGCCCTGTTAATTTGATGTTGCCCGTGTTGCGTGAAATTTTAATCATTTCGTAATGTCCTTTTTAGCACCTAAGCCGCGCCACATAAGCAACGCGGCAAAAGGTCAATGATTTATAAATCGTTACGGATTGCAACGCCAACGGGGAACTGTGGTTTATTAAATTCGGTCATGGCGAAATATCGAACCGTAACCAATTTGCCAACGTACTCATGTGGATTTTCTGCGATATGTTTGCGTTCACTATCCGCGCCACGCATTCGCACGTTGAACCCGTCACATTGCAAAGTACCACCGCCATCTTTGTCGATTTCAACGCCGATAACGCTAAATTCCGATTCTTCAAATTCCTTGAACTTGTAAAGGCTTGCGGGGCGTTGTCCTTGTAAATATGCGCCCTCGCGTCTAATCATTAAGCCTTCAAAACCTTCACTGACAAACTTATCGTGAGTGGGTTTAATATCGGCTTTCGTACCTGCCAATTGTTGAACCAACGCCACGCCGTTACGCGGATTTTCGTTTAAATAAATGCCGATTAGTTCAAGCCGTTCACTGGTTTGCATTTCGTTATCCACGCAATCAAAAACATGAAATTGCAATTGTGTTGTCAGGTCGTTGGCTTTCTTTGTCGCGCCGATAATTTGATTCAATGGTTTGCCGTGTAAAAACAATTCACCATCTAACATGACGTTACAGCCGTTCATTGACTGTTCAAGGTGTGGCACGTTGT
>CAILJB010000060.1 GCA_903834465.1 uncultured Pseudomonadota bacterium | reverse complement strand
CGGTTATTCCAAAACTTTTTAAGGAATGACCATGTCAAAAACATTTCAATTCAACGGCACGTCTTACGTTTCAAGTCTGCCATTCATTAACACCCAAACGGGTAATTGGTTCGATGTTACGCCAACAGGTGACGAAATAACCGACCTAAGTATCGGCTTAAATTGCGCCTTATTGCTTTTGAAATCCGTAGCCGATGACAACAAAAACGGCTTTGACCCCGAAAATAAAAACACGCCTATCGTTTTGGCACACATTGTTGAATCACTCATGAAACAAGACAGCGAAACATTCAAAAGCGTGGCGCGTGGGTTCTTTTTCATGGTTGACACCATTTTTCAAGCATCCGCATTGAAGTTAAAGCCCGAAACAGACAGATTTAGTTATGACGAATTGATTTTAGAAAATACCCCCGTGATTCATTAACCACGAAGGTTTTACGCCGCGTGGTGGCGCGTTGGCGTGACCGTTCACGGCATTTAACACGGGCTAAAATTGCAAAGCCCCGTAGATATTTCTATCCGCGAGGCTTTGCAATACTTTAAAATCTGCCCGTGTTGAACGTTCCCCAACGCCAACGCGCAAATTCAATCGACTAAGACGATATGAAAAAGGCAAACTTTAGGCGTTAATTATGCGCGAAATCTGTCTTAAATTCAAAAGTAGCCACTTGCTACAAATCCGCCTTATCGGTTGTTCATGAACTCAAAAAAATGGATAACTAAATCATGTCATACCCATTTCAAAACAAAAGCAACCGCACACCAGAATCACATTTAAAAATCGTTTCAAACGCGCAATCCACCTGCGATTACACACCAGAGCCACCACTTTATTTTGACGAAAAACTAGCGGGACAAAACGGGACAAAAACGCAATCTGTCCCGTTTAAAGCAATGTCATTTCTTGACCTTATGGCGAAGGAATACAAGGCGGATTGGCTAGTTCAAGACTTAATCGAGCATCAAAATTTAGGCTTAATTTTCGGCAACAGTGCCAGTGGGAAGTCGTTAATCGTGCAGGATATGTGCTACTGCATTGCGGCGGGGCTGGACTTCCACGGCAAACAAACCAAACAGGGCAATGTTTTATATATTGCAGGTGAAGGACAGGCGGGGCTTCAAAAGCGATTCAAGGCGTTGCAAACAAAATATGGATATGACGCACGCGGATTATTTATTTCAGAACAACCCGCCGCATTGATGGACGTTGAAAACGCAAAAGCCGTGCGTGAGTTAATGGATTCAATCGGTGATGTTTCACTGGTGGTTATAGACACATTGCATAGAAATTTTGGCGGCGGTGACGAAAATTCGAGCCGCGATTTCGCAATGTTTTTAAATAATATCGACACCTATATCAAGTCAACAGGCGCGGCGGTGTTGATTATTCACCATAGCGGCAATGATGTTAAAGACCGTTCGCGCGGTTCAAGTTCAATCAAGGCATCAATGGACGTTGAGTTTTGCGTCACAAAAGAAAATGACGTTGTGACGATGACCAATACCAAAATGAAGGACTTTGACCCGCCTAAGCCGTTTCATTTCAAAATTGAAAAATTAGAACAGTCAGTTATTTTGGAATTAACCGAATTTACAAAGAAAACGCCTGTCAAAAGCCTAAGCAAAAACGCGAGTAAATCATTACAAGCACTTCAAAAAGCAATCGATGATGACGGCATATCACCGCCTAAATCGGTTATCGAATTATTCAAAGATTCGCCCCAAAACATACCACCTAAAGTTGTGACGTTGGAACAGTGGCGCGTTTTTGCTTATGACGCAATCACAGTTGATAGCGACACTAAAGACGCAATGAAAAAAACCTTTCAACGTGCAAGGGCAGACCTCGAAAAGATAGGAGATATAGGTGTTCATGGCAGTTATGCGTGGCTTGCTTATGCTGAAAATAATAACCATATTTAACTTATGGTATCGGGACAAAACGGGACAAAACGGGACAAATGACCCGACCTGTCCCGTACGGGACAAAACGGGACAAGGGTATATATACCCGTCCCGATATGTCCCGCTAACAGGCAAATTTAAAAAAACACTAAAAATTAAAAATAGAGATAAAACATGAGTAAATTTTTTACAAAAAAAGAGGCGGCGGATTGTTTAAAAATTGCGGGGAATAAACAGGCGGTTCAAATCATGCGACGGGCAATGATTAAACACGGCAAAGTCAAAGAATTGCGCGACGGTGAAATGGTTGTGTTTTTTGGTTTTGAACGTGAAGGCGTTGAAAAACTCGCGGCTGAACGCTTACAGGCAGAATTAGAGGCGACACAATCGCTCGAACCCGAACCAACGCCAAACGAACCTAAGCGCAATGTTTTGTCATTGAAGCGAAAAAAGTAACGTGACAGGCTCGAAAATGCGTTTTAAGGCGTTTTTGTGGTTTTGGTGGCGCGTTGATATGGGTTGAATGCTGAAATTGATTTAACGCGAATTTTGAGCAGACTTAAAAAACCCTACAACCCGCACCCCCCAATTGAGAAATGCCCCTCTTGAGTTTCGAGGCAGGTTTTTAAAATGTTTTCGATGGAACAAAGAAATTGCCGTTAAGGATTGGGCAAAGATTGGAACTTATGG
>CAILJB010000059.1 GCA_903834465.1 uncultured Pseudomonadota bacterium | reverse complement strand
GCATAACTCCTTTTTTTCGTTTTAAATCAACGTCCGAGCCTGTGCATAACCCTGTGCATAACCTGTGCATAACTTTTGAAAAAAATTTTCTGAAAAAAAGTTATGCACAGGGTTATGCACAGAAATCGCAAAGTTATGCACAGAGTTATGCACAGGCTGTGTGTAACTCAAAACAAACGTTCGATTTCAATAAGTTAGCGTTATAAGCATGATTTTACTAAAAACATAAGATATTGATTTTAAATGAAAAGCTATTTTTCTATTTTTACCGCCGTTTTAAAATCACGACGACAAAATACGCACTAAATTGACATAGTCTTCTGACAATTTGAGGTCAATTTTTTTTAATTCATCGATTTTTTTACACGCACTCATCACCGTTGTGTGATTTCGACCGCCAAATCCTGTACCAATTTCGGGAAAACTATGCGGTGTCAATTCTCGCGCTAAACTCATTGCCATTTGCCGTGGACGGGCAATAGTTTGCAATTTGTTTGCGCCTAATAAATCATCGAGTTGCAAATTGAAATATTCCGCCACCGTGCGCTGAATGCTGTCTAAACTCACCAGTTTGTCTTGCAAAACAACCAAATCTTGCAACACGTCTTTGGCAAAATCGAGCGTAATCGGTTCGCCCGTAAATTCGGCATTTGCAATCAAACGCCGCAACGCACCTTCTAAATCCCGCACGTTAAATGGCATGCGTTTAGCGATAAAAAATGCCACGTCATCAGGTAGTGTAATTTGTGCAAGTGCAGCTTTTTTCATCAAAATCGCCGCGCGTGTTTCCATATCTGGAGGTTCAATTGAAACGGGTAAACCGCAGCTAAAACGGGACTTTAAACGCTCTTCGAGACCGGCAATTTCTTTAGGATATTTGTCACACGTCAGCACGATTTGATGTTTGCGATCTATGAGACTGTTGAATGTGTGGAAAAACTCTTCTTGCGAGCGATCTTTTCCTGCAAAAAATTGAATATCGTCAATCAACAACACATCTACAGCGCGATAAAACTCTTTAAACGTATGAATCGCATTTTGTTGTAAGGCTTTGACCATATCTTGGACAAAACGTTCAGAGTGCAAATAAACAATTTTTGCTTCGGGTTTTTTCGCCAAAATCGCATTGCCCACGGCGTGCATGATGTGCGTTTTACCTAAACCAGAACTGCCATAAATAAGCAACGGGTTATAGGCTTTGCCGCTATTTTCAGAAACTTGCAACGCCGCCGCCCGCGCAAATTGATTCGATTTACCTTCAATAAAATTATCGAAGGTGAAGTTTTTATTGAGAAAACTTTGAAAATTTAGGTTTGTAACTTTTGCTTCGATAGGTTCGCTAGAAACCACAGGCGGCAAGGTATGCCGGTTTGAACCAACATCGAGAACGAGCGTTAATTTACCGTTCGAAAACTCGGTAACGGTTTCGTTAATTTTGCTAACGTGGTGTCTTTTTATCCATTCTAAAACAAAACGATTAGGCGCAAGCAAATGCAATTGCCCTTCTGTTTCAACGGCTTGAAGGGGGCGTATCCAAGTATTGAAATCGGTGCTAGGCACTTCGTTTTCGAGTTTAGAAAGACAAATATTCCAGAGTGAACTCATTAAAATTTTCAGGGAAGTAAGCGTGCGAGGCACAAAAAAACAGACGATGACACAACGATTTAAAATAATGTGACCATAAATCAATGCACGATTGCATAATTGACACAGTCAGGGCTTTATTCTATCATCCACAGACTATTTTATCCGTTTTTGTTAATCTAAAATTTTAGGCAATAACCCTCATGAAAAGAACTTACCAACCCAGTAAATTAAAACGCGCCAGAACACATGGCTTTCGCGCTAGAATGGCAACACGCAACGGTCGTAAAGTCGTTAATGCTCGTCGTGCAAAAGGTCGCGCGAAATTGACTACAAGCGTTTAGTCACATCAGTCGTGTGACGGAAACAAACTTAGATTTTAGTTTTCCGCCGCAGATTCGGCTCAAAACGCCTGCTGATTATAAAAAAGTTTTTACTAATCCGACGAAATCCAGTGACACATATTTTACGTTACTTGCGGTCAGAAATGATTTTGACTACCCCCGACTCGGATTAGTGGTTGCTAAAAAAAACATAAGAAAGGCGGTACACCGCAATCGTATTAAACGTGTTGTTCGAGACAATTTTCGACGGCATCGTCACACGATAACTAATATCGATATTGTGGTGCTAGCACGCAAAGAAGCATTAGATGCCGCGCCTTTTTTACTTCAAAAGTCATTGGAAAAGCATTGGCTTAGACTGGTTAACCGATGCAACGCATACTTACCACACTCATAAAATTCTATAGATATTTTATCAGCCCCGCACTCGGGAACGTGTGCCGTTTTTACCCCAGTTGCTCTAGTTACGCTTTAGAAGCCGTTGAACGCCACGGTAGCGTTACGGGGTCTTATCTCACCCTCAAAAGATTAGCGAAATGTCATCCGTTCCACGAAGGTGGCATTGATCCTGTCCCAGAAAAAATCGGTAAATAATAAAATGGACAATATAAGATTTATACTCATCGTCACTTTTGCGATGCTCGTGTTTATGTTGCAACAAGCCTGGCAAGCCGATTATGGCCCAAAGCCTGCGATTGAAGCTGTTGTCGCGAGTGTGAATGCAAAAGATGATTTACCTGCCACGGCAACACCTTCTCAAACTCAAAATATCGCACCTGTCGCGGTCGAAACGACTGCGAAAGTGATTAAAATTACTACCGACGTATTGGCGTTAGAAATCAATACGGAAGGCGGTACGATTCAAAACCTTGATTTACTCGCCTATCCTGTTGAACAAGACAATACCGTCGTGAACAAATTACGCGACATGTTCGGTTTTGCTATCCCTGAAAAAGACAAATCGCCTGTGCGATTATTTAATGGTCAAGCCGATAAATTGTTTGTCGCGCAAAGCGGTTTAATTACCAGCAGCGGTTCAAGTGAAGCGGCGAATCATCACAGTATTTTTGCCTCTTCTCAAGATGCTTATGTGTTAGGAACTGGTCAAGACAGTTTAGTTGTGCCACTAACCTGGACAGATAACAACGGTTTAAAAGTGACCAAAACGTTTACCTTTAAACGTGGCAGTTACGAAATTGATTTGGCACAAACGGTTAAAAACGGTTCAACGAATGCGTGGAACGGTCGCCAATACAGTCAATTGTTAAAAACACCAAGTACCGAAAGCAAAGGTGGCATGCTCACCAGTGGCATGCGTGCTTATGACGGTGGCGTGATTTACACTGAATCGAATAAGTATCAAAAAATTGATTTTGATGACATGCACGACGAAAACCTCGATGTGGCAAGCATTGGCGGTTGGACTGCGATGATTCAACATTATTTCGCTTCGGCATGGGTACCACCTGCTGACCAAGAAAACCATTTTTACAGCAAAGAGTTAAAACTCGGTCAATATGTGATTGGTACTTATTCGCCAGCCGTAACAGTTGAAGCGAATGCAGAAGCGCACTTTACCGCGCAATTGTTTGCAGGTCCTAAAATTCAACCTATGATGGAAAGCGTTTCGTCCGGTTTAGAATTGACGGTTGATTACAGCGTACTGACGTTTATTGGTAAGCCAATTTATTGGTTGCTCAATCAAATTCATAACTTGGTTGGCAATTGGGGTGTGGCAATTATTGGCGTGACGTTTGTGATTAAGTTGCTCTTTTTCCCATTGTCGAATGCGAGTTTCAAATCGATGGCGAAAATGCGAAAAATTCAGCCACGTTTGAAAGAATTGCAAGACCGCTTCAAAGACGATCGCCCTCGCTTCAATACTGAAATGATGGCAATGTATCGCAAAGAAAAAGTGAATCCACTTGGTGGTTGTTTGCCGATTTTGATTCAAATTCCGGTGTTTATGGCGTTGTATTGGGTTCTTAGCGAAACCGTTGAATTCCGCCAAGCTCCGTTTATGTTGTGGATTCAAGATTTGTCAATTCAAGACCCGTTCTTTGTGTTGCCAGTGATTATGGGCATCAGCATGAAGATTCAACAAAGTTTGAATCCTGCACCGATTGATCCTGTGCAAGCGAAAGTGATGAAAATGTTCCCGATTGTGTTTACGGTCTTTTTCTTATTCTTCCCTGCGGGTTTGGTGTTGTATTGGGTTATCAACAATACGTTGTCGATTCTGCAACAAACCTACATCACTAAACAAATCGAAAACGCGAAATAATGTGCTAAACACAGAAACTATCGCAGCAATTGCGACACCGTCAGGTAATGGCGGTGTCGGCATCATTCGAATTTCTGGAACGCTCGTTTTAGACATCGCATCAAAATTACTTTCCAAATCGCTTCCGCCTCGCACAGCCGTTTACACGCCTTTTCTTGATGAATCGGGCGAAACGATAGATTCTGGCGTTGCCATTTATTTTCCAAATCCCAATTCCTACACGGGTGAAGATGTTTTAGAACTGCAAGGACACGGCGGCGCGGTGGTTTTAGATATGCTTTTACGGCGCGTTTTAGCATTAGGTGCAACGCACGCACGAGCCGGCGAATTCACCGAACGGGCATTTTTAAACAACAAACTCGATTTAGCGCAAGCCGAAGCGGTTGCTGATTTAATCAATAGCACGACTGAACAATCCGTGCGTTCGGCACAAAAATCGATGCAAGGCGTTTTCTCAACGCAAATTCACGAATTGGTCGAAGAACTCACGCAATTGCGCGTATATGTTGAAGCGGCGATTGATTTTGTCGATGAGGAAATTGACTTTTTAAGTGACGGCGTTATCGAATGGCGTTTACAAGCGTTGTTAAATCGGCTTGAGCAAATTCAATCGACGGCGCAGCAAGGACGTTTATTACGCGATGGCATGACGCTGGTTTTAGCTGGCAAGCCGAATGCGGGAAAATCGAGTTTACTCAACGCACTGGCTGGTCATGATGCGGCGATTGTGACCGATATTGCTGGCACAACCCGTGACGTATTGCGCGAGCGAATCCAATTAGATGGAATGCCACTGCATATCATCGATACGGCTGGTTTGCGTGATTCAGATAACATTGTTGAACAAGAGGGTATTCGTCGTGCACATGCTGAAATGGCAAAGGCCGATTTGATTTTATTGCTCATTGATGCCCGCGAATCTGAAACTGAAATCGAAAAGTTATCAACAACTTTACCCACAGGCGTTGAGGTGATTCGTGTTTATAACAAAATTGATTTGTTGCAACGTTCACCAGAAATTCATTTGACTGAAAACGGTATCGCCATTTATGTGTCGATTAAAACCGGCTTAGGATTGGATTTATTAACCGCGCATTTGAAAAAATCTGTGGGATTTAATACCAGTGCAGAAAACGTGTTTATTGCCCGTCGGCGACATTTAGAAGCTTTAAAAGCTGGACATGAATTTGTTGAGCAAGCGTTATCGCAATTACAAAATGCGTTAGCAGGCGAATTGGTCGCCGAAGATTTACGTCAAGCGCAACAACATTTAGCTGAAATTACCGGCGAATTTACCTCGGATGATTTGCTGGGTAAGATTTTTTCGAGTTTTTGCATCGGCAAATAACATACAAAAGATGATTGATAACACGATTTTATTGGTTGCGTTAGAACCTTTGCTCAAAATAATCGTACCTGTAATGGCTGCGAGTTTGCTAATTCGCTATTTAGTAAGAAAAGTTAAAAAACTTCCAAAAAATGTCACAAAGAATGAATCAGCATGGACGCTTGATTTATTGATGTCGTTGGAATGGAAACGCTACGAGGAAATTTGCAAAGAATTGTTACTTATTGAAAACAAAGGGCATTTTAATGTAAACGTCACACCAATGGGCTCAGATGGCGGTATCGATTTAAAAGTGACTGATTCAAAAAATAAAATGGTTGCAATTGGTCAGTGCAAAGCATGGAATAGTTCGGTTGGTGTTTCGCTGATTCGAGAGCTTTACGGCGTTATGGCAAGTGAACAGGTAGAAAATGGCTATTTTTTCACCACCTCTTTTTTTAGCAAGGATGCCGTTCAGTTCGCACATGGCAAAAAACTGACGTTAATTGACGGCAAGCAACAAATTAAAACGATTCTTTCTTTAAGCAACGCACAACAAGCGTATTTAATTAAAATTGCCACTGAAGGCGATTACAAAACGCCGACATGTCCGAGTTGCGACAAAAAAATGATTAAACGTAATGGCGAAAAAGGCGAATTTTGGGGCTGTCAAAATTATCCACGTTGTAAAACAACACTGCATGTTCGAAAAAATTAGAATATCTTGTTTTATCAAAACGATCGAAAAACCCCGCCGTTCAGGGCGGGGATGGATAGCTCGGGCGGTGATAGCCGCCTGCTTTAAAGATAATCAACGAGGTGTTTGTTGTTGCTCGATATATTGACGAATAACCTCAATCGGCGCACCGCCACAACTTCCCGCGAAATAACTTGGCGACCACAACGCCCCGCCCCATAGCCCGCTTTGAACGCTCGGATAATTCTTTTTACGAATTAAATAGCTCGAAACGCCTTTTAAACTATTAACGAGTTTTGATACGGCGACTTTAGGCGGGTAATTCACCAATAAATGCACATGGTCATCTTCGCCGTCAAATTCAACTAACTCTGCTTCAAAGTCGGTACAGACTTTCGCAAAAATACCTCGTAAATCTTCAATTACTTCTTTTGTGAATACTCCACGACGATATTTAGTCACAAATACCAGATGGACGTGCAGCATAAAAACACAATGACGACCAGTTCTTACTTCCATAATTTTCTTG
>CAILJB010000058.1 GCA_903834465.1 uncultured Pseudomonadota bacterium | reverse complement strand
GCAGGTACAGGATTGCTTTCACTATTCATATCTAAACAATTTCCTAATGCACAAATTACGTTAGTTGATGTATCTGACGCAATGCTTGCCAAAGCTAAAGAGCGTTTTTCTGATGAATTAAACCGTTTTGAATTTATTACCACTGATTATTCAAAGCAGTTAAGCGGTGAATTTGACGTTGTAGTGTCTGCACTTTCAATTCACCATCTCACAGAGAATCTTAAAATCGAGCTATTTCGCCATATTTATGACGTATTACCTAAAGGCGGTGTATTCATCAATGCAGACCAAGTGTTGGGTTCAACGTCAGAGATTGAAAGTATTTACCGTAAAACATGGATTAAACAAGTCAAAAATCGTGGCGTTTCGGATACCGATTTGAATGCGGCTTTAGAGCGAATGAAAGAAGATAAAATGTCTACATTGGAAAACCAACTTGATTGGCTGAAAAATGCAAATTTTGAAGCTGTTGATTGTTGGTATAAAAACTACAGTTTCGTTGTGTTTTCAGGTCGAAAATAAATAGCGTGAAATTATCCACGAGATTGATTTCTACTTTTGAATCCGCTTTTTAGGGAATGTATCGTGAAACTAAAAAACATTTTGATGACAGGTTTTATGTTGTGTTGCATGTCGCAGACTTCGCAAGCGCAAGACAAAGATTTAAGAAAGCAATATACCGATTGTTTGGATAAGTCGAATGGCGTGACATCCGAAATGCTCGATTGCATTGGCATCGAAACAAAGTATCAAGATGAACGTCTCAATAAAGCCTATAAAGCGTTAATGCCGCAGCTTTCCGAAGCACGAAAAAAGGAATTGCAAGAAACACAACGTTTGTGGATAAAGTACAGAGAGGCAAATAGTCATTTTTATGCCGATCCAGATGGCGGAACAATTGCAACCATCACGTCAAATGACACGTTTCTGAACATGACAGCAGAACGTGCAAGCGAACTCGAAGAGTTAGCAAAATATTGAAATTTTTAGGCATTCTTGAGTTGAAATAATGGGGGCAAATTTGCCCCCAAATTTTTTACTAAAGTCGTACACAAAAAAGCGCACCTATTTCGCGCACATTCTCCAGCAAACCACTCTCTCCAAAAAATGAAACTTTTTAATCCTAAAAAAGCCGCATTCGGACGGCACGAAACTTTTTCTTTGCGTTACTCGTGGCTCACGAAAGGGTTTCAAGCCTTGACCAAAAATCCCGCTATTTTTACCTCCGATGATGCAACCGTTGAACTTGGTGTAGGTAAAAATATGGTGAATGCCATTAAATACTGGTTGCTTGCAGGTAATTTTGTTGAACAAACGCCAACCGCAATGCAACCCACTTTGTTAGGTGAAAAAATTTTTGCGGCAAAAGACGGATTCGACCCGTATCTCGAAGACGAAGCAACGCTTTGGCTCGTGCATTGGCAATTTGCAACCAATGCAGAATTGGCAACGGCATGGTATTGGTTTTTCAACAAATTTCATCAACATGAATTTAGCAGTGAAGAAGCCAAATCTGCCCTCACCGATTTTGTGAAAACGAAATTAAACGGCTCTTATTCTGAACGTTCCGTTGAACACGATGTCATGATTATTTTGAAAATGTATTCGCCAGTGATGTTGCGAGCGAATATGGCTCTTGATGAACAACTCGACGCACCACTCACGACATTACATTTGATGAGCTGTTGCCCGTTCACACACCGTTATCAAACATTGCTCGATGATAAACCCCGTTTACCTTTTGAAATTGTTGCGTTTGCCGTCAATGAAATTTTTGAACAACGACCCGATGTGTCGCAATTACCCATTGAAGAGCTGATGTACGGTCAAAATGAATCAATTGCTGTCGGTGCCGTTTTTCGACTAACGGAAGCGGGGTTGCTCGCCAAATTAGAATTACTCTCAAAACATTATCCTGCTTATTATCAAATTCGTGAAAATGCGGGAATCAACCAACTTTATCGTGGTGAAAAAATCGATTCACAACAATTTTTAACTGATTACTACCAAAATAGAGATGCTAACCGTGATTGAAAAATGGATTCGCGTGAATACGCACTACACACGCTCAGTCAATTTAGAACGTGACGCGAACTCGACGGATGTTCTCAAAGCGTATATTCCGACAACACGTGCTTTGCTGACGTTAGAGAAAATCGCACAAACCTTAAACTCGCAAGAAATTCCTCGTGCATGGTCACTGGTTGGCGCGTATGGTTCAGGAAAATCCTCGTTTGCAAACTTTTTAAATCATTTATTTGCAGACAAAGAACATCGCGCAATTGCCTGTGAATTATTAGAAAAAACAAATCCTGAAACATGGCAAAAAATGAAGCCATTGTTGTCTGAAAAAAGCTATTTGATTATTTCTGTCACAGGCAGTCCCGAATCGATTACACAAGCGTTAATTCGCTCAATGTGCAAAGCGGCAAAAACGTTTTTAGGTTCAAAAAATCCAATCGTTTCAGAATTGCAGCACGCTAAAAAAACCAAATCCACCACCAATCAAGTCATCGAGTTAATCAAAAAATTACAACAAGCCGTGATTGAAAAACGGGGCGCAGGAATTTTGCTCGTTATTGATGAATTGGGAAAATTTTTAGAATACGAAGCGCGTCATTCGAGTAATGAGATTTTCTTGCTACAAAGTCTCGCCGAACACGCCAATAAAGGTTCGCAAGCCAATTTGCTAATTGTCGTTTTAATGCACCAAGCCTTTGACCAATACGCAAAAGGATTTGGTGAAAACTTACGCAACGAATGGCAAAAAATCCAAGGACGTTTTGAAAGCATTTCATTTTTAGAATCTGCCGAACAAACCTTGCGGGTTGTTTCAAACGCTTTTCAACAAAATTTAACGGCTTCTCAATTTGATCCAATAAAAACGAAAGCGGCTTTTTTTGCGGATGTTTTAGCAAATGAAAATGCCTTGCCGCGTGGTTTAGAAAAAGACGTAGCCCGTGATTTATTTGCGAAGTGTTATCCGTTACACCCGTTGTCATTGTTGATTTTACCGACGTTGTGTCAAAAAGTGGCTCAAAACGAACGGACGTTATTTAGTTATTTAGGCAGCGCAGAACAGCATGGTTTTAAAGACAGTTTGCAAAATTTGAAATTGGGCGACTGGATTTTGCCTTCTGAAATTTTTGATTACTTTATTCAAAACCAATCTGCCGCCACCGTTGACCATGCCACGCATCGGCGTTGGGCAGAAGTGATAAGTGCATTAGAACGTTTGGGTGATGCACCCGTGCAGTGTGAGCAATTGCTAAAAAGCATCGGCTTATTCAACATTATCGGAACGCAAAGTGGATTTAAAGCCAGTAAAGCGTTAGTGAATTTGTGTTTAGCAAATGAGACGTTAGTAGATGAAACGCTCGATGATTTAACGCAAAAATCCTTATTGCATTACCGCAAATACAATTCGGAATATCGGATTTGGCAAGGCAGTGATTTTGATTTAGACACGGAATTAAACGAAACGGTGCAACAACTCGGACGCTGTTCCATTGCCAAAATTCTCAATGACAACAAATTATTGCCACCGATTGTGGCGCGAAAATACTCGATTGATTGGGCAACATTGCGTTATTTTCAGCCGATTTATATTGATAGCGATACGTTTGAGAAACCGTTTTCCTCAAACACAACGCCCAGCATTTTGATTTTTATCGCCCAAAATGTGGATGACATTGCTAAATTTAATCTATGGCGTGAACAAAAAACGGCTGACGCATTCAACATTTATGTATTAGTTGATGACAACGCGAAAATCTTAACGACGGCGGCATTAGACGTGTTGGCGTTGCAAAAAATTCAACGTGAAAATCAAGCCGTCAATGGCGACCCTGTCGCACAACGCGAATTAAAAGACCGATTAAGTCATGTGCAACGGCAACAAGAACGTGCGTTGCATGATTTGCTAGAACATCCTGAAAATCAGGCGTGGTTTTTTAAAAATGAACCGATAGAAATCACGCATCGTCGTGATTTGCAAACGGCACTGTCGAACATTTTGACTCAAATTTATCCGCACACGCCTATTATTCGAAATGAATTGATTAACCGCGACAAACTTTCTTCGCAAGCCGCTGGCGCAAGAAGCAAACTCGCCGCGCGTTTGATGACGCACAGTCAGTATGAAGATTTAGCATTTGAAAAAGATAAATTTCCGCCTGAAAAAGCGATTTATCGCGCCATGTTCAAAGCAACAGGTTTGCATCGGCTAAATGAAAATGGGCAGTGGTTTCTCGTAAATCCAACATCGGATAATCAAAATAATATCGCAGCGGTTTGGCAAGCAATTAGCGAATTTATTAAAAAGCAGAAATGTTCTGTTTCAGAGATTTACGAACACTTGATGCAACCACCTTATGGCATCAAAGCAGGTGTGTTGCCGCTGTTATTTATTGGTTATTACTTGGTTAATCAAAAGCAACTGGTTATTTACGAAGAAAATGTTTTTTGTCCCGTTATTACCATTGAACATTTTGAAATTCTGATTAAACGTCCCGAATTATTCAGCGTCGAAGCGTTTGAAATGTCAGGCGTGCAAGTGGAATTGTTTAATCAGTATTTAGACACGTTAATTGGTAAAGTTTCCGATGAAAGCACATTGCTCGACATCATGAAACCGTTGGCAAAATTTGTAAAAACACTGCCCTTTTACACAACACATACCAAAAAAGTAGAACCGCAAACGTTAGCGGTACTCGCCGCATTTCAAAAAGCCCAAAATCCGATTCGCTTATTGTTTGAATTATTGCCGCAAGCCTGTGGTTTTTCAGCCTTCACACAAGAAACATTTGAAACTGTGCCGCCGCAAGAATTTTTAAATGAATTAGTCAAGCATTTGAAAATACTTAAACAAACGTATCCCGATTTACTTAATCGTTTTCAACAGTCGTTATGCCGAGCGTTTGAATTACATGAAGCCACGGATTTGAAGATGTTACGCGCTCAACTTGTCCAACGTTTTTCAGGTTTGGAAAACTACAGCAAACACGAAAGTGATTTGCGTTCGTTTATTAAACGTTTTCAAGACAACGTGTTGGAGGATGAAAAATGGTTGGAGTCGCTGGCAACGTTACTGGGTAAAGCCTCGCCTGATAAATGGAAAGAGGATAACGAAGGCATCGCGCAATATCAATTAGAACAATTGTCGAGCCGTTTGTTGCAACTGGCGAGTTTGTACAAAACTGACAATCCGAATGCGGTTTCATTGCTTTTAGTTAGTCAACAAGGTGAGAAAATCTGCCTAATTGATGCGAATGAAATGGTGACAAAACAAGCCGTTGAACAGTTAAATAAAATAAAACAAACCATCGATACCGACGATAGAGATGTTAAGTTGGCGGCGATTGCATTGTGGTTGCAAGAATTACAACCTAAAATTTGATTCATCTTTTATAATGCGCCATTAAGACAAGAAACAATGTGATATGACCACATCAAAAACGACACGCCATTTACTCGGTATTTCAGGCGGCAAAGACAGCGCGGCATTAGCGATTTACATGCGTGACCGTGAACCAAATATAGAATACTTTTTTGCCGATACAGGCGCAGAACTACCTGAAACATTAGAGTTTGTCGATAGGATGCAAGATTATTTGGGTAAGCGCATTGCACGCATCAATGCTGGGCGGGATTTTGATTACTACATGAAATTGCATAAAAACTACTTGCCGTCAGCACAACAACGCTGGTGTACGATAAATCTGAAACTTAGACCTTTTGAAGAGTTTGCTGGCAATGATGATGTCATTCAATATGTAGGACTTCGTGCAGATGAACCACAAAGAGAAGGTTATATTTCAACTAAACCAAACATACAAACACGATTTCCATTTAAAGAAGACGGCATAACTATCGATGATGTTCGGGAAATCTTAGAAGATTCTGGTTTAGGAATGCCAAAGTATTACGAATGGCGGAGTCGTTCGGGATGCTATTTTTGTTTCTATCAACGCAAAATCGAGTGGATTGGTTTGTTAGAAAATCATCCTGAGTTATTTGAAAAGGCAAAAGAGTATGAAAAATTCGATGAGCAAACAGGGAAACGTTACACATGGTCAGAAAGGGAATCGCTAGATGAAATTGAAGCAGAAAAAGATGAAATCAAAGCAAAATTCACGTTAAAACCTAGCAAAGAAAAAAAACATAAAAATTTGATAGATGCGGTTTCAGATGATGACGATGAAGAAGATGATGATAGTTGTTTGATTTGTATGTTATGAATTTTAGGAAATAAATTATGAAAAAATCTTGGAAATCAAGTCCCCATCCTATTTCGGATATTGTAGATTGGCACCAAGCTGAAAGACTTATGTTACAGCCAGATTATCAACGAAGAGAAGTTTGGAGTTCGGCAGCCCGCATTATGTTGATTGATACAATCTTACTAGACATTCCCATGCCAAAGATATTTGTTTCTAATCTTATTAAAGATGAACGAACCTATCGCACAGTAATTGATGGTCAGCAAAGAATTAGTGCAATTCTTGGATTTTTGAGAAATGAATTTTGTTTAAAATCTCCTTATGGCGGGGAATATAAAAATTGTTATTTTAGAGATTTGCCTCCATTTGTAGCGAATGAGTTTCTCTCCTACATGATAGATTTTAATGAATTTAAAGGTTATTCCGAAAATGACCTTAGAGAAATTTATTCCAGGGTTAATAAATATACAGTTGCACTAAATAAACAAGAATTGCGGCGTGCGGACTTTCCAGGTGATTTTTTAAAGTTAGCTGATCAACTAGCCTTAAATATGTATTGGAATGATACAGGAATATTTTCACTTGCGAATCGAAGACGATTTGGTGACTCAGAGTTTGTATCTGAATTGTTAGCTGGTTTAATAAAAGGCGCACAAGACAAAAAGGAAACATTAGATGATTTTTATCAGACGTATTCTCAATGGAATAAGGAAGAGTCTTCAATTGTTAAAAACAGATTTTTAGCAATTCTTGCAGATATAGAAAAATTGTTCTCTTTCAGTGAAAAAGGAATAGCTAAAACCCGTTTTCGACAAAAATCTGATTTTTACGCTTTATTTTTAGCAATAGACACATTGCATCAAGAAGGTTGCTCGTTAGAAGGTAAGTCTTTAGATTACTTACAACGAGATTTACAAATGTTAGATTTTGGCATTGAACCACATTCTGATGTAGAGGCTTTTAGAGAGTATGCAACACGGTGTTTATCGGATGCTAATTCAAAATCAAGCCGACTGTGGAGACAGAACTTTCTTAAAAAAATATTATCAGGAACCTATATAAGCATACCGCCCTGTACAACTGAAAAAGAACATTCATTTACTTCAATATTATTTGATTTAGATTACGGAAATGGTTTCTGTAAACCAACGCTTCATTACTGTTGTGCTTGTAATCAAGAACTCCAAAATGAATCAGAAGATGAACGAATTTTAGTTTGGAAATCTAACTCAACAGTATTTCAAATGAGCAATGCGAAATGGGTACATGGCAAGTGTTACAAAAAGGAGGACAACTATTTCATTGAAAAACTCGCAATTCTAAATCAGCAAGAACTATTTGAAGATACCGATAGGAACTAACATGAGTATTAAGCTGTATCTTAAAGATAATAGATTTTCTTACAACATTAACGAGATATTAGAAACGGATGTTGGGGATGAGTATGAAATAACAGATAGGATTAGTGCTGGTGGTAACGGGGTTGTACATAAATGTCTTGATACTGCTGGTAACGAGTATGCCATTAAATTTCAATTGCGTAACAGAGACAATCGTTCCCAACGTTTTTTACGCGAACAAAAACTTTTAGCAACGCTACAGCATGAACATTCAATAACCTATGTTGCTCATGGTCAAATTGAAGCAAATTTTTTAAGAAATAAGGGGAAATCATCCGTAGAACAGATTCCTTTCGTTATTATGGAATTAGCAAAGCATAATCTTTCTGATTATATTCAAACTTCCTTGATAGGAAGCGAAGTTTATTTTGCCCAATTTCGTGGATTAACAAAGGCATTAGCTAATTTGCATCAATACGCTATTCACAGAGATATAAAACCTAATAACATTCTTATTTCAGGTGAGCGATGGTTATTGAGTGATTATGGTTTATGTGCTTTTTTAGATGATGATACTGAACAACTTACGAGAATAAATGAAATAGTTGGTCCTAGATTTTGGATGTCTCCAGAGGCAAATAATCGTAGTGTTGGTGGAAATGATGAGATAGATAAATCGTCGGACGTTTTTCAATTAGCAGCTGTTTTTTGGTTTATCGTAAACAGAACTCACCCAACAGGTGTTTTGACAAAAAATGATTGGCATGGTCCTGAAAAATTATTTGAACCCATATTCAAAGCACTTCATTACGATAAAAGTGTTCGTCCCAAAGATGGGGTTGAATTTTCAAAACAAATTGAAAATTCAATCTTATCCTAAACCTTGAAGGACAAAACGATGGCACTAATTGGAAATCAAAAGTTTGCGTTATCAAAAGGCTGGGCAAGTAAAAGTATTGAATTGATAAAAAATAACAGAGACCTTTTTTCGAAAACAAAACTCCGTGAAACAAGAAAAGAACTGATTGCAGGTACAAATGTTGTCGATGGAATTCAGGGGTGGTTATTAGCCGCACAGTTAATCAATCGCATAAGAACAGGTGAATATGAATTAACAAATTTTGCCCGTTCACTGCTTGCAAATGACGCTAAGTTAAATAAATCTGCTTCATGGTGGGCGATACATTTAGCTATTTGTTTTTCAGATAGAAGTGAGCCGTATAATCAATTTTTCTTAAACTTAGATTTCCTTTCTAAAGATTGGATAGGATTGGACGAATTAGAAAATAAAATCGACTTAGCCATTGAAGATGCCGCAAAAGGTAGTTTAGTTTCTAACCTAGAGGGCGTTAGAAAAATGTTTGAAAATAATCATCCGCTTGCTGAAATTGGTTTAATTGAAACCCGAAAAAACAAAGAATCTGGTGTTTCAATCCGCCTAGGTTCACCCAAACTCACCGATGAAATTATCATCCACGCTTTAGCAATGATGCGTTTTCACCGATACAAAAGTACACCAACGGTTGATTTTTCGGAATTAACGAAAAGCGGACTAGGGCATTTTTTGTGTTGCTCGCAAGTTGAATTGCGCGAGCATTTAAAACGTATGAAACAATCACAAAAATGGTTCGCCTATTTCAACTACGACATGCAGGCAAATTTAGACTCGGTGTCGTTTAACGAATTATGTACACCTGATAAAACCGTGTTGTTGCTGTTGCAAGAAGGCGGGGATACTTGGCTTTAAACTTTTAAAAGAGGGAAATAAAAATGTATGCACATCGAATGATTCAAACGCTTAATGGTCTACACGTTCAATTTGATTTACCACCAGAATTTGCAAATTGTGAACAAGCTGAAATTATTGTTTTGCCTGCTTCAACATCGGTTGAATCTAAAAGCTGGGCAGAGCGTGTATTAGCTTTAGCAGGAACACTTAGTGATGATTTTCCTGACGATATTACGGACGAAGATTTGGGCATTGATGCACCGCGTGAGGAATTGGACTGATGGTTTATTTGTTAGACAGCAATATCTGCATCGCATGGCTAAAAAATCACGAAGCTGTCATTGAGAAAATTATTGATGCAGGTGAAAACAAGATTTGTTTGTGTGCGCCAGTCAAAGCAGAACTATGGTATGGCGCGTGTAAAAGTCAGAGGTTAGATAAAAATAAAGTAAGTTTAGAGTGGCTATTTAGTGATTTTCCTAACTTTCCATTCGATGACGACGCAGCGTTTCATTTTGGTGAAATTCGTGCCTATTTGACTAAAAAAGGCACACCTATTGGTTTGTTTGATATGCAAATCGCCGCGATTGCTTTAGCGCATGATTTAACCGTCGTCACACATAACACTCGTGAATTTGAACGTGTGCCAAATTTAAAATTGGAAGATTGGTTGTTATAACCATGTTAGCTATGCAACAACTCCATGACATTTTCGCTCACTATCACACGCCAAATGTGCGCTACAAACATGTAGCCTTTTCGAGCAAAAACTTTTCCGTTTTAAAAACCTTGCAACAAACACTGCAAGAAATCTTGCCCGATTATGAAATTTGGGATGAATCTCAATCTGAACATGCCATGCCAACACAAGGTTGTTCACGATTCGATTTTCTCCAGCAAACGTTTCATCACGAAAAACCGCTTCTTATTTTTTATCCCGATGCGTGGTTGCGATATTGGTCATTGCAAGATCAACAAGCCTTTTGGGCGCAATTAAGTACGCAATATGGCGGCAAAAATATCGTTGTGCTTTTTGAAGAAACCCACGACTTCACCAAACAAAATAATCATTATTTTTTGCCAAACAAATTACCTAACACAGAAATCACGTTATGGATTTCTACTAAAAATACTCTCGCAGATTAAGGACAAATCATGACGTTGCTTGCCGACATTATTCAAATTAACCAGCAACAAACCGATGCGGCAATCGATTTTAATCGTGATTTTAAACGGGCAAATTTAATCAGTGGTTTCTCGCCGACAAAATCGACCATCAACGTTTTTGAACATCTCAACGCCGCCGTCCAACGCAATGCAAAACAACAGCAACGCGCTATCAATTTACACGGTTCTTACGGTTCGGGGAAAAGTCATTTAGCGGTTGTATTAGGTCAATTATTGCAACACGGTTGTGACGGTGCAGGTTTTGATGAATTATTTAAACGCATTGAATATTTCGCGTCACCACAACTGGCACAAAATCTAAAAAACACGTTTTTAGCATCCACCGATAAAGATGCACGTCCTTATTTAGTCGTTTTTTTGAATGGATCGCCTGCCGCTTCCATTCCCGATGCGTTAATGGAAAATTTATGTGATGCACTCAAACGACATCCGACGTTAAACCTCGAAAACATCTTGCCTAAAACCGAATACGAAGTGTGCGTGAGTTGTTTTAATGACATGATTTTGCACGCGCCCGAACTCGCTACGGCGGATTTGCCAACGCATTTAACCCATGATTTTTTAACAACCTGCGAAATGATTGTTGGTTTAGAACGCCACAATTCCCTCGCGCTAAAAACGTTCAAAGCATGGTATAGCCACGTTGTTTATGGACAAACCTTTAATCCTGCGAGTCACGGCAGTAAAAATTTCATTGAAGCCTACGTTGAGGCGGGGAAAAATCTGGCAACACAACATCACTTTGGCGGCATTGTGGTGATTTGGGATGAATTCGGTTTTGCGCTCGAAGATTTACTTGCCAATCCAACCCGTTCAAGCCAACACGAAATTAAAGCCTTAGAAAGTTTTGTCCAAACAACGTGTTCACCCGATTTAGGACACACCGTTTTTATTGGTTTAACGCATATTTCATTTACCGAATACGCCGAACGCGCTGGCGCAACCGAATCTGAAAAAGGTTTGCTTGAACAAATCACAGGGCGTTTTACCACTTATAAAGTCGAACTCAATGCCGCCGAATCAGAAGGCTATCATTTATTGGGGATACAACGCGCATGGACAGAAACAGGCAAACAACTTTTAGAAAATCAACCGAATGCAAAACAGCATATTTTAGAATTGTGTCAGCATCTCGCGTTATTCAATCAGCTTGGCGACCATTTGAATGATGTGTTACTCGATGTTTATCCCTTGCATCCGATAACTGCCGCTGGTTTATTTGCGTTATCAGGACTTGCCGCACAAAACAATCGCACTGCGCTGACATTTTTCAGAGACAACGCCTCTGAATTTTTGCAACATGAAATCAATTCGGCAGGTTTATTTCATAACGAGTTAATTCGATTACCTGCGTTAGTGGATTATTTTGAAAAGAGTTTGAAAAAACTCGCCGCGTGGGAACGTTACCATCAAGCGATTGGTTCAATTCAAAACACGTTATCGCCTGACGAAATTGCCTCGAAAAAAGCGATTCTCAAATTATGTTTGCTCGCGCAATTATTGGGTGAACAATTCCAAACGACCGAACATTTTTTAGCCATTACTTTATACGACAGCGATTACAGCGCACAACTGAGCGATGATTTAGCGTATTTAAAAGGGGCTGAATTGGTATGGAAAAATGCCGTGACTGAACAATGGACGTTAAGCGGCGATTCGGGCATTGATGTCGAAGGCGAAATCGAAAAAGCCCGAAAAAATTTTACAGGTCACTCGCCGCGTCAACTTTTCGAAACGCATATTGCGATGCAAGAGGATTTGTTACCGCAACTCGGTGAGCATGATTTAGAACCTTCCGATGCAGGAATTGTGCGGTCTTATCGCGTGGATTTGTTATTTTTGCCACTGACAAATCCGTTAAAAATAGATAATCCCTTATTAAGCGCACACATTTATTTGGTGTTTGCAAAAAACGACGATGAGGTTGAAGCTGTCAAAGCGAAAATTCAAGAAACGCCCGTTACCAATCTTTATTTTTGGTTGCCCCGTTCAGGTATACGCGCCGAATCGGTCACAATCGAAGGTCGCCATGTTGGTTTGAGTGAATTGTTAGGACGTTATTTAGCGATTGATTATTTGCAAAAACAAGCAGGCATTTCAGAGGATTTTCGTCGTCAATTAACCGCAAAAGGTGAAAAAAATCGTCAGCAATTACTTTCGATTTTAAAAACGTTATTCGGTCGAGAAGGTTTGCAAAATGGTAAAAGTCAAATTTTCAAAGCAGGAAACGCAGATGCACTGGATTGTCAGAGTTGGCATGATTTAAGGCATCATCTTAGCGACGTTGTCGCGCAAACGTATCCGCACGAGATTTCGATTCGTGCCATGAATATGAATCGTCTTGCTCATGAAAAATATACGGGCAGTCAAATCGTGAAAGATATTGTCGAGCGTGTTTTGCATTTTGATGATAATCCAACGTATCAAACTGATTTATTAGGCGAAAACGAAAGCAGTCAAGCTGCCGCGCTTATCGATGGCATTTTGGGCGCAAATCATTTGTTTGAACATCGCGCAAATGGTTGGAATATCAAGAAAATAGACGAAACTACAGGAAACGTTCACGCCATTTTGAAATTGATTCATGACGCGCTACTGTCTAAACGAAATCGCGATAATCCTTATTTTCTCAGTAAATTACGCGCCGAGTTAATCGCGCCACCTTATGGCATTCCCGGGTGTAATTTAGCGATTTTAGCGGCGGTGGCAATTCGTCACGAAACCAAAGGTTTGCGTTGGAGTGGCAAAGAAACGGATTTTGCTCAAAATTTAACCGACGCATTCAAAGCGGACAGTAAATTGAGTCTTAGACTGTTCGAATTTAGCCCGAAACAAGTCGATGTTTTAAATGCCGTGGGTGATTATTTTTCGTTAATTCCCGACTTCAATCAAACCCGCGAAGAATTTGCACAGCAATGTTGTTTTCAATTGCGTGACTTTGTAAAAGGACAATCCGAAGCGGTTAAACATTCACGACAACTGCATGAGAAAGCCCAAAAACTGGTGAAATTTTTTGATTTACCTTTCAAAACTCAACAAGACACTGCCGAATTTTTAATTGAATTAGTCGGAACAGAATTTGGGTTATTGAACGTTATTTTGGATGATTTTACGAAAGTTGAAGATGCCAAACGGTTTGAAATTGAACAAAGTTGGCGGCAGTTTTTAATTGCTTGTGAATCGAATAAAGCAGATTTAATTTTGCGTTTAACCCACGAACACGCCACGCTCACGGCAAAAAAATTGGGTGAATTATTAAATCATGCTCAAAATTCCATCGATGACTTAACGCACGCCTTGTTAAATAAACCGTTTGAAATGTGCAACGATATGGACATTGGTAAATTTCAAATGTGTTTAGAAACGCACATTGATTATCACCCTCCTCGTCCGCCGCAAGCTCCCATTTTACCGCCATCGATTATTTCGCCTGTGTCAAAAACGCCTTCGTTAATCGATACGTTACATCATCAAATCGAGGCGTTGCACTTGCCACGTCACGAAATAAGACAAGCCTTAGAACAATTACTTAACGACTATCGAGATTAAGTTATGCCCGTTCAATTGATTGTCGATTGTTTTGGCATTGATACCGAAGACGCAATTGTGGTGGGTAAAACCGAAGACGAAATTAACGCGCTTCGCCTCGCCATTCGTGAACATTTAGCCGCTCAAAACCCAGCGTTATTGCGTTTGCGTCTAACCCATTTAGCGTTGCTCAAACATTTTAAATTTGACGGTATGAATGATGTTTTGCCGACTAAAACGCTGTTGCCGCGAGCATTATTTTCTGAACGTCTAAAAATAAAAATTCCCGATTGGCTGACTGACGAGTGGATTGTTGAATTGGATTTATTAAAAGATTCAACGCTTGCGTCTGAAAATCAGCTAACGTTTGAAGCCCAAATTTTAATGGCGTGTGATGTTAATCTTTTAAGTGGCGATAATTTTTATGCGTTTGTCAGCGCATTAAATTTCCAACCTGCGATTTTTTTGGAATTATTAAAAATCGAAACCATCCAAACGCGCTTGATTTCCCATCTCACGACGAATTTAAAAATCGATAATGAAAATGCAACGTTGTTCATTATCGAATTGACAAAAAGTAGTGCCATTGAATCGTTTTTAGCAAATTTCGCTTATCAACAAATCTTCGCGATTTTACGGCAAAAAATTCGTGATTACGCTTTGCATTTTGCGTTGCCTGCACAAACTTTTTCTGCTTCCTTATTAAACGCTTTGCCGTTATTGTCGTTGTCGCAAGAACAAGCGCGGCATATTCCAACGGATTTAATTGAAATTCTCAAAATCGTGGCGCGAAAAATTTTACATAAAGAAATCGACGCAAAAGCATTCGTCGAATTTGTGATGGCGGATTGGGAAAGTGTTTGGCTGGAATTGAATGTGTTGTGTGATGAATCGCCGCAACTTATCACACTTGATTTACTCGTTTGTTGCCAACGTTTTGAAAGCGCAGACGCACAAACGTTTTTGCAAAAAATCGAAAATTATTTAGCCGTTTCGCATTATCGTCATTTGTCTAAAACGGCGAGCGTTGAAGAAACATTAGATTGGAGCGTGGGTTATTTTGATTATTTGCGAACCGTTTTACTGAGCAAACAACCGCTTGATGAATCCATTAACGTGAGTTTTACAGATTGGTTGATTTTACAACCTAGCCGTATTGCACGTTCTGAATCGGATTGGCGTTTTTGTTCGTCGCAAATTCAACGTTATTTAGAGGGTGGTTATTTAGTGATTGTTACCGTCGTTGATGCGCTGTCGGCGTTGAATCAAGATATTTTGCTCGACGAACTTGCAACGCTAAATAATTTAACCGTTATTACCGACACACTTTTTGCACCACTTCCCACGCTTACTGACATTGGCAAACTCGCTGTTTTAACGGGCAACCCCACCCATTCTTTGCCGAATAATTCTGAAATTGCATTGCAACAAACCTATCAAACGTCGCTAAAAATCATCAAAAGTTGGGAAGACGATAATCTCAACACGCCGATTACTGAACAAACGAATCTCGTGGTATTTTTCGAAAATCGAATCGATGAACGGTTGCACGATGCAAGCAGTTTTGAAAAACACCGTGCCGATATTTTGCCTATTGCACGGCAACTCAAAACATCGATTCAAAATTGGCTCAAAGATGCCGCGCACCGTGATGTCGTGTTTTTTATCACCGCCGACCACGGCATGACCGTGACAAATGGACGTTATAACGGCAAACCGTTAGGCGAGATAAAAGACCGCATTTTCAAACTCAAACGCCGCGAAACGTTGCCCGATGAGTTTGTTTTAATCAATCAAGACAGCAAAGACGATTACGCTGCGCCGAAAACACGTTTAGGTTTAACGAATTCGGTGTTAGCACACGGCGGTTTAACGCCCGAAGAAGTTTTAATCCCCTTTATCAAATTGATTCGCCCGACATTTGAAACCAACAAATTGCCTGTTGAAGCTGAAATTACCAGCGACTGCTTGCGTTTAAGCGATAAATTCTGGCAACTCGATGTGCGTTTAAGCGCGTCGGTACAAGTTGAAACCGTGCGTTTAAGTTTAGAACCGCCGTTTAAACTCGAATTGCGCGAACCGATTGATATTATTCGCGCCCAAAAATCTCACACCGTCACATTGAAATTTCGGGCGGATATTGAACAGGAAGGCTTGATTGTTTTGGAGCTAGGCTTGCAATTTGAACGACATGGCGCACGCGAAACCCTTAAAAAATCCTTGTCCGTTAATTTTCCAGCCTCTTTTTTAGCGCGTGACAGCAGCGCACAAAGTTTTGAGGATATGTTTTGAACAGCGAAGAATTAGACCAAAAAATTTGTGCCACATTTGGCGATTTAGTGATTGATAAAGCCTTAGTGCGTGCGCTGAAAATCCGCGATAAACGCACGATTCCCAGTTTTGTCGAGGAATGGCTAATTTCACGTTTTCAACGTCCCGACAAATCGAATGCTGAAATTTACCAAGATGTGACGGCGTTTATGAGTAAGCATTTGCCTTCAAAAACGGAGAAAGAACGCATCAAACATCAGCTTCAATCTGGCGAATCGTTGGTAATTTTAGACCGTTTTGACGTGCGAATTGACATTAAAAATAATCGAAAATTATTGAACATTCCCTGCCTCGAAGAACCGAATGCGCGTGTGGCGAATGAAGTTATCGATAAAAATCCGATTTTGTTAGAAGGCGGACAATGGGGTGCGGGACGTTTAATTTATCGTGCCGAAGGGAAAAATTATGTCATTGAAATGATTGAATTCAATCCGATGCAATCAGGCAAAGTGCGTTTAGAACAATTGATAAAAGCGCGTGAACAATTTTCCACGCGCGAATGGATTTATTTGTTGTTGCGAACGATGGGGTATGAGCCATTTGCTTACAACGAGGCGCAACAAAATAATTTGATTTTGCGCTTATTGCCGTTGGTGCAAAACAATTTGAACATGATGGAACTCGCGCCTAAAGGCACGGGGAAATCTTTTATTTATTCCAATCTTAGTCGTTATGTTTGGTTAAACAGCGGTGGCGCGTTGACACAAGCGCAATTGTTTAAAAACATGAATACCAAAGAAATTGGTTTAATGGGACGTTACGATTTATTGGTTTTAGACGAGGGACAATCGATTAACTTCAAAGGTGCAGACGATATTCATGCGAAGTTCAAAGATTATTTGGAATCTGGGCATTATTCGGTTGGCAATGACAAAATTACCAGCGAATGTGGGTTGATGATTTTGGCAAACATTGATTTGTATGACAATGCGCCGCGCCAAAGTGATTACATTCGCCATTTACCTGAGATGTTTCATGACAGCGCGTTGATGGATCGCTTTCACGGCATTATTGCAGGTTGGGAAATTCCACGTTTTATGACTGAAAGTGCCGCGCTTGGTGTGGGAATGAAAGCGGATGTGTTTGGCGAATACTTGCATCAACTTCGGATTGTCAGTCACGTTGAATTTCCGTTTGGCGAATGTCCGAATTTGAAAGGTGATAATCGAGACGTGAAAGCCGTCACACGCATCGCCACAGCATTATCAAAGTTATTGCTTTTAAATCCTGACCATCCTGATTATGAAACTTATGTTTTGAATCCTGCAAAAGCCCTGCGGCAACGAGTTCGCTCGCATTAGATCCGCATGAGTTTTCTGGAAGTCTTAATGCTCAATAAATATAAATTCTAAGGGGAAGTGAAATGGCAATTAAAAATGATGAACGTGCGTTACATTCAATTTATGAAGATTTGAAAGCAAACAGAATGGTGCGTCCTAATTTTCAACGAGGATTTGTTTGGAAAATAGAGAAGCAAAAGGGATTTATAGCATCCGTGTTAGTTGATTTACCTATTGGAAGTTTGCTTATTCTCGAAGGTGATACTAATGATTTCTCAAAAAGAGAATTATGCTTTCCAAACGAATTGGAAACCACTGTAGTAAAAAACAGTTGCCAATATGTACTTGATGGTCAGCAAAGATTATCAACTTTACGAACTGTTTTTTACGATATTTTTTCAGAAAAAGAAAATTGGGAACACATTTGGAACGATTTATATCCACCGTTGCGAACGCGCTGGTTTCTTAGAGTAAAGCCAAAAAAAGATGAAGAGGACGAAGAAGATTATTTTGGATACGAAAATTTAAAATTCACCTCGATTTGTAATTTGACAAATAATGACATTCAATCTTTTATTGAAAATAAAGCTATTGATAAAAACAAATCCAAAGAAATACACCATCCAGGATTTACATTAGCTGAAGAAAATCCAAGTCAGCATCGAATAAAAAACCATATTGCTGAAAATTATGCAAATGAATGTATTGTTCCCTTATACGAAATCGATAAAAAATCAGAAGGTTTACACCGGAAAGTTTTGCAAAAAATTGCTGACAAAAAAGTTAATGAACTAAAAATTGTGGCTCAAGAAGAAAGACACTCTTTTGACTTCTACCAAAAAACTTTCAGCAAAGAAACTGATGTAGAGACGTTGCCATCCATTGTTGAATCTTTTGAAAATAAAAATCTTGACGATTACGAAATAGGGAATGCGTTAAGCGATCAATGGTCAACTTTAAAATCTCAGTGGGTTGCAAATTTAGCTACTGAGCTTGAAAAATTACCTGAACGGGTTATGTCAATAATTCAGTTACAACCAAATGAGGTTAATCGCGCAGTTGCTATCTTTGAAGCTATTAACCGAGGTGGTGAGCCGTTGTCAGTTTATGATTTAGTTGTCGCAAAATCAGCTCGAGATAAAAATAGAAGGAATCTGTCCGCTAAAATTATCGAAAGTGTAGAAAAACCTATTTCCATCGCCCCTACTTTGAATAGCCAATATGTTTCCGAACAAAATGGAATAGATAAAGCTGATTGGCAACCATCTGTTATGAAAATTGCCAAAAATAACGAGCTTTCACGTCCATTCCAAGATTGGTTTGTCAATGTGTTGTCACTATTAGCAAATGTTAAAGAAAAAGATCAGCGTTTTTCTATTGAATTTATTAAAAGAGAAAAAATTTTAAAATTATCATCAGAAGAAATTAACAAACTTACCGACAGGACTATTAACGCTATTGTAAGAGCCTTAGCTTTTTTGTTATTTAGATGTGGTGTAACTGACGCAAAAGATATTTCTTACAAACTCATGTTGGTTGTTTTAGCTTTTTATCTGGATGATGACGAGGTTTGGAATAATAAGGCAAAATTGGATAAACTCGAACGATGGTATTGGATTGCATTGCTTGGTGGAGGTTACTTTACACGACAAAATGAAAAGTGTATCAACGACCTAATAGAACTAGAAAAATATCTATCTGGGAATCCTGAAGAAAAAATTAGCGGCAAGGCTGATAATGTTTTGAACTATCAGGGCTATGCGACTAGGAATATTTTACTTAGAAAAGATTCCGATGAAGTAGAGCAAAAGAGCGTTAGAAATGGCATTTTGCAATTTATTCTCAGCGGCTGCCCTTGCGATTTCAACATTCTGAATCCAACACAAAAAAATATAACGCCGTGGGGAATTGCTTCTGGTGATATTGATGTCGAATTACATCACATTATTCCACTAGGAAATGTGACGAAAATCGGCGAAAGTGCGGCAAAACTTCGCCCAGAAAAAAAGCACCCACTAAACAGTCCTCTAAATTTCGCTTACATTTCTAAAGAGGCTAATCGCCTAATTAGTGACAGATCGCCCAGTGAATATCTGGATTATCTGAATTCTACAACTATTGCAACACATGACATTCCGAGTATTGAATATTTCCAGGAAGCATTGAAAAACGCTAGTTATGATGATGTGTTAGAAAGAAGATTTGATTTGATTAAATCAAGTATCGAAAAACGAATTCATCAATTGAAATAGTAGGTCGATGAAAAATTGCCGATGCTAAACTTAAAAAAAATCTACCTAGACTATGCCGCCACAACACCCGTTGCACCCGAAGTGATTGAAACACTTATCACGCATTTTCGCGCAACGGATAATTTTGCAAATCCATCATCCATCCAACATGGTTTTGGTGAAACGGCGCAAAGTCTTGTCGAAAATGCTCGCCAGCAAATTGCCACACACTTAAATTGCAATGCGAAAGATTTAATTTTCACATCAGGCGCGACTGAGGCAAATAATTTTGTTCTCAAAAGCGTGGCGACGCGATTCAAAGAATTCGGTCAACACCTAATCACCAGCGCAACCGAACATAAATCGGTACTGGATTGTTGCCGATTTTTAGAAACACAAGGTTTTCAAGTCACTTATTTGAAACCTGATAATGTCGGTTTGATTGACCTTGAAGAATTAGCCGACAGCATTACTGAAAACACGTTGTTAGTTTCCATCATGCACGTTAATAATGAAACGGGGGTGATTCAACCGATTGAAAAAATAGCCGAAATTACGCAACAACGTGGTGTATTTTTTCATGTCGATGCGTCGCAAAGTGTCGGGAAACTCGAAATCAATTTAGCCAAAACACCGATTAGTTTTTTGTCTTTTTCGACACATAAATTTTACGGTGTGAAAGGCATTGGCGGCGTGTTTGCGCGAAATTGTGCAAAGTTAAAATTGCCGCCTTTAATTCATGGCGGTGGACAAGAAAATGGTTTACGTTCTGGCACATTGCCGACGCATCAAATTCTAGCGATGGCAACCGCGTTAGAGCTTGCTTACCAAAATCAAACAAACGATTATCAACATGCCATTGCATTAAAACAACGGCTACTTTCACGCCTTCAGGACTTAGAAGGCGTAACGTTAAACGGTTCACAAACAGCCACGTTGCCCAACATTGTGAATTTGAGTTTTGAAGGCGTGAGCGCAGATTCATTGATTATCGCGTTACGCGACGATGTCGCAATCTCCTCAGGAAGTGCATGTAATTCGGGGGCAATGGAAGCCTCTTATGTTCTGCGGGCAATGGGCATTGAAGGTGAACAACTTTATGGCGCAGTACGTTTGAGTTTTGGGCGTTACACAACGCTAGACGATATGGATTATGCGGCGCAACGGTTGTGTGATGAAGTGACTCGACTTCGACAACTCACAAAAAATTAAAACACAAAAAAATTAAAGTCTGTTGTTTAGCGATATAATTCGCGGTTGAAAACAATTTATTAAAATTCAAAAAGGAAAAATCATGAGCAATTTACCAAAATGTCCAAAATGTAGCAGTGAATTCACTTACGAAGATGGTGAAATGCTTATTTGCCCAGAATGTGGCAATGAATGGGATAAAAATGCAGCCGCTGACGTTGAAGAAGAAAAAGTCGTCAAAGACGCAAACGGCAATGTTTTAAAAGACGGTGACATGATTACCGTGATTAAAGATTTAAAAATCAAAGGTTCATCATCGGTTGTCAAAGTTGGCACAAAAGTAAAAATTATCCGTTTAGTTGATGGCGACCACGATATTGATTGCAGAATCGAAGGCATTGGCGCGATGCAATTGAAATCAGAATTTGTCAAAAAAGTATCATAAAACGTTTAGAGAATTTTCAAAATGGCACTTTATGTTTATAAATTTGGTGGCACATCGGTAGGTTCGGTCGAACGTATCAAAGCCGTCGCCGAGCGCGTTAAAAAAGTTCACGATGCGGGCGATTCGTTAGTTGTTGTGTTATCTGCGATGAGCGGCGAAACCAATCGTTTAATTGGTTTAGCCAAAGAAATGCAAGAACATCCAAACGAACGTGAATTAGATGCAATGGTTTCAACGGGCGAACAAGTCACCGTTGCATTGCTCAGTATGCGTTTAAATGAAATTGGTTGCCCTGCGTGTTCGTACACAGGAACGCAAGTCAAAATTTTAACTGACAGCAGTTTTACCAAAGCCCGAATCAAAGACATCGACGACAAACGCATTCGAGCAGATTTAGCCGAAGGCAAAGTGGTTGTGGTGGCAGGTTTTCAAGGCGTTGACGAAGACGGCAATATCACAACCTTAGGTCGTGGCGGTTCGGATACAACGGCTGTTGCTTTAGCGGCGGCGTTGAAAGCCGATGAATGCCATATTTACACCGATGTGGATGGCGTTTATACGACTGACCCGCGCGTTGAACCGAAAGCGCGTCGTTTAGATAGAATTACTTTTGAAGAAATGCTCGAAATGGCGAGTTTAGGTTCAAAAGTTTTGCAAATTCGCTCAGTCGAATTTGCGGGAAAATACAATGTTGCATTGCGCGTATTGTCTTCGTTTGCAGAAGGCAATGGCACGCTAATTACTTATGAGGAATCACAAATGGAAAGTGCGTTAATTTCAGGTATTGCTTTTAATCGTGACGAAGCGAAATTAACCATTACGGGCGTGCCTGATTTGCCAGGAATTGCGTTTAAAATTTTAGGCCCGATTGCGGATGCGAATATTGAAGTCGATATGATTGTACAAAATATCGCTGCCGATGCGACGACCGATTTTACTTTTACAGTGCATCGCAATGATTTTGCGCGAGCGAAAACGATTTTAGAATCGATTTGTGCCGACTTAGGTGCGCGAAAAGTGACGGGCGATAACAACATTGTTAAAGTGTCAATTGTCGGGGTAGGTATGCGTTCACATGCCGGAATTGCCAGCACGATGTTTAAAACACTTGCTGATGAAGGCATTAACATTCAAATGATTGCGACATCTGAAATTAAAATTTCGGTTGTAGTTGATGAGAAATATTTAGAGCTTGCGGTACGTTCATTACACAGTGCGTTTGGATTAGAACAAGCATAAATACGATTTACGCTTTATTATTTTTCATATTTTGTTATAATTTCCCTGTCTTGATTGTTCTTCGCCGTGTCACACGGCGAAGTGCCTAAAATATTAGAGGGAGTTAGTTATGCTTATCTTGACTCGTAGAGTAGGAGAAACTTTGATGATTGGCGACGAAGTAACAGTCACCGTCTTAGGAGTTAAAGGCAATCAAGTTCGCATTGGTGTAAATGCACCAAAAGAAGTTTCAGTTCATCGTGAAGAAATTTACGATCGAATCAAAAAAGAGCAGAATTATTCTGTTTCTTCGTATCAAACCGAAGACTAGTAAGTAAATTCGGAGAGTTGGCCGAGAGGCTGAAGGCGCTCCCCTGCTAAGGGAGTATGGGCTTTATCTCCCATCGAGGGTTCGAACCCCTCACTCTCCGCCATTACTATGTTTAATTATCTATACTAACGCTTACCAAATTTTAGCGGTTGAGTGTCCTAAACTATTCCCGTTTGCGCGATTCCCTTTCTCATCGAGCGTTTCAAATCCCTTTAACGACATAAGTTTTGGTATGCGGCTCGATAAGCATTAGCTTCTTTTGTACTAATCGCCAGGATGCGGTATTCTTTCCATTGCGCGATAAACGTCGTTACTGTCATCAATTTCACCGCTATTTGTTTTTATCGCATTCTGCACTGTCGCCCAACGGTTCTGCGAATCCTGCCCAACGTTGCTATTTTTGCATTTGCGTTTCTTCGGGCATTTCAAAGCTCTCAGGCTGAGTTTTGCTAAATTTAGGCGTTTCGCTATTGATTAAATTTTTTTCGGTAATCATATAATTGTCATAAGAGCCTTGTTTGGGAAGTACCTCGCTGGGGCGGACAATTTTAGACAGATAAAATTATAAAATACCTTAAAATACACAGAGTTAGTGTTCAATCAAGCATCGGCGCAACACAAAAGCGGTGGGAGAGTTTATTAGGGTAGAATCTAAAAGCCCGAGCCAACACAGATTGTAATAATCTGGTATTGGCTACTTGCTTGAATTCTAGTCTATTTTACTACATTAAAATACGGCGGCATTTCGTGAATATATGCCATATACATGGCATCCGCCATCGACCATAAAACGTCGAGTTTGAATTTTAAAATATCGACCATTCGGTTTTGTTGTTCGCGGGTTTTATACCAATCCAGCGTAATTTCTAAACCGTGTTCAACATCACGTCTTGCCTCAGTTAAACGTTTACGAAAATACGCATAACCTTCCGGTTCAATCCAAGGATAATGCGTGGGCCAGTTATCCAAACGTTGTTGATGAATTTTAGGGGCAAATAACTCGGTCAAAGAAGAGCTAGCGGCTTCATGCCATTCTGCTCGGCGAGCAAAATTCACATACGCATCGACGGCAAAACGCACTGCCGGTAAAACATGTTTTAAAGAAGTAATTTCTTCGCGTGTTAAACCTACCGCAATGCCTAATTGTATCCACGCTTCAATACCGCCAACATCTCCTGGATGACCGTCATGATCTAAAATGCGTTGTGTCCATTTCGCACGAGTTTCACGGTCTGGGCAATTGGCTAAAATATTGGCATCTTTAATAGGGATGCACACTTGATAATAAAACCGATTCGCCACCCAACCTTGCAATTGGGCTTTAGTGAGTTTTCCTTCATTCATCAACGTGTGATACGGATGGTGAATATGGTAAAGATTTTCCATACCGCGCAATTGCGCTTCAAATTCTTCGCGTGTCCAAGGCGTATTTTCTGTGGTCATATTTATTTTCTCATGGTTAAGTTTAAAAAATAACGTCTTCGTAAATATCTGCTAACGTTAAAACAGCGTGATAATCATCGCATTCAATCGTTAAGGTTTCACCCTCTTCTAATTCAGCATAAAACCATTCGCCTAATTCGTTTCGCTCAAAATAATCCACTTTCTTTTGCAACGAATCCGCAAGCAAGTAATAACGCAAACTAGGGATTTTTTGATAGGTGAGCCATTTTTCAGTTCTATCGGTTCGCGCTGTACTTTTTGATAAAACCTCGGCAATAAGACACGGCTGCTGCGTATAATGAGCATTGCTATCAATAGTTCCACAATCCAATATCACGTCAGGGTAGTAGTAAAAAATTCCGTCTTCAATGCGACATTTCATATCACTAGAAAAAATTCGACATTTCCCGCCTTTACGACGCACAGCACGAAGATTAAAAAATAAATTTCCGGTAATTAAATTATGCTGAAGACTTGCGCCCGCCATCGCATAAATTTCACCATCAACATATTCATGTTTCACGTCGCTGGCTTCTTCAAATGCTAAATATTCTTGCTCGGTCAAATATGGTTTTTTTTGCAATACTCCCATTTTTAAACCTCCTACAAATCGATTTCTAAACCGTCGTAAGCGACTTCAATTCCAGCTGCATCAAGCATTTTACGTTCTGGTGAATCATTATCTAAGATGGGATTCGTATTATTGATGTGAATTAAAATTTTACGAGCTTTCACACCGTTTAACACCTCAATCATTCCATCTTTACCGGATTGTGGCAAGTGTCCAATTTCGCGCGCGTGTTTATGACTAATACCTTGTGTGACCATTTCGTCATCTGTCCAAAATGTGCCATCGACGAGTAAACAATCAACATTTTGCATGGCTTCCATAACATGCGGTTCAATTTCGCCTAAACCGGGAGAATAAAACACTTTTTTGCCGGTTGAAATTTGTTCAATGATTACGCCAATATTATCGCCATCGTGCGGGTCATGCCGGTGTGGCGAATACGGAGGGGCTTTGCTTTTTAAGGCTTGAGTATAAAAACGTAAATCAGCAATCACTGGAATTTCAAAGCCGCTGCCATCGACCGGAATATCATGATGATTAACCGTGCAATAATCTTTAAGCATATTAAACAGCGGAAAACCAGTAGTTAAATCTTGCTTCACCATTTCAGTGCAATAAATATCAAGCGGCTTCCCTTCGCGCAACATCAATAACCCCGTCGTATGGTCGATTTGGCTATCGATGAGCATAATGGCTTTAATGCCGGTGTCACGAATACCGTTTTGTGGTTGAATGGCAGGGAACGCTTCTAGTTGAGCGCGAATATCGGGTGATGCGTTAAATAACAACCAATTTTTATCATCCGTACTAACAGCAATCGATGATTGTGTTCGTGTGCTACCATTCATATCGCCGCGACGAATACGATGACAATTGTGACAATTACAATTCCATTGTGGAAAACCACCGCCCGCCCCTGAACCTAACACTCTAATTTTCATAACTAAACCTCATAAAAACAAACTCGAAAAAAAAGGGGCAATTCGCCCCTTTTCTTAGTCTTTAAACCGGTAATGATTAACGGTTGTAGATATACATTGTAACTTCAAAACCGAAACGTAAATCGGTATAACGTGGTGTTTCCCATTTCATAATCATGACCTCCGAAAGTTTTTATAATGTGTTTTTTAGCTTGCAGAATCTAAGCTCAGGCAAGTATAAAAGCATTTATTTTTTTACGCAACACTCACCAAACGATGCAAAATAAGTCACACCGCCAATGATTCGTTATAATGCCCCGCACATCATGATTTTTTGCAGCCGGTGGGAATAAGAAGAATGAAAAATAACACAGTACATAAAATTGTCATTGTTGGTGGTGGCGCGTCAGGCTTAGAGCTTGCCACGCATTTAGGTCGTAAATTGGGAAAATCGGGCAAAGCAGAAATTACGCTTATCGATGCCAGTTCAACGCATATTTGGAAACCACTTTTACACGAAGTCGCAGCGGGAACGCTCGATGCTGCCGAAGAAATTGAATATTTGGCGCAAGCGCATCGCAATCACTTTCGATTTTGTTTAGGACGCATGGAAGGTTTGAATCGCCAGGCAAAAGAAATTGTCGTTAGTTCAACCGTAAATGATGCTGGTGAAGAGTTAATCCCACGTCGCACGTTTACTTACGATACGTTGGTAATGGCAATTGGCAGCGTGAGCAATACCTTTCATATCAAAGGTGTGGATGAACATTGTTTATTTTTGGATACTACCTCGCAGGCGTTTAAATTTCAAAAACAATTGGTCGAATCGTATATTAAAAATCATGCTCATAAAAATAGCGACAAACCGTTATCGATTGCCATTGTTGGCGCAGGGGCAACAGGTGTTGAACTTTCGGCAGAATTGCACGAAGTAACAAAATTGCTCGCCGTGTATGGTTTGGAAGAATCCAGCAATGTTAAGCTCACCATTATCGAAGCCGCTGACCGTTTATTGCCCGCATTGCCGACAAATTTAGCCATTGCCACAGCGCAACAACTAATTAAATTAGATATTGATTTAAAATTAGGACGGCGCGTTGTCGAAGTGAGTGATGATGCGATTTTGACGCACGATGGTGAAATCATCGAAGCGCAAATGAAAGTGTGGGCGGCAGGAATTAAAGCCCCTGATTGGTTGAAAAATTTGGATGGTTTGAATACTAATAACATCAATCAGCTTATCGTCGATAGCTCGTTGAAAACCAATGACGATGCTATTTTTGCGATGGGTGATTGCGCCGCATGTCCGTGGCAAGGTCATGATGAAAATGTCCCGCCGCGCGCTCAAGCCGCGCATCAACAAGCCACCACGTTAGCAAAATCACTTATCAATCGTTTAAATGGCGGCAAATTGGTCGAGTACACTTATCAAGATTACGGTTCGTTGGTTTCATTGGGCAATTACACGACCGTTGGAAACTTGATGGGCAATCTTATGGGGTCTGTGAGTATTGGTGGATTTATTGCGAAAATTGTTTATTTGTCGCTGTATAAAATGCACCAAATCGCCATCCACGGTTATTTCAGAACGGCGATGCTCACGTTGTCGAATCTGTTTAGACGCACCGCCCACGCTAAAATCAAAATGCACTAAACCTTTAACTTTTTTAATAACTATAAAAATAAAATCATGTTTGAAATTGAATACGAATTCCGCGAAGACGACCTCATCCACTTTAATGAAGTGCAATTCACCCGAAACGAAGACATCCAAAGCAACATCCGCAAAAACCGTTGGATTGTGCCAGCCGTGATGGCTTTAATTGGAGGCTTTTATTATTTCTATTATGGCGACAAAAACTCAGCCGCCTATATCGTTGTGATTGCCGCGTTGTGGGGTTGGTTGTCGCCGAAAGTGATGATGCTCGATTTACGTCGCCAGATTCTCAACAATTACACTTATAAAGAAAAAAACGCGATGTTTGGCACTTACACGCTAACTATTGACCCTGAGCAAGCGCAGTATTTACTCGAAAAATCACCGAGTGGTAAACATAAAATGTTGTGGTCAGATTTGGTTCGGGTCGAATACAGCAAGCATTACATCTACATTTATATCAGTTTGACGACCGCGCTAGTGATTCCGCTTGAAACTGTGAAAAAAGGCGATGCGCTTGCTTTTGCAAAGCAAGCTGAAAAGATGATTGATCGGGCGGAGTAGAAATTCAAAACGAAAGTGGACGTAATTCAATTTGCGTTCACTACTTCTAAGGCAAATTTAATTCAATACCGGAAAAATCATGAACAACGATGACGTTTTTATAACCTCGATTCACGTTAATAAAGTGCGTAATCTTGAAAACTTTGATATTCCGTTAAGTGCAGAAAAACGGCAACATTTGATTATCACTGGAAAAAATGGAAGTAGTAAAACGAGTTTGATTTCAAAAATAGCCAGATTTATGGATAGGCTCTTACAGCTTACCCCAGAATTCTTCGTTAAAACTCTACCGCGTAAAAATGCGGATGAGAGAAGTTATTTAGATAATTTAAGGGGTACTATTTATGAAACCGAAAAAATATTCCTTGAATTAAAAAATTTACGCACTTTAAAGGATAATTACTTAACTGTATTTTTTGAAGCAAAACGTTTTAACGAACCCAATAACCCTATTCATCCAAAAGGAAAAAACAAAATTGAATTTAAAGAACAATATCAATCGACTGATAAAGTTAATCAGTATTTTATTCAATACATCGTTAATCTAAAAGCCGAACGTTCTTTTGCTAGAGATGAAAATGAACATGAAGCTGCAAAACAAATTGATGAATGGTTTGAGCGTTTTGAAAATCAATTAAAAAGTATTTTTGATGCGCCTGATTTGCGACTGATTTTTGACCGTAAAAACTATAACTTTCATATCAAAATCGGTGAAAACGAGCCGTTTGCATTCAATGAATTATCCGATGGTTATTCGGCTGTGATTAGCATAGTCACCGAATTGATTTTGCGAATGGAAGCAAATGGCAATAAAGCCTACGACCAGCAAGGTATTGTGTTAATTGACGAAATCGAAACGCATCTACACGTTGCCTTGCAAAAGAAGATTATGCCGTTTTTGTGTGATTTCTTCCCAAATGTGCAATTTATTGTCACGACACATTCGCCGTTTGTGTTGTCGTCGATTAGTAATGCCGTGATTTGTGATTTAGAAACCAAAGAAGTTATCACCGACCTTTCTGGTTATTCTTACACCGCGTTAGTTGAAAGTTATTTTGATACCGACAAATACTCGCAAAAAATTAAAAACAAAATTGCACGATTTGAAGAGCTTTCAACAAAAGACATTTTGAATGAACAAGAAGAAGATGAACAAGACGAGTTAAAGCATTATTTCAACAATTTACCGAAGTTTTATGCTGATGAGTTAGAAGTCAAATTACAACAAATTCGATTACAAACAATGGCGCGTAAAGGGTAAGTAGCCATGATTTATTTTGAGAAATCACCAACCGCGCCTGATTGTTTAGAAACAGAAAAATTGAAGGAATTGGAGAAAGAACAAGGCTTGCGTAAAACAGGTGGTAAATACGATTGCGGTTGCGTGTTAGAACAATTACAAAAAGATTCTAAAAATAAATGCTACATTTGTGAAAGCAAAGAACCTACAACAATTCATATTGAACATTTCAAACCACATAAGGAAAAAGATATAAATTTGAAATTTGACTGGAATAACTTGTTTTTTGCGTGTGGTCATTGCAACAACACGAAACTAGCACAATTTGACGATATTTTGAATTGCACGGATTTGAATGATGATGTTGAACATGCGTTGAAATATGAGGTCAGACTATTTCCTCATGAACCTGTAAATATAGAAGCATTAAATAACATCCCAAGAACAGAAAAGACAAAAGAATTATTACTAGCCGTTTTTAATGGTACAGCAACGAAAAATAAAATCCTTGCATCAGGTAATTTATGCAAAGCTCTTATAAAAGAAATAAGAAATTTTCAAGATTATTTGTTTGAATACGATGATGCTTGCGATGAAGATGATAAAAATCATGCGCTAAGAAAAATAAAATCACATCTAAATTCAGCCTCGGCTTTTACGGCATTTAAGCGACAAATTATCAAAAATGATGAGAAATTCAATTCTGATTTCAGTTGTTATATTCAAAGCTAATCAGCCTCACCAAATTTTAAAGACAGGAAAAAATGCTTAACTTCAGAAACATCACGCTTCGACGCGGCACGCGCGTTTTATTTTCAAACGCTTCTTTCACATTGCACAACGGGCAAAAAGTTGGTTTTACTGGCGCGAATGGCGCGGGAAAATCGAGTTTATTTGCGATGGTAAAAAATGAACTCCATGCCGACGAAGGCGATTTCACCATGCCGCCAAATTTAGCGGTCGCGCATGTTGCTCAAGAAATGCCAGCGGTTGAATGTTCTGCGCTCGATTATGTTATGGATGGCGACGTGGAATTGCGCCAGTTGCAACAACAATTGGAAATCGCCGAACAAAATCATGACGGTTTAAAACAAGCCGAACTTCACGCCGCGTTAGATGTAATTGGCGGGTACAGTGCGAATTCACGCGCCGCGCGATTACTCGATGGTTTAGGTTTTACTGCGCCAAAAATGGAACATCCAGTCAATTCTTTTTCAGGTGGTTGGCGAATGCGTTTGAATTTAGCGCAAGCGTTAATGTGTCGTTCGGACGTTTTATTACTCGACGAACCGACGAACCATTTAGATTTAGATGCCGTTTTATGGTTGCAAGATTGGCTCGGGCATTATGCAGGAACGTTGTTGTTGATTTCGCATGACCGCGATTTTCTCGACACGATTACCGATCACATTGTGCATATTGAACAAGGTCAAGCCGAAATCTACACGGGTAATTACAGCGCGTTTGAACGGATGCGAGCAGAAAAACTCGCGCAACAACAATCCGCCTATCAAAAACAACAACGTGAAATCGCGCACATTCAAAGTTTTGTGACCCGTTTCAAAGCGCAAGCTACCAAAGCTCGTCAGGCGCAAAGTCGCATCAAAGCCTTAGAACGGATGGAAGTGATTGCGATGGCACATGTGGATTCGCCGTTCAATTTTACGTTTCCTGCGCCGAAAAAAATGCCGAATCCATTACTGACTTTGGATGACGTAACAATTGGTTATGAAAATAAGACGATTTTACCAAATGTCAGTTTAACAATTGCCGCTGGCGATAGAATTGGTTTGCTCGGTTCAAATGGCGCGGGGAAATCCAGTTTACTCAAAACGCTCGCAGGCACATTGCCGTTATTATCTGGCAAACGCTTAGAAGCCGATGCGCTTAACATGGGCTATTTCGCGCAACATCAACTTGAACAATTACGTTTAGAAGAAAGTCCGCTCTGGCATTTACAACAAATCGACAAACAAGCCACAGAAAAAGAATTACGGAATTTTTTAGGTGGTTTTGATTTTTGTGGTGATAAAGTTATTGAAGTTGTAAAACCGTTTTCAGGCGGTGAAAAAGCGCGGCTCGTTTTAGCGTTAATTGTTTATAAAAATCCGAATTTATTGTTGCTCGACGAACCGACGAACCATTTAGATTTAGATATGTGTCATGCGTTGAGCGTGGCGTTGCAAGATTTTCAAGGCGCAATGGTTGTGGTTTCGCACGATAGACATTTGTTACGTTCTGTGACAGATACGTTATTGCTTGTTGCAAATGACAAAGTGCAACCATTTGATGGTGATTTAGACGATTACCGTGCATGGTTGACAGAACAAAAAAGAAATAATGATGCAACGAATTCGCCCGAAAAAACCGAAACGGTTTCGCGTAAAGACCAACGTAAACTCGATGCTGAACGCCGTCAAAAACAAAAACCGTTACTTGATGCGCTGAAAAAAGCCGAAGCCGCCGTTGAAAAATATCATACTCAGCAACGAGATTTAGAAACGCAACTTGCTGACCCAGCTATTTATGATGACAGCGAAAAAGCCCGTTTGCGAACGGTTTTGGACAGTAAAACGCAAGTGGATAAATTATTAGAAGAAGCCGAAATGCGCTGGTTAGAAACCCAAGAACAGTTAGATGCTTATAGCGATAATACAGACTTGTGATAACGAAATTGCACGCCATTTCTATAAACCCGTAAAATAGTGACCATAACGAAAAACATTTCCCTTCGCTTACCTTACCAGTTTATGACTTTACGGAAAATTTTCACAACAACACTTATCCTTTTTAGTGTTGCTTGTTCAACTACGCCAGATAAAAAAGAAGTTGAACCCAAAAAAATAGATGCCTTCGAAAGCTGGAATCGTGGTGTACAGTCGTTTAACGAAGATATGGACGCAGCCGTTTTAAAACCGATGGCAAAAGGATACATATCAGTCACCTCCAATGCCGTCGAACGTGGTGTAACGAATTTTTTTAGTAATATCGACGACATTGGCGTAACAGTGAATGACTTATTACAGTTCAAAATAACACAAAGTGGCATGGATGCTAGTCGCTTTGTCGTTAATACGACAGCGGGAGGCTTGGGCATTTTTGATGTCGCGCAGATGATTGATTTACCCAAACACAATGAAGATTTTGGGCAAACGTTAGGATTTTGGGGAGTTCCATCTGGCGATTTTTTGATGTTACCCTTTGCTGGGCCAAGTTCGCCGCGTGATGCGGTGGGGATGTTGGGCGATGCGCTGCTTAATCCATTTAATTACACGTTTCTATTTGGTGGTGGTATTGCAATTACAGCAGCGACAACAGGAGTGGGAACGTTGGATGTTACCAATACACGCGCAAATTTAATGGGGACTGAAAAAATGGTTAATGAAGCGGCAACGGATAAATACAACTTCATTAAAAATGCTTATCAACAACGCCGAGATTATTTGATTCACGATGGTAATGTTTCAACAGATGAAGATGTTGATTTACTTGACGAAGACGAATCAATAAGCCCTGCGCCAAAAAATTCATCTAAATCAAATTCGCCAACGTCCATGCAGAAATATTCCGATGGTTTGCCACCTGTTATCAATAATTCACGTCATTTTTTAGAATTGAGCGCACCTAAATGAAATTTTTTACCCGCTTAAAATTTGCGGTTTTACTATTTACGTTAAGTATCGTTTTTACGCCTGTTACATACAGCAAAGATGGTCATTTTTTAGTTTTAAATTATCACGATATTATTGACGAAGAAGATGTGGTGGCGCCATTTGATAGAATGGAGGTCAATAAACATTTTTTAGAAGATCAATTTATTTGGTTGAAAAAAAATGGTTATACCGTTGTCAGTGTGCAAGCGGTTTTTGATGCCGCCGCCGGCAAATCTTCTTTGCCAGATAAAGCAGTTTTACTGACCTTTGATGATGGTTATTTGAGTTTTTACACCAAAGTTTTCCCGTTATTAAAAAAATATCATTATCCTGCCACCGTGGCACTTGTTGGCACATGGATGGACGGACACGTTACGCACGATGACCCTGGTAAACCGTTAATGAATTGGGCGCAAGTGCGCGAAGTTTCACAATCGGGTTTAGTTGAAATTGCCTCACACAGTTACGATTTACACGCAGGTATCGTTGGAAATCCCCAAGGTAATACCCAAGCCGCTGCCGTGACACGTTTGTACGATGATCCAATGTTAGTTTACGAAACGGATGTGCAATACCGTGACAGAATTCGTACTGCAATGTTTAAAAGTGCCGAATTTATTTTTCAACATGCTGGCGTTCGTCCGCGCGTGATGGTTTGGCCTTATGGTGAATATAATGAAATCACCATCGCCGCTGCACGCGAAGCAGGGATACCAATGACAATGGGGTTAGTCGATGGTTTTAATACTTTGGCAAATATTGATGTATTGCGACGGTTGATTATTGTCGATGACCCTAAAGTTGAAAAATTCGCTGAAATTATCACAGGGTTACGCCTTGATAAAAATGTGCGCGTAGCGCATGTTGACATGGATTATTTATACGATAAAGATCCTGAGCAAACTGAAAAAAATATTGGTAGTCTGGTGCAACGCATTAAAGAAATGCACATTAACACGGTGTATTTGCAAGCCTACGCTGATCCGGATGGTGATGGCAATGCCGAAGCGTTATATTTTCCAAATCGTCATATGCCCGTGCGCCAAGATTTATTTAATCGCGTTGCCTGGCAATTAAAAAAACGTGCCGCTGTTCGAGTATTTGCATGGTTGCCCATTATGGCGTACCAAAATGCGGATATTGATAAATCGTGGTATGTTCAGGAATGGAAAGACGGTAAAGCGCAAGAATCGAGTCATATTTATAAACGCTTATCGCCATTCAATTCGCAAGCACGTCAATTTGTTGCCGAAATTTACGAAGACTTAGGAAAATATTGCAGTTTTGAAGGGATTTTATTTCATGACGATGGCATTTTATCTGACTTTGAAGATGTTTCGCCCGAAGCGTTAGCGTATGGGAAAGAGGTTTGGGGCTTATCAGATGATTTCAATAAACTTCACGCAACCAGTAAAAGTCGTTTCGAGTGGGCGCAACATAAAACGGAGCTAATCGGACAATTCACCGATGAATTAACCAATCGTGTCCGTTTTTACCGTCCAAATATTCAAACAGCACGAAATTTTTATGCCCTGCCCTTGCTGCAACCTTACAGCGAGGAATGGTACGCACAATCCTTTAAATCCTTTTTAGCGCATTATGATTATGTGGCTATTGAAGCGATGCCATTTATGGAAGAAGCCAAAAATCCCAATCAGTGGCTAACAGATTTAGTGAAAACAGCAGCGAAAGAACCCGATGGATTGAAAAAAACGGTATTTGAGTTGCAAGCTGTGAATTGGAAAAATCAACAAAAAATTTCCAGCAACGTTTTTATTGAACAGTTAAATTTATTGAAAAAACTTGGTGCAAATAACATTGGCTATTATCCTGACAACGTTTATGAAGATCAGCCCCGTTTGGACGATTTAAAACAACATTTTTCCTTGCCAGAATTGCAATAATTTATGACTTTTTTTTCCGCATCGCTCGAATTTTGGCAAACATTTATGGCGTGGTGGTCGCCAATCGATTTAGTTATCGAAGATTTTATTTATTACTATCCGCTATTTATGGCGTACATTTGGATGTTTGGCGCGATTATTTTTTGTTTGCGTTATGAATGGCATAAAGCCGTTGTCCCTTTTGAAAATACAGATAATTTACCGTCTGTTTCCATTTTAATACCTTGTTATAACGAAGGCGAAAACGTCCGCGAAACAATTGGAATTTTGCAAAAACAGCATTATCCCAATTTTGAAATCATCGCTATTAACGATGGCAGCAAAGATAATACGCTTGAAATTTTGCACGAACTTGCCGCGCAATATGAAAATTTGCGGGTGGTAAATTTGCATACTAATCAAGGCAAAGCGATGGGCTTACGAACCGCGGCATTGTTAGCAAAAAGTGAAATTTTAATTTGCATTGATGGCGATGCACTATTGTCACCTGATGCAGTCGGATGGATGGTGCGGCATTTTATAGAAAATCCAAATGTTGGTGCTGTCACAGGAAATCCGCGCATTCGTAATCGCTCAACCTTGCTCGGACGCATTCAAGTTGGCGAGTTTTCAGCGATTGTTGGCATGATTAAACGCGCTCAACGTTCTTACGGCAAAGTTTTTACCGTATCTGGTGTTATTGCAGCATTTCGCAAATCAGCGTTACACAATGTAGGTTATTGGAGTAACGACATGATTACCGAAGACATCGACATCAGTTGGAAATTACAGCTTGCAGGTTGGACAATTCGTTTTGAACCCAATGCGTTATGCTGGGTGTTGATGCCAGAAACTTTAAATGGTTTATGGAAACAACGTGTACGGTGGGCGCAAGGTGGTAGTGAAGTGTTATTGCGTTATTTTCGTGATTTATTTCGTTGGTCATCGCGGGGCATGTGGTTGTTGTATGGTGAATGTTTGATTAGTGTTTGTTGGGCATTTTTGATTTTGTTACATTTGTTATACGCACCACTAGAATTTATCACTGCAACCGCTAATGAATCGCTGCACGATTTAAGTCCAAGCTGGACAAGTATGTTACTTAGCATAACGTGTTTATTGCAATTTGGCGTAAGTTTGGCAATTGATTCACGTTATGAATTACAAACCGGCGGGGTGGCGCGGTATTACTATTGGATGGTTTGGTATCCGATTGTGTATTGGTTAATGAACGTCGGGACAACAATTGTCGGAACAATTCGTGCGATTAGGAAAAAACGCGGACAACGCGCTGTTTGGGTGACGGTGGACAGAGGCTTGCGCGAAAAATGAAACAATACATTATCAATGTGCCTCAACTACAAAGTATTCCAAAACGTTTAAGTAGTTTTGCAATCACGGTAGTTTGTTGGGTGATGTGGGGCTATTTACTTTACCCTATTGTGACACTTATTAACTGGTTGCGGGGTGATTACAATGTCATTAACGAAATGCGTTGGTTTGGTGGTTATAAAAGTTTATTGGAATTACTCGAAATTTACGGCTGCACATTAGTTGTTTTGGGCATAATGTGGGTGATATGGATTGCGATACGCAAATTTCGCCGTCGTTATCGTTTACCTGCGGCTGAAAAAATTGTAACTGACGGCGAAATGTGTGCGTTTTATCATGTTAAAGCAGAGAAATTACTGCAGTGCCGCAATCAGCAAAATACTACGGTATTTTTCAATGACCATGGACAGATTATTGATTTGAAATAAATAAATTCAATGTCCTCCTGCACCGCTTCTATCTGCTGCCACTTTTCTCAGAAATGGCGCAAGCAATAATGAGGATAAGAAAATAAACGAGATAATCTGAAATAGATTATTAAATGTCATCACTTCGGCTTCACGCAATGCTAAGCCAGTCAAGCGTGCTAGTTCGATTTGTGTCACATTTTGACCAATTTCATTGGTTGCACTGACAGATTCTCGCAACGCGCCATAATGGGTTTTGTTTAACGTCAACATTAACGTATTCGCAACCGCCAAACCCATCGCACCGCCTAAATTCCGCATCAAATTATATAAACCACTCGCATTTTTCACTTCTTCAACAGGTAATAAACCCAACGCCAACGTGTTAATCGGCAAAAAACACAACATCAACGCCCCGCCACGAATGGCTTGCGGGACGAAAAATTCCCAATAGCCAGATTCAGCGGTTAATTCCCCGTTTAACCAACACCCCAACGCAAATAAACACATGCCTAAACACAGCATCAAACGTAAATCGATTTTCTTTTCGAGAGGTCCTGCAATAAACGCTGACAGTAATTGAAATAACCCAACGACCATTAAATAATAGCCGATTTGTAAACTATTCAAGCCTTTCACACTGCTTAAATAAACTGGCGTTAAATAAATAATCGTATAAAGCCCGATGCCTAAAACAAATGTAAAGGCACAACCGATGGCAAAATTACGATTTTTAAACGCATATAAATCGATAATGGGATGCGGATTTATTAGTTCCCACCAAAACATGGCTATTCCGCTAATAGTTGCGGTAACAGTCAACATTAAAATCAAATCATCTTCAAACCATTGGTCTTTTGCGCCTTCTTCGAGAACATACTGCAAACTACCCAGAAAAATCGCAATCAACGCAATGCCAATAAAATCAATTTTTTGTAACAATGCCCAATTGGGTTTGTCGATGTCCAAAAATTGCAAAACTAAAAAACAAACCACAAGACCTGGAATGACATTGATTAAAAACAGTAATTGCCAACTGAACGCATCGGTTAAATAACCACCTAACACAGGTCCGATAGTTGGTGCCATCGTGACGATAAGTCCGACAACGATAGTCATTGCCGACTGTAATCGAGGAGGAAATAAAATGAAAATCACCGTGAAGGTCATTGGAATCATCGCGCCACCGAAAAAACCTTGAATGCACCGAAACACAATCATCGAAGGTAAATTCCATGCAAACGCACACGCAAAACTCGCTAACGTAAAACCACCCGCTGATAAAACGAATAAATAGCGCGTCGAAAAAACGCGTCCGAGCCAGCCAGATAAGGGAATGATGATAACCTCAGCGATTAAATACGAGGTTTGTACCCATGCAATTTCATCTTGTGTGGCAGATAATCCCGCTTGGATTTCTTGCAACGAACTAGCGACGATTTGAATGTCTAAAACCGCCATAAAAATGCCGATTGCCATGCTAAAAAATCCAATCCACTCTCCTGTGGTTAAGATTCTTTCCCCTCTTTCGTTGATAGCGGTGGTCATAATGGTTTCACTTGTACTTTCACGTTCACAGACAAACCCGATTTGAGCAATGACGTATTTTCATTGGCATCAAACACGATTTTTACAGGCACGCGCCGCACGATTTTAGTGAAATTTCCTGTCGCATTTTCGGCAGGCAAAATACTAAATTCCGAACCACTCGCGGGTGCAAAACTATCTACTTTCCCCGTAAAAACCAAATTTGGATACGCATCAACATGTATATGCACCGGCTGTTCGACTTTCATATTTTCGATTTGGGTTTCTTTAAAATTCGCTTCCGCCCACACTTTTTGCGTTTCGAGCAAATACGCTAAATTCGTTCCGGCTTGCACATACGCACCCAATTGCACACCGCGATGCCCAATTACGCCATCAAACGGCGCACGAATTTGAGTGTTTTCTAAGTCAATTTTTGCCAATTCAACTTGCGCTTGCGCTTGTTTAACTCTCGCCTGTGCCTGAGCAATTTCACTGTCATAACTGGTAAGTTGTTTTTGTTGCGCCGAAACAGCCGCTTGTGAACCACGCAACTCAGCGGCGGCTTGTTTAGATTGTGCCTGAATATTATCAAGCGTTTGACGCGGTGCCGAGCCACGTTCAATCAGCGCATTAAAACGTTGCAAATCTTGATTGATTTGTTGACGTTTCGCTTCCACCACAGAAACGTTCGCTCCTGCTGTAGCAATGTTAGCGTGCTGCGTATTTTTAACAGCTTGCAAACGTTGCACATTCGCTTGCGCTTCAATCACTTGTGCCTGAGCTAATTCGAGTCTGGCTTGATAATCGCGCTCATCAATGACAGCGACAATCTCGCCTTGTTTAACGGCTTGATTATCATCAATTCGTAACTCAGTGATATAACCCGACACTTTTGGTGTAATCAAAACACTATTGGCTTTTAAATAAGCGTTGTCAGTATTTTCATAATGTTGACGTTCTTGCAGCCATGAAAATAAAGCCCAGCCCGCGCCAGAAACTACACAAATTAAAATTAAAAAAGTAAAAAGACGTTTCATTGAATGACCTTGATAAACTAAACGGTTTAGTTTATTCTAAACCATCATCTAAATTTAGCAAGCATTGATTTAAACATGACTGAATCGATAGAAAACTCTGACTCAAAACGCCAAGCTATTATGCAAGCGGCAAAAAATCTGTTTCTAACACATAATTATCGTTGCGTTAGCATGGATAAAATCGCACAAGCCGCGCCGGTTTCTAAAGCGACACTTTATAACTATTTTGATAGTAAAAATGAATTACTTGTAGCTGTCGTTAGTAAATTATCAACAGAATTACTGCAAACTATTACGCAAACATTATCTGACGCAGATGACGTTGAACAAACATTGAAAAAAATTGCTTTTTCGGTTGTCGAATTTCTTTACTCATCAGAGGGATTAGCAATTTATCGTTTAGTTATTTCCGAAAGCCACGAGTTTCCCGAGTTAGGTCAAATGGTTTCTAACAACGGCGTGACACCGCTAATTAACCAATTGGATTCCTATTTGCAGCGGTTAAACGATAGCGATAATTTGTCTATTTTTGATACCCGTTCTACAGCGGATGTCTTTTTTAGTTTACTCAAAGGCGAGTTACATTTTCGTTGTTTATTAGGCGTACAACCTCCCCCGAATGAACTTGAAAAAGCACAGTTAATTGAATCCGCCACCACATTTTATTTGAGAGGGATTGGCTATGCGAAAAACTAAGTTTTTATTATTGAGTTTATGTTTAGCGACAACAGTGCAAGCGGAAACACTAGATGAAGCGTGGGCAGCGGCATTAAACGCCAATCATCAAATCAAAACCGCGCAAGCCAATACTGACGTTTCGCAAGAACAATTGCAAGCGTCGGAAGGTCAAAATTTGCCGGAGTTTAACGTAGGCAGTGGTTATACGCAATACAACGAAACGCCCTCGGCGAAAACAAATATCGGCGGTCAATCCGCACAATTTGCCATGCAACAAGACGGTAGCGCGAGAGCGCAAGCAATGGCAACATTGCCGATTTATACCAGCGGACGCATTACGCACAATATCAATGCCGCGCAAGCCACCTTAGATGCCACGCAAGCTAATGAACACGTTGCGGCGTTGAATTTAAAAATGCAAGTTGCCGATAATTATATTGCCGTTTTGCGTGCCGAAGACGGCGTGCAAGTCGCGCAAAGTCATGTTCAAAGTTTAGAAAATCATCAAAAAGATGTGAAAAATTTATTTGACCAAGGCATTGTGGCAAAAAATGATGTGCTTGCCGCTGACGTGGAATTATTAAATGCAAAACAAACACTCACACAATCTGTGAATGCTTATGACAATGCAAAAGCGCGTTACAACCAATTACTCACGCGCCAATTAAATGCGAAAGTTGAATTGGCTAAAAAATTTCCTGAATCACCGAAAACAAGTTTGGACAATTTAAATCAAAACGCGTTAAACCAACGTCCCGAATTGTTCGTTTTAAATGAACAAATCGAAGCCTTGCACGAACAAACCAAAGCCATGAAAGCCGGTTTAATGCCACAAGTTGCTGTAAATGGTGGTTATCAATATCAGCAAAATCGTTATCAGGCGTACGAAGGATTATGGCAAGCGAATGTTGGTGTTGATTGGAAATTGTATGACGGCAGTACCAATCACAAAGGGGATGCGCTAGAAAAACAAGCCTTGGCGTTAAAAGAACAACGCGAAGAATTGTCAGGACAAATTTTATTGCAAATTCGTCAAGCATGGCTTGATAGTGAGGAAACGCAACAACGCTTGCAAGTGGCAAAACAAACAATTGTCCAAGCAGATGAAAATTTGAAAGTGACAACAGACCGCTATCAACAAGGTTTAGCGACGCATACCGACGTGATTCAAGCCGAAGATTTACGCACCCGTTCACACAATAATTTGAACAATGCGACGTATGATTTTGTGTTAGCAGGTTTGAAAATGAAACGTGCGGTGGGCAATTTTTAATTTCTTTCAGATACAAAAAAGCCGCTGTTTCTTACGAAACAGCGGCTTTTTTTAAAGTCTTAAACTAAAGTAACGTCTTCAGCTTGCGGACCTTTTTGACCTTGAGTCACGGTGAATTGGACTTTTTGTCCTTCATCTAATGATTTAAAGCCTGAACCGTTGATGTTACGGAAGTGGACGAATACATCTGGACCACTTTCTTGTTGAATAAAACCGAAGCCTTTTTCTGCGTTAAACCACTTAACTGTACCTGTTGCCATTGTTGTAGCCTTTTAAAAATTTTTGAAATTTAGCCTTTTCAGGCGGTAGAGCTGTGAAATTAAAGATTACTTCATGGATTAAACAGGACGAGCAGTATAACTAAAACTTCGTAGAGATAAGCACAACGGTAAATCAATTTCGAGCTGAGCCAATTCTATAGAGCCAACTTGTCAAAGTCAACGATTTAATATTATTCCCAACAACCAGCCGTATCAGGGGCAATACCGTTCGCACCTTTAACACCAGTTGAATCTAAAGTTAGTATGCCACAACTGTCCGAATCTTGAGGTGCGACGGGCGTTGCAGTGAGAGTATAACTGGTAGATGTTAACGTTGTAGAGGTAATATCGAGTGTGTAAGTTTTTGTACCACTGCCATCTATTGGAACTTGTGTCGCAAAGACCGTACTCGCTGTCACGCCGGTATAATCATTGTTATTTTCAACGCGCCACTGTTCCATCGCTGTTGCCATAGAAACCAATGCAGCTTCCGCTTCGGAACGCTTTGCTTTTTGAATATGTTGGATATAACTCGGATAACCAACACTGCTCAAAATGCCAATAATTGCTACCGTAATCATCAATTCAATTAACGTAAAACCGGTTTGTTTTGTTTTCATTATCCTCACTCCGACGTTTGTTTATCCACTAAATCGTCCGACACTTCATTGAGTAATTCCGCCACACGCATTCCGGTATCAAACGAATCATCATAATAAAAACGTAATTCCGAAATATGCCGTAACCGCATTCGTTTCGCTAAGGCATGTCGAATTAAGGGGGATAACTCGTTTAACGCTTTTGTACTGGCTTTTTTACCTGCGGCATCGGTATTCAATACGGTGACATAAATTTTTGCCACCGCTAAATCTTTGGTCACAATCACTTCGTTAATCGTCACAAAACCAATTCGAGGGTCGCTAATTTCACGCTGTAAAATTAACGACAACTCTTTTTGCATTTGTGAAGATACTCGTGTGTGACGAGCAAATTCTCTCGCCATGCTTACAATTCCCGTCTAACTTCGATGCGTTCAAACACTTCGATTTGATCGCCAGCACGAACGTCGTTGTAATTTTTCACGCCAATCCCGCATTCCATGCCCATTTTGACTTCAGCAATGTCGTCTTTGTAACGACGCAACGATTCCAATTGACCTTCATAAATAACCACGTTTTCGCGTAAGACCCGAATCGGTAAATTACGTTTAACAAAACCATCCAACACCATACAACCGGCAATCGCACCCAATTTTGGTGATTTAAAGACCTCACGCACTTGCGCCAAACCGACGATTTGTTCTTTGATTTCAGGGGCAAGCATGCCGCTAATCGATTTTTTAACTTCATCGATGGCTTCGTAAATGATGCTGTAATAATGTAAATCTACGCCGCGTTCTTCAATCATTCGACGAGACGTTGCATCGGCACGCACGTTAAAACCAATCAGAATCGCACCAGACGCTAAGGCTAAGTTTACGTCGCCTTCGTTAATACCGCCCACGCCGCCGTAAACCACTTTTACTTCCACTTCGTCGTTAGACAATTCAATTAACGAACTGCGTAACGCTTCCAAACTGCCTTGTACATCGGTTTTCAAAACTAAATTCAACGAGGCTAATTCGCCCGCTTTCATTCTGTTGAAAACATCATCGAGTGTCGTCGCTTGTTCTGCATGACGTTTGAGGCGTTTTCTATCTTCACGATGTTTCGCTAAATCTTTGGCGATACGTTCATTTTGCACCACTAAGAATTCATCACCGGCATTCGGTGTACTTGATAGCCCTAAAATTTCAACGGGTTCACAAGGACCTGCGGATTTAATTGCTTTACCGTTTTCATTGAACATCGCGCGAACACGACCATATTCATGACCGCACAACACCATTTGTCCATTTTCAAGCGTGCCGCGTTGTACCAAAATCGTTGCAACTGCGCCGCGTCCTCTATCTAAACGCGATTCAATGACAATCCCTGACGCTGCACCAGCAACTGGGGCTTTGAGTTCTAAAATTTCAGTTTGAACAATTAACGATTCGATTAAATCATCAACGCCCTCACCTGTTTTTGCCGAAATTTTAAGGAACTGTACATCGCCGCCCCACTCTTCTGCCAACACGTCAATGACAGATAATTCTTGCATGACTTTTTCGGGATTTGCGCCAGGTTTATCCATTTTGTTCATGGCGACAATAATTGGCACATTTGCAGCACGCGCATGTTCCACCGCTTCTTTGGTTTGCGGCATCACACCATCGTCAGCTGCGACAACAATAATAACTACGTCCGTGACATCCGCACCACGCGCTCGCATCGCGGTAAATGCCGCGTGACCTGGGGTGTCTAAAAATGTTACTGAACCGTGATCGGTTTTGACTTGATACGCGCCAATGTGTTGCGTAATCCCGCCCGCTTCACCTGCAGCAACGCGCGTTTTACGAATGTAATCGAGCAACGACGTTTTACCATGATCAACGTGTCCCATGATGGTGACAATCGGCGCACGCGGTAATTCAGGATAATTTTCGTCTTCAGTAACTTCAGCGAGCATTTCTTTTTCAAAATCGTCATCGCTTTGCATAATGGGCGTGTGTCCCATATCTTCAACCAAAATCGCCGCCGTATCTTGGTCGATACTTTGGTTGATGGTTGCCATAATGCCAAGTTTCATTAAATGTTTAATCACCAACGCGGCTTTAACATTCATTTTATTTGCCAATTCTGAGACGATAATCATCTCAGGCACGGTTACTTCATACACAATTGGCGCACTTGGCATTTCAAACTGATGTTTGCTGTCGTTTTGCACCAAACGCTGTGGTTGTTGTTTGCCGCCTTTTTTCTTGTTATTGCGTTTAGCATCTTTACCCGATGGATAAGATGAATTGCCGTTATCTGCTGTTTTTGCTGGACGGCGCGTACGATTTGCTTCAGTCGTTTTTGCCGGTGCTTGTTGCGCGGGTTTCGCAGCAGCTTGAGCTGGCTTTGCCTGTGCTGGTTTCGCACCTGTTTGAGGTCTGGGTTGACCTTGACCTTGTGGCTTGGCTTGTCCTTGCGGTCTAGCTTGTTGCGCTTGTTGTTTTGCCACCGCTTGTTGACGTACTTTGTCAGCGTTACGGTTAATCGAATCTTCTAAACGTTGCTCTTTTTCTAATTGACTTTGACGTGCCGCCGCAGCTTCTTGTACCTTTAACGATTCTGGCTCTAATTCAAAATCTTCGTTAGTGGCAACTTTTGTAGATTCGTCAGTAACAACGGGTTCAGACACGACGATGGCTTCTACAACAGGCTCACTCGTTTTTGATGCCCTTGTTTCTACAGGCGTAGAAGCCTCAACAACGGCTGGTTTTTCAACCACGGCTTCAATGGTCGGCTCAGTCACAACAGGCACACTTACATCTTTTTCAGCGTCTTTGGAGTCAGTGCGTTTGATATAAGTTTTTTGTTTACGCACTTCAACACTAATTGTTTTCGTCGCGCTACCTGGAACACTTGCTTGTTTTAATTCACTGACTTTACGACGTTTTAACACCACGCGATTCGGGGCATTTTCATTTTCGGTGTTTGCTTTACCGTGTCGTTGACGTAAATGCGCGAGTAATTTTGATTGCTCGTCGTCGCTTACCTCCGCATCAGGAGTCGAAGCGGTTAAACCAGCTTCTTTTAATTGCTCCAATAAACGTTCCAATGGAATTTTGACGGTTTCCGCCAACTGACGTACTGTTTTTATACTCATATTTTCTCTCCTCTATGCGGTCGCTGACTCAGCAAACCACGGCTCACGCGCCTTCATAATTAGTTTTGCTGCGCGATCTTCATCAACATCGGTAAATTTCAATAAATCATCAACGGCTAATTCGGCTAAATCGTCTAATGTCACAATACCTTCGCTCGCTAATTCATGCGCTAATTTACTGTCCATGCCTTCCATCGTAAGCAAAGCGTCATCAGGTTGTGCAATTTCAATACTTTCCTCTGCGGCAATTGCGCGAATCAATAACGCATCTTTAGCACGACCGCGTAATTCTTCAACAATTTCTTCGTCAAAGCCTTCAATTTCGAGCAATTCATTTGCTGGTACATAAGCAATTTCTTCAATCGTATTGAAACCCACCTCAACTAAAATGGCGGCAATTTCATCGTCAATATCTAATTGATCGATAAATAATTGTTTAACTTTATTCGCTTCGGCTTCACTAGATTCTTCCGCTTTTGAAGCATCAATAACATTTAATTCCCAACCAGTCAGTTGACTTGCTAAACGTACATTTTGACCGCCGCGACCAATGGCTTGAGACAAACTTATTGAAGCAACCGCTAAATCCATACTATGTTTGTCTTCATCAACGACAATCGATTGAATTTCAGCCGGTGACATTGCATTGATAACAAATTGCGGTTCACTGGGATTCCAGATGATAATATCGACACGTTCACCGGCAAGTTCATTGGTTACAGATTGAACTCGTGAACCGCGCATTCCTACGCAAGCTCCCACTGCGTCTAAGCGAGGATCGTTACTTTTTACTGCTAACTTTGCACGAGAGCCAGGATCACGGGCTGCACCCATAATCGAAATGGTACCTTCTGCAATTTCGGGTACTTCCAAACGAAATAGTGCAATTAACAATTCGGGTGCATTACGGCTCACAAAAAGTTGCGGGCCGCGACTTTCGAGACGAACATCTTTCAAATAGCCACGAACTCTATCGCCCAAACGCATCGCTTCACGCGGAATCATATCTTCTTTAGCGATATAGGCTTCAATGTGTCCGCCTAATTCTAAATACACACTGCCTTTTTCAATTCGTTTGACTGTGCCGGTAATCAATTCGCCAACTCGTGCTTTATAGGCTTCGACAATTTTATTACGTTCAGCATCGCGTACTTTTTGAATGATGACTTGTTTTGCGGTTTGCGCGGCAATGCGACCAAAATCCACCGATTCAATTTCTTCTCGAATAACATCGCCAATTTTTGCATCAGGATTATCAAATTGTGCCACTTCAAGCAAAATTTGACTCATCGGTAAATCAACATCTCTATCCAAATGGGGATTTGGCGCAACAACATCCCAGCAGCGATGCGTAACGTAATCGCCCGTTTTACGATCAATTGAGATTTTGGCTTTAATCTGATTACCGTAACGTTTTATTGTTGCCGCTTCCAATGCCGCTTCAATTGCTTGAAACACAATTTCTTTATCAATTTCTTTTTCATTGGAAAAAACATCAACTACTAACAAAATTTCTTTATTTGCCACTACGTTCTCCTTTGGCGAGTAAATAATTGGGAACTAAACGCGCTTTGCTCATGGCTGCAAAGGGAATGGGTAATAACTGTTCGTTTTCTTCTAACGTAATCATGTCATTTTCAACTTGAACAATTTTACCAGTCACTTTGCGACGACCATTCACAGGCGCAAACAAATGTACCGCAACGGTGCTGCCGGTGAATTGTTCAAACTGGCTAATTTTGAAAAAAGGTCGATCTTCGCCAGGCGATGACACTTCGAGCGAATAATTATCTGTAATGGGGTCTTCAACGTCTAACACGCCGCTAACTTGATGACTGACTTTGGTGCAATCTTCTACTAAAATACCATCGGCATGGTCAATGTAAATGCGTAACAGTCCGTGTTTGGGGTGTGGATTATATTCCACGCCTACACAGTCATAACCTAAACCTTCAACGACCGGTTCGATTAACGCAAGCAGATGCTCTGGAGCCTGCTTCATGATGTCCTCGCTTAATTTTAATCAAAAAAAAAGAGCCAAAGGCTCTTCCATTAACACGTTTAGTTATTTTCAGGCATGGAATAAGCAACCTATTCAAAGCCTAGAAAATAAAAAACCCCAAAATGGGGCATTTAAAAATCTGGTTGCGGGGGCAGGATTCGAACCTACGACCTTCGGGTTATGAGCCCGACGAGCTACCAAGCTGCTCCACCCCGCGATTGATGTTGCATAGTATATTGTTTTAGTTGGTTTTATACAATCTATTTTTTCAAAAACGTTCGTTTTAACTTTTTTTAATGCCCACAATCGAATCAAACCGGGCATCTATCTCCATTATCGAATCGGCAGTCGATACGTTTGTTTAAAAATATTTTCTATGAATCATTAGGTGTGGAACTTGATGTATTAAATCGTCATACGTCACTTGTGTATTTGAATTTGCTGAGGCAAAGCGTAGAATGCCAATCATCTGGAATGTTTTAAATTTGGGTAAGAGGTGTTCGATATGTGTTTTAAAAATAAACCATTATTTCTAATAATTATTGGTCTATGGATGACCCTTTTATTGCCAAATTATGTTATAGCCGCCTTTACGTTTTCCGCTCATGATACGAAAGGCGCGATGCTAAATTTTAGCAATCCTGCTTTGATAGCAGGCACTTGTCCGAGTGGCAAAACGTGTGTATCAAACGGTGACGGTGCAACTTATGCTGGTGCGAAATATAAATATACCAATGTTATTACCGTTGACGGTATTCAAGTTGATGCAATTGTCAGTGTTGATGCAATCGTTAATGCAACATTAAATACTTTCGATGATTCCACGCCGAATCCTACACCTGCAAAAGCACCCGATCCCGATGAATCTTGGAGAGACCATACAATAGTATCAGGTGAACATAAAGATTACCTCACCACATTTGGAGTGGTTGTTCCAGAAGGCGCAATTTTTGCGCCCCAAATTACATCCAGTGACCATACAAAAGATGCCCATGTGGATTTTACTATTTCATTTCAAGACACTTCTGGAAATCCTGTTGTATTAAAAAATGTTTACAACAACACGTTAGATGTTGAAAGCGTCGAATATAACGAGTTTGGGGGTTTTCAGTCTTATGCTTTTGCCAGCGATTATAAAACAAATACTGTACAACACATGATTGCAACAGCAGGATTGGCTGGAAAAACGCGTTTTTCTAACTCTAATTGCCCAGGAAATGCTGGTCTGTATATTACCGACTCAAGTCGCGTACAAACTAAATTTGATACAATCACCAGTTTAAAGCTCACAAATGGACAACATGCTAACGGAACAGTTCCTAATGGAAGTGGCGGCGTTACATCCTGTACCAATAGTTCAATACGCTATTACGGCGCAATTTTTGTTCACGATGGGTTTACCGATACAGGAAATCCTCCCGTTGAAACAACTGTTCCTACCGTTAATATGCTTACCACTTCCGATACAACACCTAGTGTGACGGGAACAATTGGCGGTATCGTATCTACGGCAAGTCCATCAGGCAGTGCATTAGCGACGGGTGATACTTTTTCAATTGTTTTGAATGGTGTTACCTATACGGTACCTAATGCTAACTTAGTCATTAACGGCGTGAATTGGACATTAAATGTTCCTACAGCATTACCAGTTCAAACGTATGACGTTGTTGCCACTCGAAATGGCGTATTAGTTGACCAAACGACAAATGAGTTAGTTATCACACCACTTTGTACATTGCCGCAAGTTTTGAATGCCACCGGCACGGCGTGCGTTACACCCGCATCTACAGATACTGTGCTTTGTCACAGTGGTGATGGTTTAACTTACGCGAAAATTCTTATACCTTCAACGGGCGTGACGGGTCACGAAACGCATCCGTTCGATGTCCAAGCGGTGAATGGTTTGTGTCCCGATGATACGGTGACTTGCACCGCTCCTCAAATTTTAAATGCGGCAAAAACAGCCTGTATAACGCCCGTCGTAAACGGTACGGCATGTATAGCACTTACTGACCCGTTGACAAATATACCTTCAGATTCTGATTACGATGGAAAGAAAGTCACTATTTGTCATTTTCCTCCAGGTAATCCGAACAATGTGCAAATTATTAGCATAAGTGTAAATGCGGTTTCTGCTCATCTCAGTCATCACGGCGATGCCATTTGGCAAAGCGGTAAAAGCTGTCCTGCTACGTCAACGAGTTGCGATGTTGTCCCAACCGTAAATACAGCGACGACGACTGATAAAATTCCGCCCGCATTAAGCGGTACAGTTGGTACAAGTAGCTCATTAACAATTAGCATAAACAGCTCGCCCGCAGTAAGTGGTACAGCAGTAATTAGTGGCAATACTTGGACATATACGCCATCAAGTGCAATTGCAGCCGGCACTTATAATGTCACTGCAACGGGAGACACTGGTTTAGTCGATACCACAACGAATGAATTAACCGTCACTGCTAGTGTTATTCCAACGGTAGATACCAAAACGACTACTGATAAAATCGCAATTCCATTAACAGGAACGGTCGGCACTAGTATCTCACTCACGATTCAAGTCAAAGATTCTACGGGAGCTATTAAAGATTCGGGTACGGCAACAATTATCGGAACAACATGGACATTTTTACCTATC
>CAILJB010000057.1 GCA_903834465.1 uncultured Pseudomonadota bacterium | reverse complement strand
GCGGCAGGTTCTGTCGTGACTGTAAAGCGTTCCCCATCTTCTAAACGGGTCAAAGCTCGTGGAGATGCGAAAGGTGCTGATATTCTTCAGTTCGGGTCAGTCGAAGCCACCACTAGAGCCGCGATAGCGGTTTAGTGGTGGTAGTTCACGGAATTATTATTTGTCCCCGCCCTGAACGGCTGGGTATTGCGGAGCTTTTTCAATGACACCAAACTGGCAAACCCAACTCGCAAACGCATTCACTGAACTTGAAACATTGTATGACTATTTGCAACTTTCTCCGAAAGACTTAAATTTTTCCACAACCGCCGCACAACAATTCCCCTTGCGTGTACCGCTTGCTTTTGCGTCGCGCATTGAAAAAAGAAATCCAAACGACCCATTATTGCGGCAAATTCTCCCGATTGATGATGAACTCAAATCTTACTCTGGTTTTAATAATGATCCCGTTGGTGATTTAAACGCCGTTAAACAAACAGGCTTGCTGCATAAATATCACGGGCGGGTATTGCTGATTAACACTGGCGCGTGTGCGGTGCATTGCCGTTATTGTTTTCGGCGCAATTTTCCGTATGCCGATTTGCAATTAAATAAACAACAAGAAAATGACGTAATTCAAGCAATTCAAAATGACACTAGCATTGAAGAAGTGATTTTAAGTGGTGGCGACCCGTTAATTTTGAATGATGCGCGAATGGCAAAATGGTTTGAAGCCTTGGGCGAAATTAAAACCTTAAAACGCATTCGAATTCATACCCGTTTACCAATTGTCTTGCCGTCTCGCGTAACCGATGAATTGCTAACAATTTTGAAAAAAAGTTCAAAAAAAATTATCGTTGTGTTGCATTGCAATCATGCCAATGAAATTGATGTTGATGTAGCGCAAGCGTGCCAGCGTTTAAAGTCAGCAAACGTGACCTTATTAAATCAATCTGTTTTATTGCAAGGTGTAAATGATGATGCAGTAACGTTGTGTGATTTGAGCGAACGCTTATTTGAAGTCGGTGTGTTGCCGTATTACTTGCATTTTTTGGATAAAGCCAACGGCACGGGACATTTTCAAGTGTCGGAAAAGGATGCAGTGGCGTTATTGATAGAAGTTCAAAATCGATTGCCGGGGTATTTAGTACCAAAACTGGTCATTGAACGAGCGGGGGAATTGGCAAAACGGTATTTGTGATTTGCCAATCTCAATTTTTCAATATTTGCCTGCACAACTCTGGAATTGCTGGCGGTTCAGCCGCCGCAGATTCTTTTCCTTTCGCAGCAGGCTTGGTTGCTTCAATTGAAAACCACCACGCTAAATCGTCATCACATCCATCACCAGCCGGCAACGGCTCTTGATGTTCACAATTCAAACTGTCTTTTGGGCAGCTCAAACGCACATGAAAATGGTCATCATGTTTCCACCACGGACGAATTTTGCGTAACCAAGCCCGATTTTCAAGTGGCGCATGCTTGCACAATTCACGTTTAATAACCGGATTCACAAAAATTCGCTCAACGTCTGGAAATTGAGCCGCCGTTTTTAAGACTTGCTCATGCGCGGTTGTCCATTCTTTTAACGCAATACTGTCTGAACTTGCCAGCATTGACGTGGCACTTAACGTTTCACGTTCATGGTCAGTGAGCGCATTTGCCGTAGATAATGAAAACCAAATGTCTACATCTAAACCATTTTGATGACTACGATGCCCACTCGGTGTGCGTCCGCCATGCAATTGCCCCAAATCGCCAATCAATAAATTACGTTCGTGTTCGGCGGCAACGTATTGACCCAGATTTTGAATAAATTGAATTAAATTCGGATGTCCATAAACCCGTTGACGCGATAAACGCATCACTTGATAACCCGTGCCATCAACAGGCAATGCCACTGCGCCACTCACGCAACCGTTTGTGTAAGTGCCGATGCTTTGCGCGTTTTGGTAATTATTGGGTGTGAAATCCGTTTGTGGCGCGTGCGTAGTTGCTGCACAATTGCCGATTGCGGACAAAATTAAACAAAACGAAAGAATGATTTTAAACATAATAGCGAATAGTTTACTTGCCATCCCACATTAAAAAATTTGCCAACAATTGTAAACCCACCGTTTGACTTTTTTCAGGATGGAATTGCACCGCAAAAACGTTGTCTTTCATCAACGCGCACGCAAACGCATTCGGATAATCGCTAGTGCCTGCAATAATTTCTGAACTTTGCGGCGCAGCGTAATAGCTGTGAACGAAATAAAAACGACTATTGTCAGGAATATCACGCCACAGTGGATGTGGATTTTGTTTCACTTCATTCCAACCCATGTGCGGAACTTTTAAAATTTCGCCATTGTTATCGCGTAACGGTTCAGCAAAACGCAAAACATGACCATCTAAAATCCCTAAACAATCGGTGTGTCCATTTTCTTGGCTGTCATTTAATAAGGCTTGCATCCCTAAACAAATGCCTAAAAAGGGTTTTGTTTGCGCGGCTTGTTTAATCACCGGCACTAAATTAAAATCCTGCAATGCCTGCATACAATCACGCATCGCACCAACCCCTGGAAAAACTACGCGGTCAGCATTTAAAATCTTTTCCGCATCGGACGTAACCACGACATTTGTATCAGGCGAAGCATGTTGCAACGCTTTTGAAATTGAATGCAAATTACCCATACCATAATCAATCACGGCGACGGTAGACATCACAATACCCCTTTTGTTGAAGGCATAATACCGCTCATTCGCTCATCTAACGTCATCGCATTTCGCACAGCGCGACCAAAGGCTTTGAAAATGGTTTCTGCGATATGATGCGCGTTGCCGCCTTTTAAATTATCAATATGTAATGTCACGCCTGCATGATTCACAAAGCCTTGAAAAAATTCACGCAACAAATCCACATCAAATTCGCCAATAAAAGCGCGATTAAACGTTGCGTCATAATACAAACTCGGACGACCTGAAAAATCAATTACCACGCGCGATAACGATTCGTCGAGCGGAACGTAAGCGTGACCATAACGTGAAATACCTTTTTTATCGCCCAATGCTTTCGTGAATGCCTGCCCTAACGTAATTCCGATGTCTTCAACCGTATGATGCGCGTCAATGTCTAAATCGCCTTTGGCATGAACTGTCATATCAATCATGCCGTGACGGGCAATTTGATCAAGCATGTGATTTAAAAAGGGTACGCCTGTTTGAAAATCAGTTTTACCTGAGCCATCCAAATTTAGCGTAATGGTAATTTGAGTTTCGAGCGTGTTGCGCTCAACCGTTGCAATGCGTGAAGTCATAATTATTTTGAAGTTAGACTAAAACAAAATTAGCGATAACACTGTGTAAAAAATGTTATCGCTGAGTTTTTTGTAGATTGAAAGAGTTAACGCAGTAATTCTAAAATATCTTCTAATTCGCCAATCATTTGATGAATCAATTGTTTGGTGATGGTCGAATCATTTTTAGCATCAGCACTCGACAAATGCGCTTTTGCACCGCCAATGGTGTAGCCTTGTTCATAAAGCAATGACCGAATTTGCCGAATAATTAACACGTC
>CAILJB010000056.1 GCA_903834465.1 uncultured Pseudomonadota bacterium | reverse complement strand
TCTAGCGTAGGCGATGACGATTTAGCTATCGAAATGATTTTTGACAGCATTGTCGATGTGAAAGGCGTGAAAGATGAAAATGGTACTGAAATTCCATTTAGCAATGATTTGTTAAAAGCATTGCTCGACACTTCATGGGTTCGTAGTGCAATTTTACAAGCATTTTGGGCGGTTCAGGGCGGTATTACACAACCCGCATTATACAAGGCTTTGAAAGTAAAAAACTAGAAGGTGCGGGCTATTACTATGCAAATAGCGGTAGCTCGGATACTTCAAAAAGCCTACAGGATAGCGCGACCGCATGGGGCATTATTATCGAAAATGCCCCGTTGCAAGAAGATGAAGACGACGATTTTGTCGTCTTCTACGATGCGTGGCGAGCTGTAGAGCTGTTTTTTAAGGTTCAAACACAATGGCTTTGCTCGATGGACGGCATAATCGGATTGAATTACGCCTCAGTCATTGAAGTTATCAAATTGCATGAAAAAAATAAAAAAAAGCGCATCGACTTGCTTGATGAAGTCAGTGCGTTCGAGCGCGGATATTTAAAAGCAGTGCGCGAGAAACGCGAAAAAAATAGAAAATAATCAGGAATCGCTCCAATGGCAACAACGCAGAATTTAACAATTAGAATCGGCGCAGATGCCAGCGGGGCGATGTCTGTTTTAAGCGCAACGACAGAGCAAGTTAATCGGCTTAATACCGCTGGAAATACCGCATCGCGTGGTGGTGTTGCATCATTGTCTGGCGGCGTTGAAAATTTAGGGCGTTGGACTGCAACGTCTGCACAAGCCATGGCTTCGATGTCTGGTGGTATTCAAAATATTGGGCGTGATGCTTCAACTGTGTCAGGTTCACTCGCGCAATTAAATAATCAAATATTTCAAACAAATGCGGGCATGAATAATTTGCATCGTACCAATACGGAAATAGCAAGTTCATTTGGCACGCTAAAAAGTTTAATTCCACAACTGGGATTTACTTATCTAGTTACAGACATTTTAAAAACAAATATGGCAATGCAAGCCTATCGCACTTCACTAGAAACAGTGACGGGTTCTGCTAATTACGCCCGAATTGCATTTGAAGGAATTCAGTCATTTGCTGCTAAAACACCGTATTCCGTAAAAGAAATAACCGATGCTTTTTTGGTTTTAAAAGCACGCGGCTTAGCTCCAGCAGAATCAGCTTTGACATCATTCGGAAATACCGCCTCAGGAATGGGGAAATCATTAGATCAGATGATTCAAGCTGTTGCAGATGCTGCGACAGGAGAATTCGTTCGTTTGCAAGAATTCGGCATTAACGCAAATAAGGAAGGCGATAAAGTTAAGTTCACATTTAAAGGTGTTGAAACTACAGTAAAAAATAGTTCGCAAGCTATTCAGGAATACCTGTTAAAAATCGGTAATACAGATTTTTCAGGTGGTATGGAGCGAATGTCTCACACCATGAAAGGCTCATTAAGCAATTTAGGTGATGCGTGGGATGCGTTTCAAGATCATTTACTCAATTCAAATAAAGAAAATGCCATTGCCAGTTGGATGATGACGGCTGCAAACGCGATTGGTAAATTCGACGTTTGGCTAAATGGTGCAAGTACGACTGTCGGAAAAATTCAAGAATTACAAAAAGAACAAAATCTGTTGGTAGCATCAATTCGAGCGCATGAAAAAGGTGGTGCAATTGGTGGAATGATTGATGATATTTATGGCTACGATGTTAATTTGCAGAAAAATCGCTTGGAACAAAATATCAAACTTATTGAAGGATTAAAGAAAACACTTTCTGAAGAGCAACAAATCAATAAAACAATTACGGCTGCTGCATCTGTAAAAGGAATTACGCCTGAAATTCAATCGATAATTGAAAATGCCGCTCAAAAACATCATGTTGATCAGGCAATGATTAAGGCTGTTATTGATAGAGAAACTGGCGGTAAATTTAATCAGGATGCAACAAACGGAGTTTCAGTTGGGTTAATGCAAATTGAGCCAATTACAGCTAAACAATTCAAAACCGATTTTGAAAAAGTAACAAAAGATGCTGTAACAAATGTAGATGTTGGCACGATGACATTGGTTGATGCCTTGAATAAGGCAAAAGGGAAAAAAGATGAAGCCTTCGCGCGTTATAACTGGGGAAATGGAAATGTTGATAAATTTATTGCGGCTAATCATGGTGAATTTGATGTAGCAAAATTGCCTGCTCAACGACGTGATTATGTTGAGACTGCCATGAAAAAAAATAAGGAATATGGCGGTAATGACAGTGATACTGGATTGGTTAATTTTTACAAAGAGAAAGAGCAAGCCACAAAACACCTCGCCACTGAACAAGAACAAGCCGCGAAAAAAATAGCTGATGCACAACAAAAAATATACGAAAGCACAGCGGCTGGTAAATTCGATACAGACGTTTTAGCACTAAACAAAACTTTTGATTCCGGTAATCAATCGCTTTTCGAGTACAACACTGAATTTGACAAAATCCTAAAAACTTACAATGAAGCCATTGGATTAACGCCAAAACTCACCGATGCACAAAAAGAATTAAATCGTGTTTTAGCTGATGCGCCGGTCAATAAACTTCAAGATGAATTTAAGAAGCTAAACGCCCAATCTGCTGCTGGATTGTTAAAACCAGACGAATACCAACATCTCAGTAATAAAGCCTTTGAAAGTTATGGTCAAGCTGCTTTCGGCGACAAACCAGTAACTGAAAAAGACACGAAAGCCTACGACAATGAATTAGAGGGACTGAACAAAGTCCGTCGCGAAATTGAACTCGGTGACGAGGCGATGTATCACTATGATTTGAAACAGCGTAAAGCGGCTGATGGCTCAAGACTGTTTAGTGATGAAGAAATTGCCAATCTCGAAAAAGTGCGCGAAGAAGTCCAAAATGTGAAATTTTTGGATGACTTAGGCTTATCAACACGCAAGATAGCCGGCTCATTTAGTTCAATGTTTAGCGAGGTATTAACGCAAGGGAAATCGTTTAGTGACGCATTTAGCGGCATGATGAAAAATATGATTTCAAGCGTTAGTTCTGGATTGATGAATATGGGCATGAATTCGATGATGACTGGAAATTTCATGACAGGCGGGGCTGCGATGGCTGGTGGTATTGCAGTAGGATTATTAAGTTCATTGAGTTCGATATTTAGTAGTAAAACAGGTGCTGCACCACCAACTGTAAAAACAACTGGCACAGTTTTAGGTGATTCCTCGGCACAGTCAACATCCGTGCAAGACATCATCAAAACGATGAATGACATTTCCAATAAGCAATATCCTGAGCTAAAAAATATTGTTTCAGCCACACGCGATTTGGGAAATTCAATTAACGGAATGTTTGTTGAGATGTTTCGTGGCGGTGGGATTAAATTAGCGACAGTTGATACTGCATCGCATACTAATTTAACGGGTAGTTCACTTTTAAATAGTTTATTCCTTGTCGGTGAGATTTTTGGGAAAACTGTTACTAAATCAGTAATTGGCGGCGGCGTTCAAATTGATTCACAATCCATTGCCGATATTCAAAAAGCAAAAAATGTACTTGGCGATGTCTATACCGTTATCGATACCAAAACAAAAACGCTATTCAGCACATCCGAAAAAATAAGCACCGTGTTTTCGTCGTTAGATACTGTTATTTCAACTGACATGGCAAAAGTATTTAACAGCATCGCTTTAACGGTGGAGCAATTTCTGCAATTCATGGGAAAAAGTGCATCGGACAGCGCGACTAAAGTTAGTTCGTTTGTATTGCCATCATCTAACATTTCGACATCCGGAAAATCGGATGCTGATACTCAAAAAGCATTTCAAGATTATGAGTCGATGACGATGGATGAGTTGGTGCAATATGCAACCGATGGATTCATCGCGCAATTTCAGAAAATGGGCGAAACGCTAACCAATACTATGTCACGGGTCACGACCGATGCCGTTGAAGTAAAGCATGCCTTTATGAGTGCGGGCATTGATTTAGGATTAACTAATGATAAATTGATGGTTTTTTCTGAATCTCTCATCAATACCGCTGGAAGTCTTCAAAATGTCATTGATTTAGCAACATCATTTGTGGATAAATTTGCATCATCATCCCTGAAAACTCAAATCAGCGTTGATGCTGTTAAAACGTTTTTAGATGGTACAACAACGAATCCAGACGTTAGTAACGCGCAAGTTTTTTCACAAGCTGGTGTAAGCACTAAACCGCTAGAAGACATTGTGAATGCTGCAACATCAGGGAAAATTTTAACGCAGGCGGATATTACCAACATAGGCAATGCAGTCACTAAAATGGGGCAAGATTTAACGAATGCCACTGCCAAAACCATTTCTGATAATTCTAAATTTAGTAGTCCTCAAGCTGCCTCATTGTATTCACAAGCATTTACACCTACGCAGCAAGGAAAATTAGCACCAGGTGAACTCGACTTAAATTCTTTATTGAATCAACAAACTGGAAATCCGGCGCAAGCAAAACAATGGTCTGACATTAGTCAAAATGATTGGTTATCTCGTACTTGGGATAATTTAGGAAGCTCTGGTGGAAAATCAGGCACACAATGGGGTGACTTAATTAAACAAATGGCTAATTCTAATGATAAATATGCGTCCTATTATCAAGAAATAGTAAAAATTTTAGATGCGAATACTAAAGCATCTACCGATGCAGTTGCTCAATTACAACAATTAGGCTTAGGAAACGGAACACAAGTTAGTTTTGATGCTGGCAAAGCAGCAGAGCAAGCAATTACACAGCCGATTCAGGATACTTTAACGGGGTTGAAACCAATTATTGATAATGCAGCAACAATCATGTCGAATATCGGCGAGTTATCCAAGCAAAATGCAGCAACCCAAGAAGATATTTTAAAGCAATACACCAGCGCAAAAGCGACCACTGAGCGCGGAAGAATTACGCAATTACAAACATTGAATGCGTCACCAGAATCTATTGCAGCAAGTTCACTATCACAAACTACTTTGGATTTATTTTCTAAATACCATGACCAATTGATTGCCTATAACGCAACTCTGAAAGGAACAGGTGCGGAATTTGTTGATGCAAATGGTCACATAAAATTAACAGCAACGTCATTGCAAGCACTTGATTATGTGATGCAAAACGTCACCATAACAGTTGATAGATTAAAAGCTGCTGACACAGCTTTAAGCGATGTCAGTGTGTCGATTGGAAATTGGGTGCAGAATCTGAAAGCAACATCAGTCGGTAGTCCCGAAACCCAACTTTCCGCCGCTAAAGCAAACTTTGATGCACAAAATTTAATTATTCAAACCAGCGTTAGTGCGGAAGAAAAACAGGCGGCATTGAGCGGAATTACAGGCGTTGCAGATACTTACATCGCGGCATTAAAAAATTACTACGGCACAGGATTAGAAGGTCAAACCGCTATCGCCGCTGTTGTTGACTCAGTATCGAAATTACCAGCGACCGTTGATATTCAGACGTTGCAGCTCGGTGTGTTGCAAGATATGAAAGATGGCGTTTTAGCGTTGCCAGCAAGTTTGTCAGCTATTCAAAATGCCATCACAGCGGCACGCAATAATTACAATGCGAGTCCGACTTTGCAAAACAGCATGACATTCGACAGTATCGCAAAAATCGGTTTGTCGCTTTACGATGCAAGTCAAGCTGGTGCAACGTCGTCACAACTTACAGCAATGATGAATAGCATTGCAACGGGTGGTGTACTGGATGCAAAAATCAATGCGATTATCACCAGCACAACGCTTGACCCAACGCAAAAAACAACGATGGTTGGTGGAATTCTTGACCAATTTAATGCAGCAACGATTAACTTCAAAAATTTCAATTTTGATGTTATCGGAGCAGTTAAAACAGCGAATGATTTAAATGATGCGCTTCAAGCATCAATCAAACCCGTTGTTTTAACAGTTAATCCTGATGCAGCAAAAGTTACCATCCAAGGGCTAACTAACAATTTAATTCCGTTCAATAACACAACATACAACTCTGTTATTCAAATGGATGGTTCAGGTGCAACAAAAACCATTTCTAATGTTTTAGATTCAAATGCAGTGATGGTTGTTGATTTATCGAAAGTGACAGATTTGACGCTAAATAAAGACCCTGCCACTGGAAGCATCAAATCTGTGTTGGATTCAAATAGCGCGATGGTTGATAAAGTTTCAAAAGTGACACCGTTAACATTAAACGGGCAGCCAGCCTTAACAGCGATAGATGCCGTAACATCAAAAAAAGATAGTGCAGCGTTAAAAATATCAGACCCGATAACTGTTTTAATCGACGGTAGTGCGGCATTAGCAACGCTTCAGGGATTAACCACTGCAAGTAATAATTTGGTTGGCTCACTGCAAGCAGTGAAAGCCGCGCAAGATGCGGCGCAGGTGGCAGCCATTCAAGCGCAAGCTGCACAAGCCGCTCAGGCAGCACAAGCAATGCAACTCGCAACAGCAATGGCGGTCTTGCCATCTACTGGACTTACGCTTAGTGACCCATCAGCTCCATTAAGTGTGTCAGGGATTTCAGCGGCTAATGATTTTGCCATCAACAATTCACCAACCGTTGTTGCTCAGAATCCAACAATAAATGGCTCTGCTGGGTTGAGCATATCCAATATGCCGATGTTCGCAAAAGGTGGTGTGACCAATCAACCTTCGATTTTTGGTGAAGCCGGCTGGGAAGCTGCTGTTCCTTTGGATGGCAATCGCACAATTCCGGTCACTATTTCGAGTATTCCTGCGGCAAACGATTCAAAAACAATTATTCCGAATCAAACATTTTCACCAATTTTTGTACCACAGCAACAACCCGCGAGTGAATCAAACAAAGAATTGGTAGAAGAAGTAAAAAAACTGCGTGCTGCATTGGAAGCCGCTCTTTCTGAACTCAATAAAAAAACGGAGGAAGGTAACAATATCAAACGCACTGGCTTCAGTAATGTTGTGCAGGAGAATAAACAACAAACAACCTCTCTCCGTCGTCTTGAAACAAAAACACGCATTCAAAATGACTTAACCGGAACGAGAGGATAATTATGGCTTTGATACCTGT
>CAILJB010000055.1 GCA_903834465.1 uncultured Pseudomonadota bacterium | reverse complement strand
CTATTTGTGCCTACGGGTGGATTGGCAGGCGTGCCGCCCGGCAACGGTTTATCCGTGTTGCCAGCAATAGGCAATGGTTTATCCGTGTTACCAACAACAGGCGGTGGGTTATCAGTGCCAACCGGTGACACTTCAGTTGTACTATTTGTGCCTACGGGTGGATTGGCAGGCGTGCCGCCCGGCAACGGTTTATCCGTGTTGCCCACAACCGGCGGGGGATTCGTATTATTGCCCGAACTTGCAGTTGGCGCAGGGGGCGTACCGTTACCGGTAGTATTACCATTCAAGGGAGGCTTTCCATTATTAGTGGAATTACCTTTCGGTGTGTTAGCTGAATCTAATAGATTTACCATGTCATTCTCTTGTATAAATTTTACCTTATCAACATACATAGCAGCATTTAACGTTGGCTGCTATGCACCACCTTTTCACCACAGACTATAAAATGAAGTCGTCTACTGTCAAGAAATTTAATAACTGCCCCCTCCGTATCAGGCTTGGCATCTGCACTAAAATAAATGGTAGCTAATTCTTAACGCAATAAAATTGTGACCAACATCAAAAAATTAAAACAACCAGTCTTTACTAAATTTTATAGTTATCTAAGTTTTCCAATTGTGAAATAGCATCTTTAATATTCACTTCAAGTTCTGCGTTTAGCTCATTATTTTTATAAACCTTTTCTAACAACCCTTCTGCAACCAAAGCTTCTTTAATCCAACGTTTCATAAAGCGATAATTTGCATAACTCGACACAATTTCGCCTGTTTTGGGATTTTTCAATCCATTTTTTTTGACCGCAGGCTTTGCTGCTTTGGTAACAGGTTTTGTTAATGGTTGCGCCATGGCTTTTTCTGGAATTAACGGTTTGACACTTGTTGTCACAGACATCATGGCAGGTGCGCTATCATCAATTATTTTTACTTTCTTACTGTCACTCGCAACGCTATAAATTACATACGCTGCATAAATTACCGTTAATACAAAAAAAATTTCGGTCATGTTTTACTCTCTGAAAAAATAGAAAAATTATTTTAAACGCGCCTATCGTTTGCTAATCCCATTGCTTGACGCGCCAATAACGATTTAGCAAACGGTAACACATCTAATAATGCTAACCCCGCATTGCGTAAAGCAGCAAGAGCCAACCATTCGTTAGAAAAAAGCCGAACAACTGTATCTGTGAATTTAATGGTGCGCGATTGGTCGCGTTGCCTTGCTTGAGCATAACGTTGCAAAAATTCCCACGCGCCAATATCGCTCGTTTCGTTTTGTTGCCGCAACATTTCAGCTAAAACAATCACATCGCGTAATCCAAGATTAAAGCCTTGTCCCGCAACAGGGTGTAATTGATGCGCCGCATTACCAATAATGACAGCACGTTGTGAAATCATCGTTTCAGTATGAATGAGTGATAACGGGAAAGCGCGTCGCCGTGCGCGTAATGACAATATGCCCAAACGATAACCAAAACAGTCTTGTAATTGCTCGATAAAATCAACTTCGCTGCCTAACATTAACGATTCGGCTTCGTTACTCGTGCGCGTCCAAACCACCGCGCAATCCTGCGTTCCCATTGGCAACAAAGCCAGCGGACCAGAACTTGTGAATCGTTCATACGCTACATTACGGTGTGGGCGGGTTGTGGAAACAGTCGTTACTAATGCCGTTTGAGCATAATCACTAACGTGTTGTTGAATGTTTAACAATTGCCGCACCGACGATTGTCCACCATCTGCGCCAACGACTAATTTCGCCGTGAGATTGAGCGTTTCGTTACCGTGTTTCAAATTCAAAAATACTGCATTTTCATCAATCATCAAACCCATAACACGCGCAGGACAATATAGCGTTACGTTTTGAGCAACATCAACTTGATTTGCGATATGCGTTTCTAAATCACGCGCGGTAATCACATAACCTAAAGCGTCAACCTTTTCTTTTTGCGCGGACAAACGGGTTTTGCCAAAATGACCACGGTCTGAAATATGAATTTGCTCGATGGCTGTCGCCGCGTGTTCGATACCTTGCCAAAGATTTAATATTTTCAAGGCTTCAACTGTTCCAGCCGCTAACGCTAAGGCTCTATCGCCTAACGCTGCTGTTTGCAAAGTCTGACGTTCTTGCGCTTCGATAATGGCAATTTTCAAATCGCTATGCTGCAACGCCAAAGCAAGACAATTGCCAGCCAAGCCGCCACCTACAATCAGTAAATCATAATCCACGTTAGCCACCTGTTTTACGCGCCATCAACGCTTCAATATCTGCAATGGTTTTGGGAACACCAGTGGTCAAAATTTCATAACCCGTTTTTGTAACTAACACGTCATCTTCAATGCGAATACCAATGCCGCGCCACTTTTCCTCGACGGTTTTACAATTTTCAGGAATGTATAAACCCGGTTCAATCGTTAGCGCCATTCCGGGCTGTAATTTACGCCATTCTTGATTGAGCTTGTAATCGCCCACATCATGCACATCCATTCCCAGCCAATGCCCAATGCGGTGCATGTAAAACTGTTTGTATTTTTCGTCTTTAATCAGTTTTTTAACATTACCTTTCAGTATTCCTAATTTCACTAAACCTTTTGTCATGACTTCGACTGACGCATCGTGTGCGAGATTCCAAGGCACATTCGGTTTAATTTGTTCAATGGCGGCAAATTGTGCGTCTAAAACTAATTGATATAACTGAGCTTGTGCGGTAGTGAATTTTCCAGACACGGGAAAAGTGCGCGTAATATCGGCAGCGTAATGGTCACATTCTGCGCCGGCATCAATTAACAATAAATCACCATTTTTTAATTTATCTTTGTTATCAGTGTAATGCAGTGTGCAGGCATTTTTCCCACCGGCAACAATCGAAGGATATGCCACGGCTCGTAAACCGGCTTGCATGAAATGATGCACAATATCAGCTTCTATTTGATATTCGTAACGCCCCGCGTGGCAAGATTGCATGGCTCGAACATGCGCCTGAGCAGTCACGTTCGCAGCATGCCGCATCAATTCCAATTCAGCAGCACTTTTAAATAAACGCATCTCGTGTAAAATCGGTTCAATCGAGGCTAATTCACCAGGTGCAATGACACCACTACGCGATTGCGAACGAATGTGTTTAATCCATTCCAGCAAACTATGATCTAAATCCGAATCACGCCCCATTGGATAATAGACTTTATTTTTGTTTTCGAGCATGCCCGATAAAATATCGTCCACATCATCAATCGGAAACGAATCATCGGCGGCATAATGTTTGGTCGCGCCTTCTAAACCAGCATGTGCGCCTTCCCAAAGGGCTTTTTTTTCATCGAATTCGCGGCAAAACAAAATATATTCACCCTGCTCTCGTCCAGGAATAAATACCGCTAACGCATCGGGTTCGTTAAAACCGGTTAAATAATAAAAATCACTGTCCTGGCGAAATGGATAATCGACATCTCGATTGCGCGTACGAACGCTTGCGCTGCCAATTAACGCAATATTGCCTTTACCCACACGCTGCATGAGTTGTTTGCGGCGTTTTTTAAATTCACTTTGTTTCATTTATTAAATTCATCCCGCAATGCCAAAACTGCTGCGCGTAAATATTCAGTTAATTCCATAAAATCATTTTCAGCATCATCGTCTTCTAATTCGATGTCGGTATCTAATTTTGTAATTTCTGCGACATCTTTGAGAATTTCCTGTGTTTGCACTGAAAAATTCGTCGCAGTATTTGCAAAACCGACACCTAACAGAAAACCTTTACACCATTGGCGCAAACCATCAACACGTTCAACCAACGTTTCTTCGTCGTCATCAGGTAAAAACAGTTCGAATTCGAATTCATCGTTAATTAACACGTCCTGTGTATCATCAAATAAACCGATTAAACCGGCTTTATGTTCGTTCGCTAATGGCGGCGTATGTCGTAATAATTCATTGAGCCATTGTTCACTCGAAAAATTTGCATTAACTGCCAGCAAGCCACTTGCCATACCATGCGCTTCAGCCGCTGATAATTCTGCGTCATATTGCGCTAATACCGTATCAATTGTTGTGTAACTCATTTTCTCCACACGATAATGTTCGTTCTATATAAAATAAAATATCGCACTATGCTACCATTGTTCACTGACTTAATGACCATTTCCAAACGGATTTTCACGTTGCAAACGCTAAAATCCCTGTTTTTAATAAACTTAACTTTGATGCAATGAAACCAAAAGTGTCCTATCCCGAAGAATTAAAATCCCTCGAAACCAAACTCGACGTATTGATTGACGAATACAAACACATTAAAGTCGAAAACGTTTCTCTCAAAACCAAACAAGATACGTTAGTGCGTGAAAAAGCGAAATTATTGGAAAAAACCACCCTCGCCCGCACACAAGTAGAAGCAATGATTAGTCGTCTTAAAGCTATGGAGCAAAATTCATGAGTACCAAACAATCTTCAGCCGTTGCGCTGACCATTTTAGGCAAAGAATATAAAATCGCTTGTGATTTTGACGAGCAAGAATCTCTGATTGAATCGGCAAAACAATTAGATGACAAAATGAAAAAAATTCGCAACGCTGGCAAAATTAACGGCGACGATAGAATTGCCGTGATGGTCGCGTTAAATATGGCGCATGAGCTGCAAATACTGAAAAATGAGAATTCAAAATTGAACCAAAATCTCAACGAATGTTTATCAAATATGCGTCACAAAATAGAAAACGTTTTAGAAAATGACTAAAACTGATTAAACTGTGCCGGTATTTCCTGCGGCGTTTGAGAGTGTTCTGGGTGTTTCCTGAACCTATATTACCCTCGGGAGTGAGTGTTCAGTTATGGCGTGCATACTTACCTTCGCGTGAGCAGCCCGATTAACAGACCTCGTTCCCCCTTGAACCTTCGGTTCATGGACGAAAGGACACGGCGGCGCAGGTGGGAAATACCAATTGTCTTTAAACAATTGCCTTCGTTGTTACTCATGCCTTCACAAAATCGCTCCCTTTTTCTCATCGTTTTATTCGCCAGCACGTTATTTTCCAGTGCCTTATTGATGTTTGTCTTGCAACCGCTGTTTGGTAAATTATTATTGCCATTACTCGGCGGCACACCTGCGGTGTGGAATAGTTGCATGGTGTTTTATCAAAGCGTTTTGTTTTTAGGTTATTTGTACGCGCATTTGCTGGGAACACGTTTAAATTCAAAAGTTCAAATCACGGTGCATTTAGTTGTCATTGCACTCAGTTTTCTCGCCTTACCTGTTGGTTTACCTGAAAATTTATTACCACCGACCGAAACAAATCCGACTTTTTGGATTTTCTCAACGCTTGCCTTGGCAATCGGTTTGCCGTTTTTTATCCTTTCAACCACCGCGCCACTGATTCAAAAATGGTTTGCACACGTTGGACATCACGACAGTCACGACCCGTATTTTCTTTATGCCGCGAGTAACACAGGTAGTTTAGTTTCGTTGCTCAGTTACCCATTTTTGATTGAACCGAAATGGGGCTTAATTGCTCAACAATCCGATTGGTCAATGGGCTACGTTGTTTTATGCGTTTTGATTGCAGGTTGCGGTGCGATGTTGTGGAAAAATCAAAAGCACACCCCCCCTGCCCCCCTTCAAAGGGGGGAAAGCAAAAGCTCTTTATCTTCTCCCCTTTTGAAGGGGGAAGCTGCGATAGCAGCAGGGGGATGTGCTTTAGATTCCTCAATTCCTAAACTTTCGTGGAAAACGAAAGTTTATTGGGGCGCGTTGGCGTTTGTGCCGTCGAGTTTGTTGCTCGGTTTGACGAATTTTATCAGCACTGATATTGCCTCCGTGCCATTGCTTTGGATTATTCCGCTCACGGTTTATTTACTTTCGTTTGTGCTGGTTTTTTCGCGTTGGAATAGCAAAAGTCACGTTTGGTTTGTACGTCTACAACCGATTTTTTTAATTCCTTTCGTGGCGTATGCGTTTATCAATCCCGCTGATTTGCCGTATTGGATGTATTTGGTTTTTCACGTTATCGCGTTTTTCTTTGCGATTATGGTGTGTCACGGTGAACTTGCAGAACAACGACCGCACAGCGCACATTTAACAACGTATTATTTAATTATGTCGTTTGCGGGAATGCTCGGCGGCATGTTTAACACCTTTGTCGCGCCATTCGTTTTCAATGGCATTTACGAATATCCGTTAATGATTGTGGCTGCATTGTTGTTGCGTCCGAGTTTGAAAAAATTATCGTTACCTGAAATTGGAATGCAATTGATTGACCCGCTGTTATTGTTGGCAATTGGCGTAGGCGTTTATTTCAGCGTTGACAATTTAATCGGTTATTTCGACGGCATTGCGATTAGTTTAATTTTGCTCACGATTGCGGTGTATTTTTTACGTCGTCGCGTGGTGGCGTATGCGGGATTGATTGGCGTGATTATCATGTCGGCAATGGTCGTGCATCACAGCGAAAGTCACACGCTCATGCAAGAACGCACCTTTTTTGGTGTGATGGCGGTGCGTGAAAGTGTTTTGACCGACGAAAAAGGGCAGCCCGAAACCTATCACGAATTATTTCACGGTACGACCAAACACGGCGCACAGCGTTTGATTCCAACCGAAAGCAAAACTCCGCTCACTTATTACAGTCGCCCAAGTCCGATGGGGCAATTGTTTAAAACGTTTGATGCCCAAAATGAAAATTGGAATATCGGCGTGGTCGGTTTAGGTGCAGGCGCGTTGACGTGTTATGCAAAACCCTCGCAAACGTGGACGCTTTATGAAATTGACCCGCTGGTGGTGGATATTGCAAAAAATCCTGCGTATTTCACTTATTTGAGCCAATGTGCGCCGAATGCCGTTTCAGAAATCGGCGACGCGCGTTTGTCGCTTCAAAATAAACCCGATGGCACATTTGATTTACTGATGATGGATGCGTTTAGTTCGGATGCTGTGCCGACGCATTTATTGACGCGCGAAGCAATTGAACTGTATTTCAAAAAGCTAAAACCGAATGGCATTTTGGCGTTTCATATTACGAATCGACATTTGTTGCTCAAAAAAGTGGTTTCGATTCATGCAGAGCAAATGAAACTGGCGGCGTTAATTCAAGAATTCAAACCGCAAACCGACGCGCCATTGATTGTGGCAACTGATTGGGTGGTTTTGGCGAAAAATCCTGAAACCTTAAAACCTCTGCAAACCAGTCAAATTGGTTCATGGCAAAAAATGCCGCTGTATTTTGATATGCCTGCGTGGACGGATGATTTCACAAACATTGTGAGTATTTGGAAGTAGAGGCAAAAAATAAAAAGCAACGTTGAATGGCGTTGCTTTTTTGGGGTTTATAATTTCTCAGCAACAGCATTAAGCAGTCGTTCCATTTTTCTCAAATTTTCAATCGTTGCTGGCAAATCAATTAAACCATCGGCTGTTGAAATTCGATAATCACCAGCTAATTTTGCAATTCCCATATATGCTCCAGCCCTGCCATATTTTTCAATGCTGATTTTTTGTTCTTTTGCAATTTCAAATAGAGGTTTTCTGCAATGCTCACGAAGTTTCGAACAATTCTCACGATGTTTATCAACATTTAGTTTGAAAATAAATTTGTTTGTTTCGAGTTGTAAATAGAGGTGATACCCTTTTTCGTCTAAAGTCTTGTGTATCCAATGCCACCAAAAACCAATAAAACCACCTGATGGATTAGCGACATAATCCCAATTCCCATCAAATTCTTTTTGAATTTCAGAGAAAAAACCAGTCCATTGATACCAGCCCCATTTGTCTATGTGGCTTGTTCTGAAACCATTTATGTTGTCATTTAGCTGTTCTAAATTTTCTCGATAGTCACACAAAATGTTGTTTGTAATTGATTCGTGTGAACGAAGAACAGACAACATTTTTTCGCGCGTAAAAATAGAATATCCAGCATCAATAATTTGGGATAAATTGCTTTGTTCTTCCATTTTGAAATAAACGGTTACGATAACAACATTTTTATTTGCATAACGTTTTTTAGCTTTTTCTAAATAACGTTTTAATTGACCTGAATGTTCTTTTGTCGCTTTTTTGTCTTCAATCAAAATGAAGTATTCGCCGTTGATTTCTGCACAAACGTCAACGTTTTCCCATTGCCGTTCTACTTTCACAGTTTCAAAATTGTAATCATCTTTATCGAGCAATTTTCTGACAAAATCCACAGCGCAAGCGTGCAAATTTTTATCAACATCAGCGTATTCTTTGTTTGCCCATGCCAAAAGCCAAGCAAGAAAAGCATCTTGTGATAATTCAGATGTGGCAAAATGAAACAAATTAGGTTTAGTCATTTTTATACTCCTTAAAACCGTCTTGCATTTTCTTGTTGTTCCTGTTTTTGTGAGAATTCATTTGATTCAATAGTAAGATCTCCCTGATCTAGCTTATCAGCCATCATCCTAAGAATTAAAAAGTTTCCTGCCTTATCTTTCCACGACACAGAATTAGTATTGTATTCAACCCCTAGTTTATTTCTTACTACCGTGTCTTTATCAATATATGGAGTTCCAAATTTTTCTTGGAATCCCCGCTTTAAAATGTTGTGAGTTTCAACATTCGATGCAAACATTCCTGTAACACAAGAAAATAATTCCATCTTGTTTTTATCAAAACTCATACTGCAATGTAAATCAATTCCTCCGATTGTAAACATGCCCATATCAAGACCACCAAGATCTTTAGAAAGTTTAGTTAATCCATTATTCGATGCAGCACTAACCTGTGCTGGTGTTGATATTCCAGGGATTAACCCAATAACATTTATCTGGTTAGTTAAATTTTCTGCAAATACAGGTGAACTGAAAAAATAAATAATTGCTGCTGCGTAGAGTATGTTTTTCATTAGAGAATTATCCTTAAATTATGTTTTATTTGTTGTTACTAGATTAAATATAGGCTATAAATTTTCGGGATGCAATCACAATCATACTCACAGATTACAGTAAAAAAATTAGGCATCAGCTACTTTCTGCCGCTTAAAATTGAAAATAAACAGGAATCATGTCACATGAAATTCGTAGACCCTAAAACCGACATTGCCTTTAAAAAAATTTTTGGCAACGACGCACACAAAAGCATTTTGATTGAATTTCTCAATGAAATGTTAGAACTCGATTATCCGATTGAAAGCGTCGATATTTTAAATGCGTATCAACCGCCCTCTTTTGAAGGTTTAAGAAATACCAGTCTTGATGTGAAGGCAAAAGACAGTTCAGGGCGTGAATTTATTGTTGAAATGCAAGTGGCAAAAGAAGCGTGGTTTTTGCAACGCGCCATGTTTTACAGTAGTAAAGCCTACAGCCAGCAATTAACGATTGGTGAAAATTATTACCGACTAAAGCCTGTTATTTTTTTAGGTATTTTGAATTTCGATATTTTTGAATGTTGCCCCCATTATTTTTCGCGGCATGTCATTACCAATACAAAAACCAATCAGCATGAATTAAAAGATTTGGAATGGAATTTTGTGGAGTTAAAGAAATTCAATAAAACCGAACATGAACTTGAAACGATTGCGGAAAAATGGATTTACTTTATCAAACACGCCACCAGTCTTGACCACATTCCTGAAAACGCGAATACGCAAGCCTTGAAATTAGCCTACAACATTGCCGAACAACATAAATGGAGTGCGGACGAACTTGCAATTTATGACGCGCAAGAGATGGAACTGCATCGCCGTCAAAATGTGATTGAAACCGCACGAATGGAAGCACTTGAGCAAGGACGAGCAGAAGGTCTTGAACTTGGAAAACAAGAGGGAATAGAGCAAGGTATCGAACAAGGAAAAATAGAAGTTGCCAAAAAATTACTTGCCTCGATGAATGACACTCAAATTGCTGACGTGACAGGACTTTCCGTGCAAACTGTGACGCAATTACGCAACCATTAAACATTGCCCATGAAATTAAAAACGCTCGCCTTTTGTTTTCTATTTTTATCCGCGTGTGATTCGCAATTGAATAATCCCTATTCGGACAGCGACAGTACGCAATCGGTTTTATACGAAACATTTGCCGAACGTCCCAAACATTTAGACCCTGTTGCTGCTTACAGCGCGAATGAATTTTCCATTATCGGGCAAATTTACGAACCGCCGTTGCAATATCATTATTTAAAACGCCCTTACGAATTAACGCCATTGTCAGCAACTCAAATGCCGACGGTGCATTATTTAAACGGAAAAGGCGAGGTTTTAACGAATCCAAAAGATAACGAAATTGCTTTCACCGATTACATCATCGACATCAAACCAAACATCAATTACCAACCACACCCCGCTTTTGCAAAAGATTCGGCTGGAAAGTACGTTTATCACGCGCTGACTTCTGAACAAATTGCGTCGGTAAATAAAATCAGCGATTTTGCACAAACAGGCACACGCGAACTCACCGCTGACGATTACGTTTATCAAATCAAACGCCTTGCAAATCCCAAACTGCAATCGCCGATTGCAGAGATGATGAAAAATTACATCGTCGGATTTGAAAAATTTGCCGAACCAAAAGGTTTTGGCGCAGAAGTGCTTAGTCGTTATCAATATCGCATTCGCATCAAAGGCAAATCGCCACAATTTATTTTTTGGCTCGCCATGCCCTTTTTCGCGCCAATGCCGTGGGAAGCCGATGCTTTTTATGGACAAACTGGTTTGCGTGATAAAAACATTACGCTGGATTGGTTTCCAGTTGGCACAGGCGCGTATTTTTTAACAGAAAACAATCCGAATCGTCGGATGACGTTGCTAAAAAATCCGAATTTTCACGGTGAAAATTATCCAACCGAAGGTGAACCCGAAGACGTACAAAATGGTTTATTAGTCGATGCAGGAAAACCATTACCGTTTATCGATAAAGTCGTTTTCATACTCGAAAAAGAAGTTATCCCGTATTGGTCAAAATTTTTGCAAGGTTATTACGATTTGTCAGGCATTGCCTCAGACAGTTTTGACCAAGCGGTACAATTCACAGGTAGCGGAGGTGTTATGTTGACACCTGCAATGCTTGAAAAAGGTATCGAATTACAAACTACAGTCACACTTTCAGATTATTACTTAGGTTTTAATATGTTAGACCCGACGGTAGGCGGTTTAAACGAATCCGGACGGAAATTACGCCAAGCCATTGCCATTGCTATCGATTGGGAAGAATACATTTCAATTTTTATGAATGGTCGCGGCGTTCCTTCACAAGGCATTTTACCAGAAGGAATTTATGGTTACGCAGAAGGTGAAGAAGGCATGAATCATGACGTTTATGAATGGAAAAATAACAAAGTTCATAGAAAATCCATTGAAGTCGCACAGCAACTACTCGCGCAAGCAGGTTATGCAAACGGCATCGACCCCAAAACAAAAGAACCGTTGATTTTGTATTTTGATACAACGTCTGTGAATACGGATGACCGTCCTCGCATGAATTGGTATCGTAAACAGCTCGAAAAATTAGGCATTAAACTCATTGTACGCGCCACCGATTACAACCGTTTTCAAGAAAAAATCCGAACTGGCAACGCGCAATTATTCTTTTTAGGTTGGAATGCTGATTATCCTGACCCTGAAAACTTTTTCTTTTTGCTTTATGGCGAGAATTCTAAAGTGAAATTCGGTGGTGAAAATTCCAGTAATTATGCCAATCCTGAATTTGATAAATTATTCGAGCAAATGCGAAATATGGACAATAGCCCAGAACGTTATCAAATCATTCAAAAAATGCAGAAAATTGTGCAGCACGACGCGCCATGGGTATTAGGGTTTAATCCTAAAAATTTCGTGTTACATCACCAATGGAATCACAATTTAAAACCGAATTTGATGGCAAATAATCAGCTCAAATACATGCGTTTAGATGTTCAAACTCGTGAAAAAATGCGTGAGAAATGGAATCATCCAGTTTGGTTGCCGGTGATAATTTTTGGCGGAATAGTAATTGTGGGAATTGCGCTGGCGGCGAAAGCACAGCGCAAAAATTAGATTTATGCGGAACGTTTCAGCGCGTACAAACTCAATCCCGCCATCAATAAACTGGGCGAAACTGCCATGAGTAGCGGATTAAAATCGTAAATTAAGCCGACATGTCCGAAGATTTTGTCCAAAATATTAAAGCTCATACCAATCACGATACCAATCATGATTCGTCCACCGACGTTAATGCCTCGTCTTACGCCAATTACAAACGGCGTAGCGACAAGCAACATGACAAATGTGACGAATGGATTGATGATTCGTCCCCAAAAAGCTAATTCAAACGTTTGAGATTTTTGCTGATTACTTTTCAAAAAATCAATATATTGCGATAAATCCATCAACGACAAATTATCTGGATTCACCACCGCAATTTTTACCAAATCGGGGGCAATGTTGGTTTGCCACAGTTGTTCGGTTTTAGAACTGGCTTGCATTTGTTTGGTCGAAATCGTGGATTGAGCAATATTTTCTAATCGCCACTGTTCATTGCTTAAATACACGGCTTTTTCAGCGTGCGTGACCGTTTGTAAATGTGCTTGCGCGTTTAAATCGTAAATACTGATGTCGGCGAGTTCACCGTTATTTTCCAAATGCCGCACGTTGATAAATTTTTTCCCTTCGCGTAACCACAATCCGTAACGTGCATTTAAAACAAGTTGTTGATTTTGTGCTGTGCTTCTAAGCAATTGCGCGTGTGCTTCCGTGGTCGGCGCAATCAATTCACCTACGCTCACGGAAAATGTCGCTAAAATCGCGCCCGCGACTAAAACAGATTGAATAATTCCTAAAACCGAAACACCAGCGGCACGCATCGCAATCAATTCGCGGTTATTGCCCATCGCCCCTAAAACAAACAAACTACCTAACAAAGCCGCCGAAGGCACTAATTCATAACACACTCGTGGCGAAGTCAACGCAAGATAAGTAAAAATTGCCGTTAAATCGTACTGACCTTTACCAATGTCTTTAAGTTCATCAGCCAGCGTAAATAAGTTAAACAACGTCAGCAGTAAAATCAGCGCGATAAACGAACCTTTTAGAATTTCTTTGACGATGTATTGCGTTAAAACATTCATGCCGCCCGTCCTTTAGAAAGTTGCGATTTCAACCATTGCCAACCGTAAAATTTTGCTAGCAAAAAACCACCAATTATCAGCAGGAAGAAATTCACGCTTGTTAATCCTAACCATGCCGGAATGGTTTGTTTCAAAACCCAACTTTGCGACACACTCAGCAAATTGCCATAACTAAAATAAATCAAAAATCCCACAAGCATATTGCCGTAAATTCCACCACGCGGCGACAATTCGGCTAATGGCACGGCAATAAATCCCAACAATAAAATCCCCAACGGCACGGCAAAACGGCGTTGCAATTCGGCTATGTCGATACTCGCGCTCGAAGCCCACAATTCACCAAAAGGCGTGGCTTGTTTGGCAATAATTAACGGCAATACTTTGGTATCAATTCGCACCGCGTATTCGTCAAATTGTTCGATGGCATAATTTAATTCCCCTGCTCCGCCCTGCACTCGCTCCCCGTTTTTTAATACCATATATTGCCCATCCGCTAAATCCATTAAACGTCCCGATTCAGCGTTGATAATGGCAACAGAATTGTTTTGCCGATGCTGAACAAAAACGTGGTGCAATTGTTTATGCTCATCAATTTGTTCAACGTAAAACACAATATCGCCTTGACTGTATTCGCTAAATTTCCCCGCCACTAAACCACGCAAATCCGCCGATTCTTTGTCATGATTGGTTCGTGCTTCAATTTGGCTTTCTGCCCACGGTGCAACGTTTAACGATAAGCCTGTCGCCGCAACACTTAACGGCAATAGCACTAAAAATACCGCTCGATAAATTGTCCACACGCCACCGCCTGCCGACGAAATTGCCGCCATTTCTTGATCTCGATACATTCGCCCTAAAACCATCAGCACTGCCATAAACGTTGCGGCGGGTAAAAACGTAATAAAGGCAATCAACATTTTCAGCCCTAAAATAGTGAGCAACGTGTCGCTGGCAATTTGCCCTTCAATGACTTGATCGAGAACACGAATAAATTTACGACTGACAATAATGACCACCAGCACCGACAGCACCGCCGATAATGTTTTCATCAAATCACGCGCAATCATTTTGTTTATAACGCTTATCAACAAACTGCACTCCTGCAAAAAAGGTATAATTTTAAACTTTCGTCTTATCTTAAAAATGGGAACATCATGAATTATTCTATCGAAATAAACCCGCTCGAAACATTGCAATCGAATTGTTTGATTGTCGGTGTTTATAATAATCAACAACTTAGCGAATCAGCACAAGCCTTAGATAAACAAATAAACGGTTTACTGACAACCATTATGGCGCGTGGCGATATTGCCGGAAAAATTAACGACACATTGCTTTTAAACGTTATCCCCGATAGCGCAATCGAACGCATTTTATTAGTCGGATTAGGCGAACAAAAACCATTAAGTGCGAAAAATTATCGCAAAGCTCTTGCCGCCGCCATTAACGCGGTGAAAAAATCACGCTTAACTTCAGTAGCGGTAAGTTTAACGGATTGTGACGTAGAAAAAGCAGATTTAACATGGAAAACGCGCCAAATCGTTGAAGTTTTCAGTGACGCACTTTATCAATTCACCGCGTGCAAAAGTAAATCTGAAGATAGCGCAACATTAGAAACGGTTGTCATCACGGCAAAAACGCACGAAGCAGAGGCGGCATCAACCGGATTGGTACAAGGGTTAGCCATTGCTGAAGGCATGACGCTAACCAAACAACTCGCCGATTTACCGGCAAATATTTGTACGCCAACCTATCTCGCGCAACAAGCCTTAACGTTAGCCGGAGCTTATGACGCACTTGAAGCGACCATTTTAGAGGTTGCCGATATGGAACAACTCGGTATGGGTTCGCTTTTAGCCGTCGCGCGTGGCAGTCGTCAACCAGCAAAATTGATTACACTTGAATATCACGGCGGAGATAAAAACAGTAAACCGATTGTGTTAATCGGCAAAGGTTTAACCTTTGATTCGGGCGGTATTTCGTTAAAACCAGGTGCGGGCATGGATGAAATGAAATATGACATGTGTGGTGGTGCTGCGGTTTTAGGTACGTTGCAAGCGGCAGCACAATTGCGTTTACCGCTCAACATTGTCGGTTTAGTTCCCGCGTCTGAAAATATGCCTGATGGTCAAGCCAATAAACCGGGCGATATTTTAACCAGCATGTCGGGTAAAACCATTGAAGTGTTAAACACCGATGCTGAAGGACGTTTGATTTTGTGCGATACGCTCACTTACGCACAACGTTTTAATCCTGAAGTCGTGATTGATTTAGCGACATTAACCGGTGCAGTTTTAGTGGCATTAGGTCGTGTACCAAGTGGTTTATTGGGTAATGATGACGCGCTTTGCAACGATTTAATTACTGCCGGTGAAACCGCCAATGACAGCGTGTGGCGTTTACCGCTTTGGGAAGAATATCAAGAGCAATTGAAATCTAATTTTGCCGATTTAGCCAATATTGGTGGCAAAGATGCAGGAACCATTACAGCGGCGTGTTTTTTAGCGAATTTTGCCGAAAACTTCCGGTGGGCGCATTTAGATATTGCTGGCACGGCATGGCGCACAGGTTCGGCAAAAGGGGCAACCGGTCGTCCCGTTCCATTATTAACGCAATATTTACTCAATCGCGCCTATGCCGGACGTTAGTTTTTACGTTCTCAATAGCGAATCGTTGTATGACCGGTATTTTTTTGCGTGCCGGTTAATTGAGAAAGCCTATAATAATGGTAAATTCTGTTACGTTCTGCTCGATTCTGTCGAGCAGTGCCAACGCTTAGACGATATGTTGTGGACGTTTCGGGCAGGAAGTTTTATTCCGCATCAAATTTTTACCGGTACGCCGCCTGAAATTACATCGCAAGTATTATTAGGAATGTTAGACGCTCCGCCAGATTGGCAAAATGTGGTGTTTAATTTGTCTTCGCAAATGCCACAGAATTGGCAATATGCAGAGAGAATTTTAGAAATTTTAGATAACAACGAAACGACTAAAGCGGCGGGGCGGCAACGTTACACCGTCTACAAACAAGCAGGCATAGACATAGCGACGCATAAAATGTAAAAAATGGGCGCGATTTAACCCGCGCCTAATTTTTCTAAGATAGCTAAACAATGTCCTGCCACTTTCACTTTTCGCCATTCGTGAACTAAAACGCCTTCGGAATTGATTAAGAAAGTGCTGCGTTCAATGCCCATCACTTGTTTTCCGTACATATTTTTCATTTTCAATACGTCAAATAATTGGCAGAGTGTTTCGTCACTGTCTGAAATAAGGTCAAAGGGTAATTCTTGTTTACATTTAAAATTTTCGTGCAATTTCACACTATCGCGCGAGATGCCAAAAATGACCGTGTTTAACCTTTCAAATTGTACGTAATTATCACGAAAATCTTGCGCTTCTTGCGTACAACCGGGCGTGCTGTCTTTAGGATAAAAATACAGTAAAACATTTTTTCCTAAATAATCATTCAGTTGAATGCTTTTATTACCTGTTGTGATGGCAGTAAAATTCGGCACGACTGTGCCTAACGTTATAGTTGTCATGGATATTTAATTTCGAAAAGGTTCAAAAATAAGGTCTGTGTTCAATTCGTCACAAAGATACATTAACTCATCGCGCAATTGGAATAATGACACTTTTGTTGGAATCGAAATTACGAGCCGCGTGGAAAATAATTGTGCTTCTAAATACGGTGCTTGATAACGACGACCACTAATTTCTTCAATATCTACTTCTTTATCGCCTAAAAATAGTACCACTTTACTTAACGCATCATTGTTCTCTAAACCAATAATTTCAATGATATAAGGCATTACATCTGCGCTTTGTCGCTTTTTTTCAATACGGGTGCTGTGAATTTTAAGATGTAATTTTTTTTCTATGGCATGTAACATGCTTTCATATTTAGCAAGTTGATTCCAATTACCTTCAACGAGTAAATACGCACAGTGTAATTCGCCAAAACGTGAAGATTTAATATCTGCGATGCGACATCCACTCGAAACTGTTGAAAGTATCAGTTCAGAAATAGCATCAAACGGGCTGTCGCTTAAAATGGTAATAGCAAGTTGCATGACGGTGATTTCTCTGAGAAGTTTTTTTAGGAATTTAGAGTTAAATGAACGAAAATTTACGCCTGTTTACCCCTAACAGGCATTAGCATAACAAAACAAGCCGAATGCAGCGTAATATCTTTTTAAACATAACGGACTTTTCCTTTTTTTATTATCTAGTGTAATCATGACGAATTCAGCAAAAAAACCAGCAAAAGCCAAAGCCTCACGCGATAATTTGGACTTGGATTTAGACGCTCGACTTGATCAAGCCACCTCAACGTTGTCTTTAGACGACGAACCACCGGCAGGCGATGCACTCGATCAAGTATTAGCACGCGCAAAAAAAGAAATCGATGCTAATTTGCCAAAAGAATTACCGTCCGCTACCGAAGAAATTACAACTTTACCGTCTGATGACCGTATTGATGCAGTGGATGATTTAGACGACTTGCTTGATATTGATGAAAATCAATTGGAAGACATTCAGCCAATCAAATCAGAGGCAATGACTTCACTCGAAAATCAATTAGCCGCAGCGATGGATTCTTCTGTTGTATCAGACGAAGATTTAGACAATTTGTTAGGTGGTGCAGGATTTGATTTTGATTCACTGTTAGGTGACGCAAATGATGAATTAACACTTAGCGAAGCAGAAATAAATGAAGATTCGCTAATGACAGCGGTTGATGAATTGTTAAATATCGGTGTATTTGACGAAGGAATCGCTGAACCTGAAATTGTTATCGACGAAGTAGTGGAAATCGCTGAGCCAGAAATCGTTATCGACGAAACCGCTGAGCCAGAAATTGTTATCGACGAAGTAGTCGAAGCCGCTGAGCCAGAAATCGTTATCGACGAAATAGTGGAAATCGCTGAGCCAGAAATTGTTATCGACGAAGTAGTCGAAGCCGCTGAGCCAGAAATCGTTATCGACGAAATAGTCGAAACCGTTGAGCCAGAAATTGTTATCGACGAAGTAGTCGAAGCCGCTGAGCCAGAAATCGTTATCGACGAAATAGTCGAAACCGTTGAACCTGAATTGGAAAGCGTCGTTGAATCTGATATGACTGTTGATAAATTGGACGATTTGGATGATTCAAAAGACATAGAATTAACCGTTGAACCTGAAGCCGCACTAGATGATTTAGTTGATTCCGTACCGTTTGAAGATACTTTAAGCGTTGATTCTGAAATCGAAGACTTTCAAGAAGAATTTAATAACTTTGATGATGTTGCCGATATTGATGCACCCCTTGTGGAAATGTCCGCGTCCATCGAATCCTTCAATGATGATTTGGACGAAATGCAACAATTAGAAGGTTTAAATGACGCTATGGAAAATAAAAACGATACCACCGCCGGTTTTGATTTACTCGACGACGATGCAATTGCAAAAGAAGTCGCAACTCCTGTAACTGAATCTGTTGACGACGATGATTGGATGAAACAGTTAGATGGTTTGGATGAACAAGAAACTGAAGCCGCTGCACCGGTTGATTTAGCTAAAGCCGATGATGACGATGATTGGATGAAACAGTTAGACGGTTTGGATGAACAAGAAACTGAAGCCGCTGCACCGGTTGATTTAGCTAAAGCCGATGACGACGATGATTGGATGAAACAGTTAGATGGTTTGGATGAAAAGCCAGCCAATCCGGATAGTGATTCAGAATGGACAAGTAAATTCAGTAATCTTGATGACCATGACGAAGACACCACTAAAATGTTGATGGATGCCAATCATGATACCGAGGAAGATTCGATTGTTGATGGCAAATTTAATATTACGGATGCTAATGCAACAAAACAAAATATATCGCCGGTAAATCCGATTGATGAAGAAGCACTTTTAGCAAAAGTTACTGGTCAAGTTAAAGATGAGCTTAAAGGTGAACAAGATCACGCTTTATCCCAATTACGCGCCGATCAAGACAGTATTGATAGCAAAAATAGAAAACAATTTGCCGATGCTGAAAACAAAAGAAAGAAAACCGCTATGTTCGGTTATATTGCATTGGGCGCGGGTGTTATTGGTTTAATTGGTAGTGCCGGAATTGGTTGGATGTCGTACGGCACGAAAAACGATACGACTAATTTGAATCAATCTGTCACAGCACTAGAAGAAAAGGTGAATACTTTTTTGGCGAAAAATCCAGAAAAAGAGAAAGAAATTGAAAATATCAAAACCTCTGTTGAGCAGTTAAATCAAAAAGTAGACAAATTAGCCGCCGCGCAAGTTGTTGTACCAGCAGTTACCACTGCACCAGCAGCAGACGCAACTAAAACAACATCAATGCCAACTCCTGCAAAACCAGCAGACGTAACGAAACCGAATTCAGCTGTCAATTTATTGAACAGCAAAACACCCGCTCCAGCTCCCGCGAAAGCCTCAACCTCGCCCGTCATTGACGCGCCAAAAATTTCAGAGGCAGACATTACGCCACCTATTGCAGACATTGCGCCTGTCTCACCTGCTGGTGATTCAACATTAAAAGCAGTTGAACCTGTTAAATTGGCGGACATGGCAAAAAAATCAGGCGAAGCGTCGAAAGAAAAAATCGTTCAAGATATAGCGAAAGAAAAAATCCAAGATGGCGCGAAAGAAAAAGCCGCTAAACTCGCTAAAGACGAAGCCGCAAAAGCGGCTGTAAAAGCGGAAGCCGAATTGTTGACACAAAAAATCGCCAAAGCAACGGCGGTTGCAAAAGCCGCTGCAGCAACGACAACAAATTCTAAAGCTGAAGAACAACGTAAATTATTAACACAAAGCAAAGCAACAGAACATTATATTGGTCGTACGACGCGCGGAATGGCACACGGGGGTAGAGATAACAGTGTTGTGGATACAGCAAAAAACAAAGTTGGATTAAAAACACCTGTGACTAAAGAAATAGTGAACACCGCAGTAAAACCACAAAAACCTGTTCCAGCAGGCAAATATTCGGTGAATGTTATTTCTTATCAACAAGAATGGTTTGCACAAAGCAAAGCGGCAGAATTCAAACAAAAAGGCATTCCAGTCGAAGTTGCCCCTGTTGATATTAACAATTACGCTACGCGCTACCGTTTAAAAGTGCCAGGTTTTAAAAGTAAAGCCGAAGCCAATGCTTACGCCGCAAAAATGAAAAAATCATTCAATTTAAATGAAACATGGGTCAGCGAATAGTTTGAATTGTTTTACGGAACTACAATTGGGAACAACAGTTTAAATGTTGTTCCTACACCCAGTTCGGAATCAATCAAAATGTGTCCACGAGATTGATGCACAATACCACTAACGACTGATAAGCCAAGTCCTGTACCTTCACCTACGTCTTTTGTCGTAAAAAAGGGATCAAAAACTTGAGAAATCATTTCTTTTGAAATACCTGAACCATTATCAGAAATACTTAATTGAATAAACCCTCCTTGAAGCACGGTTAAGCACGCATCACAAAGACAATTCGAAGAATCTATCATAATAGTTGTAAGTCGAATCTTGATAGTTCCGCCACCGACAATGCCAATCGCATCACGCGCATTGACTAATAAATTTGTCAGCACTTGATGCAATTCAATGGAATCAATCAAAATATTGGGAGCTTTGTCACTAACATCTAATTCAATACTAATTGTCTCGGTTAAACCTACGCGAAGCATTTTCAAAACTTCTTCAATCACTTCAGGCGTGGGTCTTGGACTTATTTCATGTATTTTTTTCTCAGTGCTTTGGCGACAGTACGTTAGCATTTTAGAAACTAACTCTGCGGCACGTTTGCCGGCAATTTCAACTTGTTCTAAGTTTTGTTTTAAATCTGTTTTTATCTCATCATCTAACAAATCGTCACTGATTATTTGGCTCATTTCGGTATAACCCAAAATACTCGCCAAAATATTATTAAAATCGTGGGCAAGTCCTGCTGTCAATCTTCCAATGCTATCAAGTTTTTGAATATGATTTAACTGATGACGTAAATCTTCATTTCGTTTTTCCATTTCTTTTCGTTCAGTGACATCATGCAAAAACACAAATATGCTATTGTTATCCGTAGTTGAACGAGTTGCCGTAATTTCTGCTGCCCAAATGGAATTATCTTTACGGCGACGCATCATTTCAAATGTTCTGCCGTCGCCACGAATAATACAATTTAGATTTTCAGTACGTTCATCAATATTGTCTGTTGCATCCATATCCGAAATATTCATGGATAATAATTCCTGACGGCTATATCCAGTAATATGGCAATAACTGTCGCTAACTTCTAAGAAGTTTCCGTTATTTTCAATCTGACAAAATCCATCTGTCGTTTCTATTGCAGCTAGATAATCCGATGCGCGACGTTTTAATATTTTTTCGTAGTTCTTTTTTTCGGTAATGTCGAAACGGATTGCAGCATAGTTACGAATTTTATGTGTCTCTTGATCAAATATAGGAAAAATAGTGGCTTGTAACCAATATAAATGCCCATCTTTAGCACGGTTACATACTTCACCAAACCAAACATTTCCAGTTGCAACGGTTTTCCACATAACAGAAAAAAACTCTTTTGTATGCGTTCCAGAATTTACAATGCTGTGTTTCGCGCCAAGCAATTCCTCTTGGCTATAACCTGACAAATGGCAAAATTGCTCATTGGCAAAAATAATATGTCCTTGCAAGTCCGTAACGGTAAGGATAGCGACCTTGTTTAAAGCCTGAATTAAATCTGTAGAAAATTCTTGGTTCATAATTATTTAAAGTGATTAAAGAATCACGGTGACAGTATCGCCAATCTGTACGCCAGTACAATCAGCAGCAAGTAAAATATAACAATTCGAGACACTCGCACTACTTAAAATATGCGAACCTTGATGACCCGTTGAATCCACTTGAAATTCACCATTTTCAGATTGTTGTAAAATGCCACGTTGGTATTCTTGCCGCCCGCGAGATTTTTTTAATGGCGTAGTACACACAGCGGTCAATTGCCACGGTTTTTTAACTTTTCCGCCAGCCAAATATACCAATGCCGATTTTACAATCACATCAAATGTAGTTGTCACAGCAACTGGATTACCCGGTAAACCGAAAAAATAACACGCGCCAATTTTTCCAAATGCTAAAGGTTTTCCGGGCTTCATGGCGATTTTCCAAAAATTCACTTCACCACAATCTGATAAAACCGCTTTCACATAATCCGCTTCACCCACTGACGCGCCACCTGTCGTAATGATTACGTCAAAGTCTCTCGCGGCTTGTGTTAAAACACGCTGCAATTCGACTTTATCATCAGGAATCACAGCGCCATCAACCACTTGATAACATGGATTTTGTAACAATCCATGCAAACTATAACGATTACTGTCATAAATTTTGCCGCGTGTTAAAGGTTTTCCTAATCTCACCAATTCGTCGCCCGTCGAAAAATAAACGATTTTTAATTGTCGAATAACTGAAACTGTTTCAACTCCTGCTGCGGCTAGTAATCCTAAATCAACGGCTGAAAGCGTTTTATTGGCAACACATAACACGTCACCAACACGCACATCTTCGCCAATTTCCCGCACATTTTTTCGCAGCACAATATCGGCGGGAAATTGAATTTGCGCGCCATCAACCGTGACGTATTCTTGCATCACCACCGAATCGGCATTTTTAGGCAAAACTGCGCCGGTGAAAATACGCACACATTCGCCCATTTTTAATTCGCCTTCAAACGGTTTTCCTGCCCACGATGTCCCCACAACGGTTAAATTTTCGTTAAATGATTCACTCGCAAACGCATAACCGTCCATGGCAGCATTACGCGCCGACGGTAAATCAATCGATGCAAAAATAGTTTGTGCAAGAACGCGCCCAAATGCGTGTTTTAATGGAATAATTTCATTTCCAGTTAACGGAAGACACGCATCGTAAATACGTTGCTGCGCGTCTTCAACAGACAGTAACGGTTTTTTTTCAGTAATAACGCAAGATTCAAGACTCATAATTTAAAAAAATTTGTATGATAAAAGCCGCAATTTCATCGGGTTGGTTTAAATTCAATTGTGGCAAATTGGTGTTCAAATCACTATCAGTGGCAATAGCAATAATATGAGGGTCGTTAGGATATAAAAAAGGCTGATTTAAATCAGCACGATGCAATTCGATTTTAGCAAATGATTCATGCCGAAACCCTTCAACTAGAATTAAATCTATATCATCGTTCGAAAACAACGCAACTTGTTCATCTAATGTAGGTTCTTGAAGCGATGGAAATTCACTAATCACCACGCGCCGATGTTTTGAAACTAAAATCATTGGTGTTGCGCCAGCATGACGTAATCGAAAACTGTCTTTGCCATCATGATCAATTTCAAAATCATGATGACTGTGTTTAATCACGCCAACACGCAAGTGATGTTTTTTTAATAATGGGATCAACTGCGTTAAAAGCGTCGTTTTGCCCGTACCACTTGCGGCGGCAAAACCAAGTAACGGAATGTCTGTTATAGGCATAAGTCGTGTGTTAATGTGGTGTCTTTCGACAATTTTTTGTTTAGCTATGAGTCATTCTACTATTAACTACCAGCGAATTTCGCTACTAATTTTTGGATTAGTGACAGTTATTGCTATTTGGAATTTTTTTAATCAAAAACCACCGCAACCAATTCGGATTGGTGTGTTGCATTCATTAACGGGTACGATGGCAATTAGCGAAAAGCCTTTAGTGGATGCGGTACGTTTAGCCGTTAATGAAATCAATGCGCGAGGTGTTTTTAAGCAGCCATTAGAAATGGTCATTGCAGATGGGCAATCAAATCCTACTATTTTTGCAAAAGAAGCTGAGCGACTTATTACCCAAGAAAACGTCAACGTGATTTTTGGTTGTTGGACATCCGCTTCACGCAAAGCCGTTAAACCTATTGTTGAAAAATATAATCACCTACTGTTTTATCCGGTGCAATATGAAGGTTTAGAACAGTCGCCAAATATCATTTATACCGGTTCAGCACCCAATCAACAAATAGTGCCAGCTGTACGCTGGGCATTAAAAAATTTAGGGCATCGCGTTTATTTACTTGGTTCAGATTATATTTTTCCACGCACCGCGAATCGCATTATGAAAGATTTTATTCGTGTTGCGAATGGAACGTTATTAGCCGAACGTTATTTACCGTTGGATAGCGATGGCGTTGATAATATTGTGCAAGAAATTGAAAAACTAAAACCCGATGTCATTTTAAATACCATTAACGGCAACAGTAATGCGTATTTTTTCAAAGCGTTGTCGCAATCAAGCGTTAAAGAAACGCCCGTTTTATCTTTCAGTGTCGGAGAAAATGAGCTAAATCATTACCCAGCATTAGCCACGCATTATGCGGCGTGGTCTTATTTTCAATCCATCGATAGTCCAACGAATCAACGTTTTATCGAAAATTATCGCCAATTGGTGGGTGATACAAATCGTGTAACCAGTGATCCAATTGAAGCTGCCTATTTTAGTGTGTATTTGTGGGCGCAAGCTGTAAATGATGCCAATTCTTTTACGCCTGAAAACGTTAATATATCGATATTGCAACAGAGTTTTCACGCACCATCGGGCATTATTTCTATCGATAAAAAAACGCGCCACACTTGGAAAATGTTACGCATCGGGCAAGCGCAACCTGATGGTCAATTTAAGGAAGTTTACAATTCACAATTTCCCATTCGCCCCGAACCTTTTCCCGATTACCACACGAAGCCTGAATGGGCTGAAATAGTAAATTCGCTTAACAACGGAAAAAGTACACATGATTAAATCATTACGGATGCGTCATTCATTAATACGGCATCTCATTTTAGGATTTTTAATGACCTCGATTGTGCCACTTGCTGGATTTGCAATATTAAATTTGCGAAATTTTGAAACGGCGTTGAGTGATACGGTCGTCAATAATATGGCATTTATTGCTGACAAAAAGGCAGATAAAATCAATCATTATATCGAAGATAGTCGAGAAAAAATTCGTTCGTTAAGTTATACGCCAGATGTCGTGATGCTTTTCGAGGAATTACAAAAAAATTACAAGAAAGGTATCCATTCGCCAGCTTATCAACAAACAGAAAATAACACGCGACATGTGCTAACTCGCATGATTTCAGATTATGATTATTACGATTTATTGTTAATAGATACATCAGGCGAAGTGATTTTTAGTATCAAAAAAGAATTGGATTTCGCCACGAATCTCCAAACGGGTCGTTACCGCGACAGCATTTTGGCGGAAAGTTTTCGGCAATCGATGGATTTTTTAACAACAGAGTTTTCAACATTTACGCACTATGAACCATCAGAAGGAAAAGCAGCGGCATTTACTACCACGCCCTTATTAAAAAACGGGATGCCTATCGGTGTATTGGCAGCGCAAACTAATTTGGATAGCTATTATCCCATTGTTACAGATAGCACAGGATTAGGAAAAACAGGTGAAGCGTTACTGGCAAAAAAAATCGGCGATACAGTTTTTTTTACCACACCACGTCGTTACACAACAGAAATCAATCGTGGCGTACCGATTGGTCAACTTGCTAAACCGATGGTTGCAGCACTTAATGGTCAACGCGGGCAAGGTATTAGTGTTGATTACGCAGGACATTCGGTCGTTGCGGCGTGGCGTTACTTACCCGATTTACATTGGGGAATGGTGGTTAAAATAGAGACCAACGAAGCACTTGCGCCGTTTATACAACTTCGTTTTTATACGTTTTTAGCGTTAGGAATTTTGATGTCCATCACAACAGCCTTCGCGCTTTTGTTGGGTAAATCAATTATTCATCCGGTTAATGATTTAATACAGGTTACAAAAAAAATTGCCAAAGGTGATTTGACTCAGCGCGTTCCCGTGTATCGTCACGATGAATTTGGTGAATTAGCACAAACATTTAATCACATGGCATCTCAAATCAAACAAGGTTATGACAATTTGGAACACCGTGTGCAATCCCGAACAATCGAATTGGTTTCGGCAAAAGAAAGTGCAGAAGACGCGTTAACACAATTAAAAACGACACAAAATACATTAGTTCAAGCTGAAAAAATGGCGGCATTAGGTGGTTTAGTAGCAGGTATTGCACATGAAATTAACACGCCCATTGGCATTACGCTTACGTCCGCAACGCATCTTAGCGCGAAAACAGACAAAGTCGCTAAATTGTACGAACAAGGTGAATTAGCTGAAAACGAATTGAATGCGTATTTCAAATTAGCTGAAAAATCTACACAATTGATAACTATTAACAGCCGCCGCGCTGCAGATTTAATTCATAGTTTCAAACAAGTTGCCGTCGATCAAACCAGTGGTGAACGCCGTGAATTTGACCTTAATCGTTACATTGAAGAAGTATTATTGAGTTTAAAACCTGCGCTCAAGAAAACAATGCTCAAAATCGAACTCGATTGTCCTGAAAAGTTCATAATTAACAGTTATGCGGGCGCAATTTCGCAATTACTGACTAATTTCATTATGAATTCACTGCATCACGCTTACGAACCCAATCAAAGAGGCGTATTATCCATCCGTGTTTCACGCATAAATGACGATATGGTTCAATTGACTTATAGCGATGATGGGAAAGGGATTCCAATGGAATTACAACCCAAAATTTTTGATCCATTTTTTACCACACGACGGGGTAATGGTGGTAGCGGTCTTGGGTTACATATTGTTTACAATATCGTATATCAAACATTAAAAGGCAGTTTAACATTTCAAAGTGCCGAAAACGGTACGACATTTACGGTACAATTCCCTCGTTCTCTTCCCTAACTTTTGATAAAAATTTTAAAATTCTGGTGTAATTATGCGGCCTAAAAACTCACTAAATTTAAAGCGTTCTATTACATCAACAAACGAACTCACAAAACAATCACCGTGGCGTATATTAGTCGTTGACGATGAAGTTGACGTTCATTCAGTAACACAGTTGATTTTAGATGATGTGAAATTTAAAAATCGTTCCATTGAAATACTCAGTGCTTATTCTGCTGCTGATGCACGCAAATTGTTAGCGATAGAAAAAAATATCGCCGTTATTTTGCTCGATGTTGTTATGGAAAGTGACGATGCGGGTTTGCAATTAGTCAAATTTATTCGTGACGAATTACAGGATAAAAATATCCGTATTATTCTACGCACAGGACAACCCGGACAAGCGCCAGAAGAAAGTGTTATTGTCGATTACGATATTAACGATTACAAAGCTAAAAGCGAATTGACTGCTCAAAAACTCTTTACAACCGTCATTACCTCTTTACGCGCGTATGAAGCGATGATTTCTTTAGATACTCATATTGCCTCATTAAGTAAAAATCGAGAAGGCTTGGAAAAAATTATCGCTAGCACTGATACGTTATTTCAAGTTAATTCAATGACCGAATTTGCGTCGGGGGTTTTAACTCAAATTAGTTCATTTCTCGGTTGTCAACCTGACGGTATTTTGTGCATTGAAGAATTACTCGATGCAGATTCCATGAATGAAACGCCTCATTGCGTAATGAAAATTATTGCCGCAGCTGGGTATTACAGTGAATGTTTATCCTATGTATTAGATAAACTTTGTAAGCATAAAGAGATTGAACAGCTTGTCCTTCGTGCAATGCGAGAGCGAAAAAATTATTTTGATGAAAAATATGCGGTTTTATATTTAGAAACTAATGATCAAAAAGCAACCGTCGTCTTGTTAAATAATGGACGAACTATCGACGAGAATGATCAAAAATTACTTGCCGTATTTACTTCAAAAATTTCGATTGCATTGGCAAATGCGGTAAATTATCAAAAAATGATTTCGTTTGAAGAAGCGGCGACGACAGATTTTTTGACGGGGTTAAATAATCGGCGGCAATTACTACGTTTAGGCATTCCGTTAGTGGCAAGCGCACATCGAAATCAAGATATTTCCTTTGCTGTGGCAATGCTTGATATAGATTTTTTTAAACGTGTTAATGACACTTACGGACACGATATAGGTGATTTAGTATTAAAAGAGGTTAGTTTGTTATTGCAACAACGTTTTCGAGCAAGTGATATTGTGTCGCGTTATGGTGGCGAAGAATTTTGTGTCATTGCGACACAATTGAATAAAGTTAACGCTTTTAAATTATTTGATGATTTTCGAGACGCATTAGCCCATAAAACGATAACGCTTCTAACAGGAGAAAATCTGAAAATTACGATGAGTATTGGCGTAACCATGTTATTGCGTCACACTTTGGATGATATGGTCGCTGATGCAGATCATTTACTTTACAAAGCCAAAGAAAACGGACGTAATTGCGTCGTGATTTCTGCTTAAAGTTTTAAACAGCAATGCTTCAGCTACTTTTATTTTTAGTCGCTTTTTTTACCGTACAATTTTTATTGAAAAAGCCGCCTGCTATTTTAAAAAAATACGGTAGAGTTCTTGTAATCAGTTTAATCGGGATGTTACTCAGTTATTTGCTGGCGACGGGACGATTGAATTGGTTTTTTGCCTTTATTGTGATGACGGTAACATTTTTATTTCGCATGTTACCAGCGGCATTGCAGTTATTGCCGCATGGTTTACAATTTCACCGTTTATGGCGACAATGGAAAAATCAAAATTCAAATTCGCAACAAGAAAAATCTCAAAACTCGCGCCAATCAAACTATTCTGGCGAAATGTCACGCGCGGAAGCCTACGAAATTTTAGGTTTAACTCCCGATGCGACCGAAACGGACATTATCGTTGCACATCGAAAACTCATGCAAAAAGTCCATCCCGATCGTGGCGGATCAAATTATTTGGCCACTAAAATAAATTTGGCAAAAAAAACGTTGCTACCGTGACGCTACGTCATTTTGCAACGGCCAATCACGGTAATTAAAAACCTGTCCTTCGGCGCGTATTTTTTCACAGTTTTGCAAATCAATGGTGGCATAAACCCATTGCGGCACGTTGAATTCGCCGATGGCCAAAATGCCATTATCTGGAAAACCATAATCGACAGGTGTATAAATGCCTGCCGCCCCAACATTCACATCAACAGCATGTGACCAAGGTGCGTCACCAACTAACGCCGCTTGCACAACATAACATTGATTTTCCAAGGCACGAGCTTGACTACCGATTTTAACGCGATGATAACCAGCAACTGTATCTGTGCAACTTGGCACTAAAATCAAATTAGCCCCCATTTCCACTTGTTTACGCGCCAACAACGGAAATTCACTGTCGTAACAAATGTTGATGGCAATGCGCCCATATTCGGTATCAAAACATTTTAGTTCTGTACCTGCACTGATAAGCCAATGCTCATTTTCAAAGCGTGTCATCATGATTTTGTCTTGAAAATCAAACTCACCGCTAGGCATAAATAAATAAGCACGATTGTGATAAATACCTTCTGAAACGCAAACTGGAAACGTGCCTGCTTGAATGTAACATTGATATTCTTGCGCTAAACCTTGAAATAAATGCAAATACGCTTCGTGTACTGTTTGTAATTCAACTAACTGTCCATTGAGCGACGAATAAACCGCTTCTGAAAACAACGAGGCTAATTCCATCGTGTTGTATTCAGGAAAAAGCAGAATTTTTGCGCCTTGTTCGACGGCCTGTTTTACCCAACGTTCGGTTTTACGTTGGTAATTCGCCCACGTTTCTAAAAAACTGATGTCGTATTGAGCCGCCGCAATTTTAACGTTCATGTTTTAACCAAAAAGTCATTGGTTTAGCGGTTTCTTCCGTATCATCTAAATCTTTCCAAACGTAACTGGTGTGCAATTCGGGATGTTTGACATAACCCCGTTTATTCCAAAATGCGTCGAGTGGCACATAATCCGCCGGATGACGCGGATGCTCTGCGGGTCGTTCGACACAACAAAAAGTAATGTGTTTAAAACCACCTAATTCAGCGGCATGAGCTTCGCGTTCTTCGAAAAAACGCACACCAATTCCTAAGCCACGATAATTTTTATTTAGCACAGATTCGCTGCAATAAAAAACTTCGTCTAAGTTGTAGCCGTTTTCGATAAATGGTTTTTGAATTTCAGCCGTTTCGTGTTTCATTGGCATCGCCGTTGATGCTCCAACAACTTCATCACCATCAAACGCCAATACGATTACACTTTCAGGGCAATCCAAATACGTTTGCAGATATTTTTTTTCGTACTCAAAATCGCCATCGTACAAATAAGGAAAATCGCGGAAAACTTCAATTCTCAGGCGAGCTAGATCAGGAATATGGCGTTCTAATGCTTTGCCACTTTTGCGTTCAATACGAATTTGTTTAGACATGAATAAACAGGGAAAAGTTAAAAAAGACGGTATTTTAGCTGAACTTTTGTTTGACTGCTTTAGCGATTTACTTGCGCCCTTTGGGAAGCATCATTTTATTCAATTTGAGATTTGTCGCCCAAATTAACATGCGAAAACCAAGCAATAAAAAGAGGGTAATTACATATAATAACGGCTCAGCGAGATTACCTTTAAGCTGCCAAAAATAATGGATAACCGCCGCACCCGCCGCAATATAAATAAAACGATGCAGTTTTTTCCATGTTTTCCCCAGCCATTTTTTAGCCAATTTAGAAGAGGTAATGCCCAATAGAAACACAATAATATAGGCGAGTAGACCAAACCAAATATACGGGCTTTCGATAATATCTGTGCCGATAAGCGACCATTCGAGATTATGGTCAACAAGTAAATACACCAACAAATGCAGCGTGGCATAAAAAAACGCATACATGCCAAACAATTGACGATAATCCGCCATACCGCGCCACCGCATAATCGTTTGAATCGGCGTAATCGCCAATGTCAAACACAAAAAACGTAGCGACCAATCACCTAAACGAATATGCAGGGCTTGAATAGGATTTGAACCTAAATTATTTAGCGCAACATCAATGAACAACCATAACAGAGGAATTAAGCAAATTATTAACGTTAATAACCACGCTTTTTTGATTCTCCATGCCATTAGAAAAAATGCCGTAAATCCATATCACGATACAAATCGGCGACTTGTTCGCTGTAACCGTTAAATAATTCTGTTTGTCGTCGCGCCGTGAAGAATCCACTGCCAAGCTGACGTTCACTATTCTGACTCCAGCGTGGATGCGTGACGGCTGGATTAACATTGGCATAAAAACCATATTCATTAGGCGCAGATTTATTCCACGTTGTAATCGGAGCTTTTTTTAATAATTCGATTTTTACAATCGCTTTGATACTTTTAAAACCGTATTTCCACGGCACAACTAAACGTAAGGGTGCGCCGTTTTGTTTGGGTAATGTATCACCGTACATGCCCACCGCAAGCATTGTTAAGGGGTGCATCGCTTCATCAATTCGCAAACCTTCAACATAAGGCCATTGGAGCATTACATTATTTCTCTGATTTGGCATCGTTTCGGGTTGATAAATAGCGGTAAATTTTACAAATTGTGCGGTGGATAATGGTTTTGCCATTTTCAATATATTACCCAACGAAAAGCCCATCCACGGTACAACCATTGACCACGCTTCCACGCACCGAAAACGATAAATTCGTTCTTCTAAAGTCTGTTGTCGCAAAATGTCTTCTAAATGATAAATTCCCGCTTTTTCCACTTCGCCGCTGATTTCAAGCGACCACGGATCCGTAACAAAATTTTGCGCCAATTTTGTGGAATCTTCTTTATTCAACGTAAATTCATAATAATTCGTATAATTTTTGACCAACTCGATAGGCGTGGGAACTAGCGCATTATTTGGTAATAATGTCCGTGACTTATTATTATCTGCCCATACTGGCATCGTTGCTCCGACAACACTTGCCAATACGGTTTTGATAAATCTACGACGCGCTTTAAATACCGTCAAATCTGTGATTTCACTACTCGGAATTTCTTTTTGCGTTTTAATAATCATCGCTTATTTTTTACCTTTAGGAAGCCAGCTTAATAATTTCATAACGTGACGTTCGGTAATAAACGCCAGCGAAAACAACTGAATAAAATTTTCAGCTTGAACTAAATCCAACCCAATATTTTCAGGTACTAATTCTTTTCGGGTGTTAAAAATTCTGTCCCAAATCGCTAAAACAATGCCGTAATTACTGTCGTGTTCTGAGCGTAAAGTGGAATGATGCGTGCGATGTAGCGAAGGTGTGATAATAATTTGTGAAATAACGTTTTCGTTTGGAACGCGGATGTTGGCGTGATGAAAAAAGATGAAAAATAATTCGATAATCTCAATGGAAAGCACTAAATACGCATTCACGCCAATGACAATTACAAATACGCATTTGTAAATAATTTCGAGCAATAAATCGAAAACATGAAAGCGAAAACCTGTAGAAACATTGAAACTTTTATCACAGTGATGGATTTTGTGAAATCGCCACAGCCATTCGTATTTGTGACTGGCAACGTGCCAACTGTAAATCGCAAAATCAAAAAATGCGAACGCTAATACGCCTTTAACGATGCCATTATCTAAACCACTTAATAAGCCGTAAGATGAAAACTGTTGGGCGACTAAAAATAATGATGACGCTCGTAACACCGTCAAAATCACGTTATTCATCAAAAATGCAGTGGTATTAGTGACGAATGATTCTTTAGCAATCTTGGGGGAGAAAATACGATATGGATGTTTTTTCTCAATCGCTAACAATATAAAAAAGGCGAGTATCGCCAAAGCAAATAAGACTTCATTAAAAATCAAGCCACCACCATTGCTGGCAATTTCTGTTGCACTCATACACTCACCTTTTTTAGGCTTAGGATTATTTGTTTGTCATCGTACTAATCAAATTGTTTAATTTTTCGATTTCATTACTCGAATTCACTTGTTCGGTTATATCGTACTGCACGCCAAGATAATAAATAACGCGCTGTTTTCTATCGAATAAAGGCGTAATTTTCAGCCGATTATGAAACAACGTACCATCTTTTCTATAATTTCGCAGCGTCACTTCAAGAGCTTCATGATTTTTCATGGCTTCTGCAATTTGCTGTCGAGCAGGTTGATGTCTATCGTCACCTTGAAGAAAACGACAATTAAAACCAATGATGTCGGCTTGCCCGTAACCGGTTAAACGCTCAAAGGCTTTATTAGCATAAATGATAGGCGCATCGTCTAAATCAGGATCTGCCAATGTCACGCCATTTACGCATTCATCCAAAATAGCAGAAAGCACTTGAGGAATAAGACCACCGCTATCTTTTTCTACAATAAAAGACATAATTTAAACTCCTGTAGTGTTAGTTATATTCAACAGCGATTAAATTTTTAATGTTTTCAACCGTATTTTCTGCGCCATCTTCAATGGCAGAACGTATCAGTTTTTGGAATGGACGCATAAACACGTCGAGTTCTAACAATTCAAAACGAAATGTTAAATGGGTGGAGGAATTGGGTTTGTCAGTTTCTAATAAATAACTGTGCCGATAAGGCGCACCAACACCTTGGAAGGCTAATTTTTGGTCGGGTTGATAATCGGTAATCTCAAAAATAGATTCAGTTTTAGCACCATTATCTTTGCGAACTTGTTTTGCCTTCGCACCGATAAACACGCTGTCACTGTCTAGGGGTTCAAATTCAACGACTTCAACAGCCCATTTGGGATAATTATCAAAAAAATGTTCCCCAACATAGGCAAATACATCGTGAATAGACTTGTTAATATCAATGCTAGCCTCGCCAACGACGGGGCTTGACGAATCAAACGGAAACTTAATGTGCATGACGTTCTCCTCTCACTGGGAATTTTCCCAGCACTGCTATAACGATGGTTACGGTTATAACATTAAAATTGGAAATCGTTTAGTGTTCTTTACGCCTTTTGACCCGATAAAAAAAGGGGTTTTTAGAATTAACCCCCGATAAAATACTTTAACTAGTTAATTTTTAATAATTCCACATCAAAAATTAACGTTGCATTGGGTTGAATATCACGACCAGCTCCGCGTGTTCCATAAGCTAAATCGGATGGAATATAAAAACGGTATTTCGCACCTTCCGTCATAAGTTGCACGCCTTCTGTCCAACCTGGAATGACGCGATTTAATGGAAAGCTGGTCGGTTCACCGCGTTTGTAAGAACTATCAAATTCTTTGCCATCTAACGTTGTGCCGGCGTAATGCACAGTGACGGTATCAGACGCAGCAGGATTTTTTGTGCCTGTGCCTTTGGTTAACACTTCATATTGCAAACCGCTTGCAGTGGTAACAATATTGGCTTTTTTACCGTTTTCAGCAAGGAACGAGATACCGGTGTTTTTATTTTCTTCCGCAGTCGCGGCTTGAGCAGAGGATGCCATTGTTAATCCTAAAAAAATGATTTTGAAAAATGAAGAAAGTTTGTTGAACAATTTATTCACGAAAATGAATCCTTGGTTAGTAAAAATAGTGGTAAAGGATACTTTATTTAGCCGTTTTCGCAAAAAACTCCGTTGCCACTTATTTTATTTTGTAACTGATGTGTCACAATAGCCGCGTGTTTAAAATCTAAGCCTTAACTTAATTGACACACAAAAGTGCTAGGCTTTCACAATTGTTCTTAAACTTTATTCTGGAGTTGTTATGGGTCCGCATTATCTGAATCGTTTTTTTACTCCCAAGTCCGTTGCTATCGTGGGTGCGTCAGAACGCCCCGAAAGTGTCGGTTATCGATTATTACTCAATATGCAAGAAGCCGAATTTAAAGGCGGTTTATATCCGGTCAATAACAAACGCGACCAAATTTTAGGACTCAAAGCCTATCCGGATTTAAATTCTATTCCCGAAGATTTAGATTTAGTTGTCATTTCAACCCCCGCGCCAACTGTGCCAAGCGTGATGCGTCAATGTGGTGAAAAAGGCGTGAATTCGGTCATTATCATTACTGCTGGCTTTGGCGAATTGGGCGAGGAAGGACATCGTCTGCAACAGGAAGTGTTAGACATTGCACATCGTTATGGTATTCGAATTATTGGCCCGAATTGTTTGGGTGTGGCGCGTCCGAGTGGTTATTTAAATGCCACGTTTGGTGATGGCACCATTCAAGATGGTAATTTAGCGTTATTGTCACAATCTGGCGCGGTTTGCACCGCGATTTTAGATTGGGCAAAATCGCAAGACATTGGTTTTTCAACCGTTGTGTCAATGGGCGGCGCGGCAGATATTGATTTCGGTGAAGTGCTGGATTATTTAGCGACCGACACAAAAACGACAGGCATTTTAATGTATGTCGAAGGCATTCGCGATGCACGTCGCTTTTTAAGCGGATTGAAAGCCGCCGCGCGTTTGAAACCGGTCATTTTAATTAAATCGGGTCGCCATGAAGCAGGTATCAAAGCCGCGATGTCACATACCGGCGCGATGGTTGGCGGTGACAGCGTATTCGATGCGGCCATTGAACGTGCCGGTGTGGTGAGAGCTTATAGTATCAGCGAATTATTCTCCGCAGCACGAGTGCTTGCCAATAATTACGAAGTCAAAAAAGACCGTTTAGCCATTATCACTAACGCCGGTGGCCCTGGTGTAATGAGTACCGATAGAGCCGAAGATGTCGGCATTAAAATGGCGGAATTGAGCGATGCCAGTTTGCACGCATTGAATGAAGTTTTACCAGTGCATTGGTCGCATGCGAATCCGGTGGATATTTTGGGCGATGCGACCGCTGTTCGTTATCAACAATCGCTCGAAGTTTGTTTAAAAGACGACAATATCGACGGTGTGTTGGTGATTTTAACGCCACAAGCGATGACCAATCCGACCGAAATTGCAGAATGTATTATCGAAGGCGCAAAACACAGTAAAAAACCGGTTTTAGCCGCCTGGACGGGCGGCGCAAAAGTCGAAGAAGGGCGTGAACTTTTTGCAAACAGCAATGTCGCGCATTTTTCTACGCCAGAAGTTGCCGTGGATGCGTTTGGTTTTTTAGCTAATTACGCGCAAAACCAAATTTTACTTAAACAAATTCCATCGCCATCTGATGAACGGGCTGCACCGGATGTTGTTGGCGCACGTTTGATTATTGAGCGCGTACTTGCCGAAGGGCGTGACGTTTTAACCGCTCAAGAAGCCAAAGCCATTCTCGCGGCGTTCCATATTCCGGTTAATCAAACTGTTAAAGTGTCTAGCGCAAAAGATGCGATGATTGCTGCCGAAACGTTGCGTTTCCCTGTGGTGTTAAAAATCAATATGCCTGAATTTAGCCATAAATCAGACATTGGCGGTGTGCGTTTAAATATCAACAGTGTTGAAGACATTTCGCGTAACTTTACCGAAATGGAACACGCCATTAAAAGTAAATACCCTGAAATCACCGAAGTGGGCATGACGGTTGAACCGATGTTTAAATCGGCAAGTGGTCGTGAATTGATGATTGGTGTGGTGCGTGATCCCGTCTTTGGCCCGGCGATTAGCTTTGGTTTGGGCGGCACGATGGTGGAAATTCTCAAAGATAACGCCGTTGCTTTGCCGCCGCTCAATGAATACATGGTTGAACGGATGATTGCGAAAACCAAAGCGGCAAAATATTTAAAAGCCTTCCGTGATTTGCCACCAGCAAATAAACAAGCGTTGGTTGATGTCTTATTGAATATTTCTGAAATGGTCAGTGAATTGCCAGAAATTTTAGAACTAGACATTAACCCGTTGATTGTTGATGCACATGGCGCAATTGCCGTCGATGCGCGAATTAAAGCCCAAACGTCGCATCAACTCAGCCGTTACGCGCACATGGCAATTCATCCGTATCCGCATGAATTAACACAACGTTATTTAACGCCAAACGGCATGAATATTACCATTCGCCCGATTCGTCCTGAAGACGCGAAAATGGAAACGGATTTTGTCGAGCGTTTGTCAGAAAAAACCAAATATTTCCGTTATCACCAAGCGTTGCAAGAATTGACACCGGAAATGTTAGTGCGTTTCACCCAAATCGATTATGACCGTGAAATGGCGTTTGTAGCTGTCACAGATGATCCGAACTTGCCAAACGAATTAGGTGTTGGTCGTTACATGGTCAATCCTGACGGGCATTCGGTGGAATTTGCATTGGTTGTGGCGGACGATTGCCAACGTTTAGGCATTGGCTCAAAACTCATGCGAACATTGATGCAAACCGCTAAAGATAAAGGCATGTTATTTTTTGAAGCCGAAGTGTTAAACGCGAATGAACCGATGCTCGAAATGGTGAAAAAACTCGGCTTTAGCATCGAAGCCGTGCCATCAAATAGTGAGCTAGTCAGAGTGATTAAAGACTTGCGCCAATAAGAATTGGAGACAATTTATGAAACAGTTTATTGAACAACTCGCTCAAGAAAATGATTTTAAACCGACGCGATTATTGAAAATATTACGAGCGATTCAAGCACGTTATTTTTATATTCCTGCCGGAGCGATTGAACAGTTAGCGGATTTATTGAATATTCCGCGCACACAAATTCGTAATGTGGTGGAATTTTATAGTTTTTTCCATCTCACGCCGCGTGGGCAATACGACATTTTAATCAGCAGTTCGATTACCGATTTAATGGTCGGGCAAGAAGAATTGATTAACTATTTTTCTGAAAAATTGGACGTGACAATTGGCGAAGTTCGCGCTGATGGTATAGTTAGTTTAAACAATACGTCTTGCACAGGAATGTGTGACCAATCGCTTGCGGGACTTGTAAACGGTTATGCGATTACGAAATTGACCAAAGCTCGCATCGATGAAATTGTCGAAAACGTGAATAAGCAGTTGCCGTTAGACCAATGGTCGCGTGATTTATTCGATGTTCAAGACAATATTATCAAGCCCGATTTATTGCTAAACCAAAAACCAACGCAAGGTGAAGGTATTAACGCAACGTTTGCTCGCGGTTTGATGGAAACGTTAAACGAAGTTGAAAAATCAGGTTTGCGTGGACGCGGCGGGGCGGGTTATACGACGGCATGGAAATGGAAATTTTGTAGCGAAGACGAAGGCGTTTGTGATATTGAAGCGCAACACCAAAAGCAACGTTACATTGTTTGCAACGCTGACGAAGGTGAACCTGGAACGTTTAAAGACCGCGTTTTATTAAATTCTTATGCTGATTCCGTATTTGAAGGCATGACGGTTGCGGCAGCAATTATCGGCGCAACGCAAGGTTTCATTTATTTGCGCGGCGAATATCTGCATCTTTCCGAAAAACTCGAAGGCATTTTACAAGCGCGACGTAATGCAAATTTACTCGGCAAAAACATTTTGCAACACGGTTTTGATTTCGACATCGAAATTTGTCTCGGTGCAGGCGCGTATATTTGCGGTGAAGAATCGGCGTTAATTGAATCACTCGAAGGCAAAGCAGGCATTCCGCGTAATCGTCCGCCGTATCCAGTGGTAAGCGGTTATTTGAACAAACCGACTTCTGTGAACAATGTCGAAACGTTTTTAGCTGCGGCAAATATCGCTATTCACGGCGGCGAATGGTTCGCAAATCTCGGCACAGCAAAATCGAAAGGGACGAAAGTTTTAAGTATCAGCGGCGATTGTGCAAAAGCTGGCATTTACGAATACGCTTTCGGCACAACGATTCAAACCATCTTGAACGATTGTGGCGCGAGCGATGTTTTAGGTGTGCAAGTCGGTGGACCTTCGGGGACATTTATTTCCAACGAAGAGTTCGAGCGCAAAATCGCCTTTGAAGATTTAGCCACAGGCGGTTCGTTTATTGTTTTCAACAATTCGCGCAACATTTTAGACATCGTTCACAATTTCAGTCATTTCTTCGCGCATGAAAGTTGTGGATTTTGCACACCGTGCCGCGTTGGAACGTCATTACTGAAAAAACAAGTCGATAAAATTGTCGAAGGTCATGGCAGCGCAGGCGATATTGTTGCACTCGAAGAACTTTGCCAACTCATCAAAAATTACAGCCATTGTGGTTTAGGTCAAACTGCCGCAAATCCTGTATTAACGACGCTTGAGCGTTATCCTGAGTTGTATCAAAGTATGTTGAAAAAAATCAGTTATGAACCTGGTTTTGATTTGGATAAATCTCTCGAAACCGCACGACGTATGGCGCATCGTGATGACGCGCACGCCCATTTGGCGCAAGTGGAGGACTAAAATATGAGTAAAACAATCGTTATCGATGGAAAAGTAATTCCGTTTGAAGACGGGCAAACCATCATTCAAGCGGCAACAGCGGCGGGCGTTTATATTCCGCATTTGTGTCACAATCCGAAATTTACGCCGCACGGCAGTTGCAAATTGTGTACGGTGAAAGTCAATGGACGTAATTGCTCGGCGTGTACGTTCCCCGCATCTGAAGGTCAAAATATCACCAACATTTCAGAAGAATTGAACGACGACCGCGAAAAAATCACGCAAATGCTTTTTGTCGAAGGCAATCATTTTTGTCCATCATGCGAAAAAACAGGCAATTGCAACTTGCAAGCCGTCGCTTACCATTTAGGCATGACCGACAACCATTTTCCGCATTTCTTTGAAAACCGCGAAGTCGATGCCTCACATCCTGATGTGATGATTGACCACAACCGTTGCATTTTCTGCACGCTTTGTGTTCGTGCCAGTCAGCAAGAAGATGGCAAAAATGTGTTTGCCATTAGCGGTCGCGGACTTGAAAAACGCTTAATCGTCAATTCGGAAAGCGGTTTACTCAAAGATTCAGATTTAGATGTGAACGATTGTGCGGCGCATATTTGCCCAACAGGCGCGATTTTAATTAAACGCACAGGCTACAAAGTACCGATTGGGCAACGTATTTTCGATCACGCACACATTGATACGGTTGCGTTAGCCGTAGAAGGAGTAAATCATGACGAATAAAAAAGTAAAAGTTGCGACCGTTTCTCTCGCAGGTTGTTTTGGTTGTCACATGTCATTTTTAGATTTGGATGAACGGTTGGTTGAATTGGTTGAACACGTTCAATTTGACCGTTCGCCACTTACCGATATTGAACATTGCAGCCCTGATTGCGACATTGGTTTAATCGAAGGTGGCGTGTGTAATTCTGAAAACGTCCATGTTTTGCGCGAATTTCGTAAAAACTGTAAAACGCTTGTCGCTGTCGGTGCGTGTGCCATTAACGGCGGTTTGCCTGCGATGCGAAATCATATTAGTTTGGAAGATTGTTTAAACGAAGCCTACCGTGATGGCATTGGCGTTGAGAATGCTCAAATTCCAAATGATGTTGAATTGCCGTTGTTGCTCGACAAAGTTCACCCAATTCATGAAGTGGTTAAAATTGATTATTTCTTGCCGGGTTGTCCACCGTCAGCGGATGTATTCTGGAAATTTTTGACTGATTTACTCGCAGGACGTGAACCGTCATTACCTTACGAATTAGTACATTTTGACTAATTAAATTTTGGTAGGGGTTCAAAATCTTGAACCCCTACCCTTCTGACTTTCGTTGCATTTGCATTCTTGCTCTTAGCAGCGACCATGTCACTGTCACAATCAGCGCAAACAACGAAATTTCCAAAAGTAAAAACGTCCCAATTTTAAAATACGCAAATTGCGGATGAACAAATCTCACCAGCCAACCTGCAAGTTCTTCGGCAATCGCTGAAAAAAATGTCAGACTGCTTAACCAAATCTTCAAGCGCACCGAAAATTCAGTCATCAGCATTAAATGCGTCAACGTCACCGCCAACATTCCCATGGCAAACAAATGAAAATGCAGCACTTCGAGCATCCCTTCGTAACTTTTCGCCGGAACAAATTGCTCTTCATTACCGCAATAATACGTTACAACAGAATCAAAAGTTAAATCCATACGATGAAAATACATCATCCCGTTGCTTATCCAAAGTAATGCCACATACGCTAAAAACATTAGCACTAACGCATTCAGCAACAGTTTTCGCTGCTGTTCACCACTCACAAAATAACGCATTATTTTTTGACCATTACTTGATAAACTGCCATCACTTTCCGCACGCTATTCAATGCAGAGTGCGTACTTAATGTCGCGCCAGAAATGCCATCGACACCTTTACTAAAATCTAAATCTGTCAAAGGATGTTTTAACAATGATTCAAACCAACGTTCAGGCGGCATATATTCCGGCGGTTCATGAAATGCCAATAAATATACATTTCGTAATTCACCTTCTGGCGTTAAAACAATCATCACTGTTTCGGGTTTGGTTCGTACGTTTTCGCTTTCAATTGCGGCGTAACCTAAAATTTTGCCGCCGTCTTTGCCAACATAAAATGTAAACAAACCCGATTCAAGTTTCGTTTTTGCTAATTGTTGAATTTTTACCATGTCAGCTTCTTCGGGGAAGAGCGATAAGTTTTCAAGTTGCACTTTGCCAAAAGCAAGCTCTAACGCTTCCGATTTACTGTAAAAAATCTGTGCGTAACTGAGTGATGAGAGACTAAACAATAGTAAAAAAAGTAATGTATTTATTTGTGTCATTGTAAAAACTCCAAAATAAGAAGGGACAACATCCATTGCGCGAATGTTATCCCTAAATCGAATCGAACTTGAAATAATTTTTAGAAAATAAAACCAAAACCTAAATTGAAATCGTCAGGATGCGTGCCTTGTTTTTGAACATAGTTTCGATAATCGGCTTTAATTACGACATTTGAAATGGGTTTATATTGCAAACCAACTTGGAAAATTTGCCAATCTTTCGTTAAATCATCCGCAAAACCATTTGGGGCTTTGGCAATCGTATCCAATTTTTCATAACGTACGAATGGTGCGAGATAATGCGTTGTGTTTGGTAAAACTAAAGGCAAAATGTCATAACCCAATTCTGTGTAGTAACCATAATTTTGTGAACCAATCGTTTGTCCATTCGCGGCACTAAGCAATGCGGCATCACCAATAAAGCCCCATGAACCTAAAGCTCTGAATTCCAAACCGCGATATTTCCATTGCACATGTGTTTCATAAAGTTGTGTAAAAGCGTTAATTTTTTGTCCAAGGTATTGTTGATTCTGTCCAGATTTACCCACATAACCCGAAGCACCAACGGTTAATCCAGGTACAAATGAGGGATCATAATCCATACGAGCGGTATAACCGAAATTTTCTGCTGCTGAAAAACTACCGCCGCCACGTCCTTCAACAATACCATCCGAACTAAAACCTGCTGTGCCACCCGCAGAGGTACTTTTGACCCCATTTAAACCGTTAGTAACATACGCGGTGTATGTTAAATTCGGTGTGATTGCCCCAAACAATCCCGCGCCCATTTCGCGCCAAGTGCTAGGAATAATACGTTGTTCAACTTCTGGGCGATGATTACCAAAATAAAATAATGGTTCATGAATACGATTCACCAAACCCATTGGCATTAACATCAAACCGGTACGAACGTTTGCAATCGGGTCAATAAAGAAATCTAACGAAGCGAATTCCACTTCTGCTTCGCCTTTGAGTTCTGTGCCTTCACCTGTGCTGGCGTGTTCATATTCAATTTCAGTGTTAAGCAAAATTTTGTCGGTAAATTTATAACCAATATATAAAACCATACGTTCTAAATCAGCGTTATTTTGTGCGTTTCCTTTGTCAGCAACATTCGCTTGATAACTTCCTTCACCATAACCGCCAATCGAAAGCCCTTTCCCCACTTGATAAACTTTCGATGCCGCAGGCCCTAAACCATACATACTTTTATATTTAGCTTCTTCTGGAATAGCAAGATTAGTGCGAAGTTTCTCAACCTCCTGACTTAAAACGTCGGTCTTACGTTCCAGTGTTTTGACTTCATTGGTTGCGGTTGTTTTGACGGGAACGTCTTCAGGAAGCGATTTTGTGTTTTGCAGAGCTTCGATTTGTTTTTGTTGAGCTTCGATTATTTTCCACATATCCTCCATAGTTTTTGGTTTTTCCAACGCAAATGCGGGAATAGAACTAAGGATGAGACTGCTAACAATACTGAGCTTTAAAGTATTTTTTTTCTTTAACATGATACGTTGCTCCATAAAAATTATGGGGCAAGCATAACAAAAAATATATTTAAATGCGAATCGTTTACATTTAAAAATAATTATGTGCGCGACAATCTAATTTCCACACGTTTAATTGTTTGTGAAACTAATGGTGCAATTATCGCTAAAATCGTTGTGCTATGAAAACGTAACTGCGATGACCATATCGCCGCATCCGTATAAATCAGCAACGTTGTATCATGCACCACACAATGCAGCGTATGTTCTGCTAAATTCGTTGGCAACACATCTCGAACAACAGATAACAAATCTTTTTGCTGTGCAATTCGTGTGGTCAATTTATCAATCGTTTGATTGTGAAAATCTAAAACTGGTTTGAAACTCATTTGTTAAAAACGTACTTCACTGCTCACATAAAAATAATCGGTATCTTTCGCGCCACCGACTGGCAAACCTGCACTTGCGGGTAAACGGGAAAAATAATCGCCTTTAAACCAATGCTCGTAACCCACTTCTAATGTTAAATTAGAACGCAACGACCAGCTGCTTGATAATTCCACATCCTGTCCTAAATAACGTCCTGCATTGCCGGTTTTATCTTGCAAATTGGCAAAACCAGGCATATTACTGCTATACATGGCATCCTTTGCTTCAGCTAAATACCAAACATGGTGTTTTAAATTTAGCTTAATATTATCGGTAGGTTGTGCAACTAAACGCAAACCGCCATATTCCAAATTTGATTGAATCATCGGACCAAACAAGCTGCTAATAAACAAATTGACACGTTGCCCACTCAAACGATCAAAAGTGTGATTCATTCGCCCATTTGGATTTGTCGTACCACTTGAGTAATCATATTCCGCCATCAAGCGTGGAAACCAATTCGTATTAAAGGTATAACCCAGTTCTGCGTGTCCAGTATAAGCAAAAAAATCTTGCACCCCTGTTTCACCAAGTTCTACCGCTGTTTCAAAATCGTAATCCAACGCCCCAAACTCCTTTTTTAAATTTGAGTGATTAATTGGTGCAAGATGGGCGCGGGTGCCAAATACTGAAAATGCTTTGTGTATTGCAGATTTATTATCATTCACACCAATGTAATACCATTCCGAATTAAGCCAATCTGCGGGTTTTCCTTCAAAATCAGCACCCCAATACAAACGATTGCGGCTACCTTCATCTGCTTGATTTGGATAACGTTGCACAGGCGACATTAAAAACGTGCGTAATTGCCACTTATTTTCGGTAACGAGTGAAAAATGTCCGCCTTCAAAACTGTTCGTTTTATTTTGAAAGCCGTCCCGCCCAATTAGCCGTGTTGAACCTATGTCCATTGTAAATCGTCCGAGATGCACATTACCACGCAAACCGGTACCTGCAATATTTTGTAACGTTGCGGAAGTAAAGAGTTGCAGTACATCAAAAGTATCAATCATTGCGTCGCCAGCAAATTGATTTGCACCGTTAAAATTTGTGCGAGCATCTTGCCCTTCAAAAATAAAGCCAAAGTTTTCGTTATTTGCCCCTAAACGCATACGCGATTGCAATGGAACTTGTACATTTATTTCACTTGATTGACCGTTACGCCAAGGGTGTGAACTGGATTCAAAACGTGTGCGCTGACTTAAACTAAACTCCATCCATTCAGGCAGATTTAATGCCGCTTTCGCCAATCGATTCCATTTAATTCTATTGGCGTTAATTAGCTGTTCATCGGGAAGTTCGCGCCAATCTTTACTGTAAAATGCCTTTTCGACACGTTCAATAGCCGTCGAACTTTTATCATCTGGCAGATTTTCCTCAGCATAAACGGCAGTTAAAAATAATCCTGTTATGCTCAATGCAAGCAAACGTCGTGTTTTTTTCATAAGTTTCACCCTGCGGCATGTTATTTACCATTTTTCTCAAAAACACTAAGTTCAAATTCTTTTAGCGGCAAAGGACGACCAAAAAAGTAACCTTGAAATACAAGGCAACCCAAATTAGATAAATAATCACATTCTTTTTGAGTTTCAACGCCTTCGGCAATAATATTTAATGCTAAATTGTCCCCCAAGTTGATAATGGTTTTTACAATCGCTGAATCATGATTATCAAACGACAAATTTCGTACAAACGATTGATCGATTTTTAACTGATCCAAAGGCAATTTTTGCAAATAAGACAATGACGAATAGCCTGTACCAAAATCGTCCATTGAAAATCTAACACCGAGTGCTTTAAGTGCGTGCATTTTTGCAATGGCATCATCGACATTATTTACCACCATACTTTCGGTAATTTCTAATTTAAGTAACTGTGCATTGATACCAGTTTGAACGAGTATTTCCTTCACTTGTGCAACAAAACTTTCTTGAGCAAGTTGACGGCTACTGACGTTAATCGCTAATTTTAATTGCGCCGTTTCGGGCTGTTTTGCCCAATTCGCTAAGGTTTCACAGCCTGTACGCAACACCCATGTTCCTAACGCAACTACCATGCCCGTTTCTTCGGCAAGTGGAATAAAATCAGCCGGATTAACACGTCCACGTTGTGGATGTTCCCAGCGTACTAAGGCTTCTGCACCTAAAATATGTCCATCACCGTCAACTTGTGCTTGATAATGCAAAACAAATTCATTATCGTTAACAAGCGATTGTCGTAAATCCGCTTCGAGTTGCGTACGATCAATCAAGGCTTTTTGCATTTCTGGTGCAAATACACTGATTTGATTACGCCCCATTTTTTTTGCGTGGTACATCGCTAAATCGGCATATTTAAGTAAATCGTCTGCCGTTACATTTGCGCCCGAAAATAGCACAAAACCAATGCTGCATGATGTGTGATATTCAATTGTGGACGTAATTCCATCACCAGAAATATCGACGTTTAACAAATAACATTCGGCAATGGCCCGGCGAATTTTTTCAGCAACACTTTGTACTTGCATCGCTGCCGCCATTTCATTTGTATCTAAATGCTCCAAAATGATAATAAATTCATCGCCGCCTAGTCGCGCTACCGTGTCAACATTACGCACACAATGCAATAATCGAGCGGATACTTCGACCAATAACTGATCGCCCAACGTATGCCCTAAAGTGTCATTGAGAATTTTAAAATGATCCAAATCCAAAAAGATTAACGCGCCATGACGTTGATAACGTTGGCTAGTGTTTAACGCTAAATTCAAGCGTTGAAATAATAATGACCGATTGGGCAATTTTGTCAGTTCATCGTAAAACGCGAGTTGGCGAATCCGATCTTCATCCGCTTTGCGTTGACTAATATCGTTTGAGGTGGCAACGTAATTGATGATTTCGCCAGCGGAATTACTGATTGCCGTGATACAAATCCATTCGGGGAAAATATGCCCACTTCTTTTGCGGTTCCAAATTTCACCCTGCCAAAAACGCTCTGTTAGCAATGTTTCCCACATTGTCTCGTAAAACTCTTTACTGTGCCGTCCTGAACTTAACAAACGCGGATTTTTCCCTACCACTTCGTTAGCGGTATAACCCGTTAATGCGGTAAAACCATTATTGACGCGTAAAATAATATTATTAGCATCCGTCACCATAAAACTTTCTTGTGATTCAAATGCCGCTGCTGCAATGCGTAATTCATTATCTTGCATGAGCTGTAATTTATTACGTTTTAAATTTTCCAATGCGTAACGTAAATCTTGCGATAAACCACAAATTAAATTAACCAATTCTGCTGTAAAATAATCGACTTCTGTGGAATACAAAGAGAATGTGCCAACAATTTTTCCACCACAAGAGATTGGGAATGCCGCGCTTGAACGAATACCTTCTGCTTCCGCTGCTTCCCACCAGGGTTTAGAATCATCTTCATCTAATAAATCATTAAAAATAATGGGGCAGTTGCCGCGAATAGCTTGTCCTATTGGCCCGCATCCTTCTGGTAATGTAGACTTGACCGAAACCCGCAAATTTTTAAAATATCTTGATTCCGGATGACTACTTGCCACAAAATCAATCCATTGTTCTTCATTCACCATGCCAATCAAAACTAATTTGAACGGCACTTGCTTTGCAATCACATTGCAAATTTCATTGAGTAATACCTCTTCGTTTGTTTCGCGCACAATGACGTTATTACAGGCAATCCATGCACCGTAAAAACAGGTGATTTGTTCACGCTGATGCTCTGTTGCAGACAATTCATCGAGCATCGTATTAAAGCCTTGCGCCAATAAACCGACTTCATCGTTGTCTACGATTTTTGCACGCACGTTACGTTGTCCATGTGCAACAGCGGTAAAAATATGTACTAATTCATTAAGGCGTTTTGTAACTCTTCGTGCTGAAAATAGCGCGATAAACACCACCAATATCGCCAAAAATACAATAATAATCACGCCACGAATTAACACAGATTGCAAATTAGCATTCACGCTATCCATTCGCATTTCAACGCGTGACCAAGCCACATGACGTGAACCCGCAAAAATCGGTGTCGCCACATCAGTTTGATGCGTATTCGCTAATAAAACTTGCGGAATAGGTTGACTATTTAGTAATCGCTGACTTTGCGCGTCACTGACAAACAAGCCGACTTCATTTGTCCGCGTTGAACTTAATACTTCACCGGTCAGTGATAGAATGTAAGCACGATTTAAATCCGGCGTATCGTTAAAACCTTGTAACACTTCGGCTAACCCCGTCACATCGTGACTTAAAATCAAGGTTGCACTACTGCTTGCCAATGTATAAGAGAGCGTGCGACTTTGATTCACCGCCGCTTGATATAAAAAATCACGTTCTTGTTGATAAAGTAATCCCGCTAAAAAAATCATCATCACTAATAACACACCACTAAAAATAGCGGCAAATTTGTGGCGCAAAGAATTTTTAAAATAACCGCATTTTTTTGCGGCAGAAACATCAGATGCTTTCATGCAAATCTAGTTATTTGGTGAGCGGATGGTTTGATTAACGGTTGAAAAGTTAAACTCATTTGTGTACTTCTTAAAAAACTTTCGCTTATTGAGGTAATATTATTGCTATACACAGTATAAACGACTACTACTTTGATTAAAAATGCCTCCTCCTGAACTCTATATTGGCTTGATGTCTGGCACGAGCATCGATGGCATTGATGCGGCGTTAGTAAATTTAAGCGATAACCATATTGAACTCATTGCTTTTGAGTATTTACCTTTTTCTGTTGAACTTCAATGTAAGTTGCAACAGCTTAGTGCGCCAAACGCCCAAATTTTGTTACAAGACTACGGCGAAATGGACATACGGTTAGGACAATTATTTGCCAGCACCGTTAAAAATTTGTTGCAAAAGAAAAAGTTATCCGCTACCGCAATCACTGCCATAGGTAGTCACGGTCAAACGGTTTATCACGCGCCATCAGGACGTTTTCCTTTTTCGCTGCAAATTGGTGATCCAAATTGCATTGCTGAACGAACGGGCATTACGACGATTGCTGATTTTCGTCGTCGTGATTTAGCCGCAGGTGGGCAAGGTGCGCCACTTGTTCCCGCCTTTCATGAAGCTGTTTTTCGTTGCTCCAGTGAAACACGCTGTATTGTCAATATCGGTGGCATTGCCAATGTCACGATTTTACCAGCAGATAATGACAAATCTGTGATTGGTTTTGATACAGGTACGGGAAATGTGTTGTTAAACCAATGGATACAAAGACATTGCAACGATTGCTACGATGCGGAAGGTGCGTGGGCAAGCTCAGGTGAAGTGAATTTCGAGTTAGTTGCTTTGCTCAAACAAGAGCCGTATTTTCACGCCCCGCCACCAAAAAGTACCGGCGTAGATTATTTTTCATTAGCGTGGCTCGAATCTCAATGTGAATTGCAAAATTATTTACCCGAAGATGTGCAAGCAAGTTTATGTTATTTGACAGCCATTACTATTTGTGAAGCCATCGAACGGGTTGCGCCTGAAACCGCGCGAATTTTAGTCTGCGGCGGTGGGGTTCATAATGTTTACTTGATGCGTTTATTAACTGAAAATGCGCGGTGTCCTGTGCAATCAACGGCAGATTTTGGCTTGCATCCCGACCATGTTGAAGCGATTGCCTTTGCATGGCTGGCAAAACAAACGCTTAATCAGAAAGCAGGAAATTTACAAGCCGTAACAGGCGCAAAACGCCCTGTCATTTTAGGTGGAATTTATAATAGCGGATGTAAGTCGTGATAATTATGAATTAACTCATCACGAAACGCTTCAATTATGCGAACGTCGTGTCGCAAATTTCGAGCGATGGGGACTTTTACCTCGCGCAATACACGCATCGGACGACTGGTCAAAAACACCAATCTATCCGCCAGTGCAATCGCTTCACGCAAATCATGCGTCACAAATAACACCGTATGTGGGCGACTGTGCCAGAGTTGTTGCAATAATTCCCGTACTTCTCTTGCCATTGGTGCATCGAGCGATACAAATGGTTCGTCCATCAGTAACAAATCAGGATTCGTTGCAAATGCTCGAATAATCGATACCCGCCGCCGCATACCTTCTGAAAGCTGTTTTGGATAAGCATGCTGATAAGCGTTTAATTGCATGAAATCCAGCAGACTATCCACTTGAGATGTTGGCACAACGGTTTGTGTTGAAAATACTAACTCAATATTTTCACGCACTGTACGCCACGGTAATAAACACGGCTGTTGAAACACATAACCAATTTGGGGATTTTGCTGCGAATTACCCACACGAATTTCGCCTGAATAATGTGGATCTAATCCGGCAATACTATTTAATAACGTCGTTTTCCCACAGCCAGACTGACCAACTAAACACACAAATTCCCCTGCATTTAAAGACAAGGCAAAATTTTCAATCGTGGGTTTTTCTGCACCGTGATGCGTTTTATCGTGAATTTGAATATGAACCGTCGTCATTTATCGCCACCGTTTGGCAAGATTATCGAGCGGTTTTAGTAATACAAATTCCAGTAATTGAATCACGCCAACAAACGCCATCGTGTATGCCAAAATACTGGCAATATCAAACCACTGAAAAAACAAATGTAATTGATAACCCATGCCGTTACTGCGTCCGAGAAGTTCGACCATCAAAATAATTTTCCAAATCAACGCTAATCCCGAACGGGTCGCGCTCATTAAAAACGGATGCAATTGCGGCAATATCACATGGCGCAGCATTTTTGTTCGACTAAAACCGTAACATCGCGCCATATTGAGTAAATCTTTATCTAACGCTCGTGTGCCTTCGCGTAATGTCACAATCACATTTGGCACTTTGTTTAAAACGACTGCCAGAATTGCCGCTGATTCGCTTAATCCAAACCAAACGTAACATAAAATAATTGTCACCAATGCGGGAACATTTAAAAAATGACTAGCCAATGATCGAAAAAAGCATTGAGTTTTTCATTTCTTCCCAATGCAATACCAATCGTGCAACCGAGCAACATTGAAATAGTAAAACTCACTACCAAACGCAAAAGCGTTACGCCTAAATGGTACGGTAATTCCCCAGATTGACACTGTTGCCAAAGTACCCACGCGACTGTTTCGGGTAAGGGCAATAACGAACTGTGCAGAAATAACGCCAGCCCTTGCCACAAACTTAAAAAAGCAACAATCGATAAGGTTGGTAAGGCTTTTGAAAACAACGTTTACTCCGCTGTCCAAAATGTACCGGCGGCTAAATTCGCAGAACTGCCCACTTTCGAGTTTAAATTATATAAAACGTTGTAAAGCTGTTGCGCGGCTTGTTGATTGGCATTTGTCCACGCATTAACACGGCCAGCGCAGTAACGTTGACGTAAAATAGCGGGGGCAGATTGCATTTTGATAGTCGTTTTTTGCCACAGTGCGTCATCATCGCATAACCGATTTTTGGCTTGCGATGTGGCGGCAAAGAAAGCATTTAAGGCGGCTTTGTGATTGTTTGCCCATGATTGTTTGAATACATAACCCAATGTCGGTACATTATCTTGAATACCTAAACTTTGTTGTAACGCCTTGCCATCGAGTAATTGCTGATAACCTTGCGCCTCTAATTGCGCGGCAAAATGCCAATGTGTCAAAACGGCATCAACGCGCTGGTTTTTGATTTGCTCATTGATTAACGGTGGTGCGCCAAACGTTTTTTCAACCGTAGCGTTTAAATCAACATTTTGTTTTTTACCAGCCGCTTGCAATAACAACCAATTTTTATCTAATTCACCCCCGGCAATTCCTAAACGTTTTCCAACCAAATCTTTTATATCGTGAATGGCACTATTTCCCGGAACGACCAACGCACCAGATGTATTTGAATACGGATAAAACGTGAACTCTGCGCCTGTATTTCGGGTTTGTGAAACCCATAAAAAATCGGAAACAATCATATCCACTGCACCAGATTGCAATGCAATTTTTGCTGCCTCTGCCGTCGCAACAGGTTGCGTTTGAATTTGAAAGTCAGGTGATTGTGGCAAAACTGAAAGTTCCCAATCTAACGTGCCGGAAGTTTGCACGCCAATTCGCAGTGTGGTTTTTTCGGCAGCAATGCTTTGCATTGCGAATAAACTTGTCGCTATAAAAATAAGGGATAATTTCATACTTTTTCCAATTCGCTGATCAATAACTGGTGCAAGCCACCAAAACTACCATTACTCATTAACACGACATGACAACCGTGCTGAATTTCATTACGAAATCGCGCCACAATTTCTTCTAAGCTGCTGCAAACAACCGTATTACTTGCCAACGTCAACGCACTTTGCGATTCTGGTTGGTAAATAATTGCAACATCAGCGGCGCGTAACGACGCGGCTAACGTATGTTGATGCACACCTAAACGCATGGTGTTGGAACGTGGTTCAATTATCGCAATAATTTTTTCACCACCAACATGTTGCCGTAAACCGTCTAATGTCGTCGCAATCGCCGTAGGATGATGAGCAAAATCATCATAAATGGTCACACCATCTTTCGATGCTAACACTTCCATACGCCGTTTCACATTTTGAAAATTCGACAATGCGGCAATCGCATCATGCGGCAAAACGCCAACATGATGCGCTGCTGCCATGGCTGCTAACGCATTTCGTACATTGTGTTCACCGGTTAAATTCCAATGCACTTCGCCTTGATGATGCACACCAAAATACACTGCGAAGCGACTACCATCGCCAGTTAATAAATCTGCATTCCAGCTACCTTCGCCTAAAATACTGGTATAAGTAACAGGTGTCCAACAACCCAACGCTAACGTTTCTTCTAATGCCATATCACCTTCTGGCACAATCAATAAACCTTCACTTGGCACAGTTCGCACAAAATGATGGAACTGTTTTTGAATCGCCGCTAAATCTGGAAAAATATCCGCGTGATCATATTCTAAATTATTTAAAATCGCAGTGCGTGGACGGTAATGTACAAATTTAGAACGTTTATCAAAAAACGCGGCATCATATTCATCGGCTTCGATAACGAAAAAATTGGAATCCGTCAAACGTGCTGAAATCCCAAAATTTAATGGAATACCACCAATTAAAAAACTGGGATTAAACCCCTGTTTTTCTAAAATCCACGCTAGCATACTGCTCGTTGTGGTTTTGCCATGTGTTCCGGCAACCGCTAATACCCATTTATCTTGCAATACATTTTCAGATAACCATTGTGCGCCACTGGTATAAGGTAAGCCTTGATTCAAAACAGCTTCGACTTCGGAATTCCCCCGCGATAAGGCATTGCCGATAATGACTAAGTCCGGTCGAGGCATTAAATTTTCAGCGCAATAACCTTCCATTAACGTAATACCTTGAGCGCGTAATTGATTGCTCATCGGCGGATATACGTTTTGATCTGAGCCGCTAACTTCGTGACCTAACTGTTTTGCTAAAACAGCCAACCCCCCCATAAATGTGCCGCAAATACCTAAAATATGAATACGCATAATTAACGCACTATCCGTTGTTTGAGTTTTCCAGGTTCTGGTTGTGGTTTGGGTGCATGTTTTTTAACAGCAGGTTTATCAGCAGGTGTTTCTTCTTTCGAATCGAAACTTCCAGAAGGCATCGCTTTTACATAATGAGACGGCGCACTAATCTTCCACTTATCATATAACACATACTCTTCTAGCCACAACACGCCTGAAATATAAGGCATAGACCGTTTGCGTGCTTCGAGTAATTCCTCATTATCAGGAAATAATTCATTGCCAATAATGACTAAATCCGGTTTGTACGCTAGATTTTCCACACTAAACCCATCTTTCAATTGCACGCCTGCGCTCTCTAACTGCTTACGCATTTTAGGAAAAATACAACTGTCTGAAGCTGTCACTTCATGCCCTTCCTGTCGTGCTAACAAAGCAAGTCCACTCATAAATGTCGTTGCTACACCAATAATGTGTATACGCATAACGTGTCTCCTTATCGTTTTTTCTTTGGTTTTTCAGCTGCCGCGTCAGCCGCTGCTTTTTCTGCTTCGGCTTTCGCCGCAAGTTCTTCAGCAGTGGGTTCAGGCGGTGGCGGTGGCTCGGAACCTTTTGCGCCAGCCGCTTCTAATAATTTAATCACATTTTCACCGCTAATTTTTTTAGCGCGTTCTAAAATCGGTACTTTTTGTGCGTCCAGGGCATTAACGTTAGCGCCGGCTTTGACTAACAAAGTGATAATGTCTTCATCACCAAAAATCAATGCGTCCATTAACGCCGAATTTCCCGTGTTATCCACCGCATTTACGTCTGCACCGTAAGCAAGTAACGTCTTAACACTGTGCAGATTACCACTAAAACATGCCGCCATTAACGCGGTGCGACCGCCGGCATTTTTGCTATTTACATCTATACCTTGATTGAGCAATGCAATTACACGCTCTTCTTTGCCATTCATTGCCGCGAGAAATAAATCTTTACCATCCTCTGCATGAATCGACGGCGAAGCAGCGAGTAATAACATAATCAAATAATTTCTGTACTTCATAAGGAATCGTTTACCTGTATTTAAGGTGAATTAGGATAAAATGCAAAAAATATCAGTTAATTTACGGAATTTTGCCATTATTGTCATGAATGAAAATCACACTATTAGCGTTACAGCCACCGCGTCGTTTGTCGAAAAGGATTCGGACGCGAACCAGAATCGCTACATCTTTGCCTATACTATCACTATCACTAACACCGGTAAAAGTACGGTGCAACTATTACAACGTCATTGGGTTTTAACCGATGCGAATGGCAAGATTCAAGAAGTCCACGGTGATGGGGTGATTGGAATGCGTCCACAAATTAACGCGGGTGAGCATTTTCGCTATACCAGTAGCGCGTTACTCGAAACAGATGTGGGGACAATGCAAGGGTTTTATACGTTTCGTGACAGTAAAGGCGAAACATTTAACGCCCCTATTCCGCGTTTTACGTTATCTATTCCGCGCACGTTGCATTAAAAATTATGTCTATTTATGCCATTGGTGACGTGCAAGGGTGTTTTAACGAATTATTACATTTGCTCGATTACATTGAATTCAACGAACACACTGACCAATTATGGTTTGTGGGGGATTTAGTAAATCGAGGCGATAAATCGTTAGAAACACTTCGTTTTGTGAAAAATTTAGGGACAGCAGCTGTAACAGTTTTAGGAAATCATGATATTCATTTGCTGGTGACTGCAAGTTTTCCAGAGCGAACAAAGAAAAAAGATACGCTGCAAGCAATTTTTAACGCATCAGACAGAGATGAATTACTGGATTGGTTACGCCAGCAACCACTGTTTCATTACGCTCACGATTTCGGGTTATTACACGCTGGTTTACCACCACAATGGGATTTAGCGCAAACGCAAATCATGGCAACATTGGCACAAAATGCGTTGCGAAGTGACAATTATCAGAATGTTTTAGAGCAACTTTACGGTAATCAACCCGATTTATGGTCAGATGATTTGGAAAGCATCGAGCAACTTCGTTTTATTTTTAATTGTTTTACGCGAATGCGATTTTGCGATAAATTCGGACGACTAAATTTTGAATATAATGGCGAATTAGGTTCACAACCCGCACATTTATTACCGTGGTTTAACGTGCCAGAACGCAAAACAGCGCAAACAAAACTTATTTTTGGGCATTGGTCAGCGTTGGGATTTTACAAAAAAAATAATTGTTATGCTCTTGACACGGGTTGCGTTTGGGGACGTGAATTAACAGCATTACGTTTAGACGATATGCAACGATTTAGCGTAACGAGTAATCAAAAGCCACGCTTATGATGAAATACATTCTAATCTTCTGTTTGTTATGGCTTATAACGTCTATGGCTCACGGCGATGTGGTCATACTTCAGGCAAACGAAAGTTTTCCTTATTGGTCAAAAAATTTAGCCTATAACGGTTTAGGTGGCGAGATTATTGCCGCAATGTCGAAAGTGACAGGTTTAGAATCTCGCATTGAATTCAGACCGCTCAAACGTTTAATTGAAGATACGACGAATAACGATTTAGGTAATCCTGCTTTTTACATGGAAAATCAAGATTTCGCAGCAATTATTCCGATTGCGATTTCTGAGATTTCTTTGTATTACTACGACCCCACGCATCAAAAATCAATTCCATTCAAAACACTTCGAGATTTAAAAGGTTATCGTATTGGTGCGTTATCTGGCACGATTTCTAATCGCGCGGCATTTGAACAATTGGGAATTTACATTGAAACCAGTTATACCCAAGAATCATTATTTAAAAAATTGCATCACGGGCGTTTAGATTTAGTATTAGAAATTGATTTAGTCGGGCAACAAATGATTGCTAAATTATTCCCCGATGAACACGCAAATTTTGTATCGATTCCCGTCCCGCATTCCATTTCACCCATTGCGATTATGCTGGACAAAAATTATCCTAACGCCCAAGCCATTGCACAACGCTATCGCCAAGGTTTGGCGCAAATTATTAAAAATGGTCATTATCAGGAAATTATTAACCGCTATTATAATCAACAACAAATACCTTCCTCGTGGTTTAAAGAATTAAACCGATTTACTCGGCTTTATCAAAATCCATCGCCTTAGAATTTTATGCAAAGCATCAAAACTAAAATCATTTTGTCGTTGCTGAGTGTGGTCATTAGCGTGTTGAGTTTTTATGAAATTAACAGTTATCTCGACACGCAGCAACGACTTTATGCAGAATTGGAGCAATCAGCGGATAGGCAAATTAAACGATTAGCCGAAAGTTTAAATTTACCATTATGGGAAATGGACGAAGCGTGGCAAACCAAAATTGTTGATATTGAAATGCTCAATAATCAAACTTACGCCGTGATTGTGACCGATGATAAGCAAGCTATTCGTGGCAAAATCCGTGACTTACAATGGAAAAGTATCGATACCAATCAAATCATCCAAGACCGTTTTATTGAACGACACGCCGATGTTTTGCATGGGGAAGAAAAAATAGGGTCAGTGACAGTTTATCTAACACCTCGTTTTGTTGAAACACAGTTAAAACAAGAAGCCTTAAATCGTTTAATTTCTTTGATTTCGCTAAGTTTAGCAATTATTTTATCGCTAGTGGTTATTTTAAATGCCATCGTAATTAAACCGTTACGACAAATTCTGCAAGCCATTCGAATAATTACAAGTGGTGATTTTAGTGGTGAATTAAAACTCAAACAAATCGATGAAATTGGATTACTCGCTACGGGTGTAGAGAATATGAGGCAATCTATTCAAGAACGTAGACAGGCAATTCTTGACTCTGAAAATAATTATCGCATTTTAAATGAATATCTTGAACAACGCGTAAATGAACGCACACAAGCCCTAGAACGTAATAACCAAGATTTGCAAATTCTGAGTTCGGAATTAGAAAAAACTAAAGACCGCGCTGAAGCTGCAAATCGGGCAAAAAGTGTATTTTTAGCAAATATGAGCCATGAATTACGCACGCCGATGAATGCGGTGTTAGGTTTTTCACAATTGATGCAACGCGACCCTTCTTTAAATGTAATACAACGAGAAAATTTAAATATCATTAACAATAGTGGTAAACATTTATTGGAATTGATTAACGATATTTTGGACATGGCAAAAATTGAAGCTGGTCGCGTTACGATTGAAAATACAAATTTTGATTTAGGCGAGATGATTCGTGACACGCTTGACATGATGCACGAACGCGCTGAAATTAAAAACTTAGAACTGTTATTCGATCAATCTTCAAGTTTCCCGCGTTTTGTGAATTCGGATGAATCAAAATTACGACAAATTTTACTTAATCTTATTGGTAACGCGATTAAATACACAAAACAAGGCAATGTGCAGGTGCGTTTAACAACGGAAGAATTCTCCGATACGCAGCGATGTGTTCTTGTTTTTTGTATCGACGATACGGGGATTGGTATTTCTGAGCGCAATTTACCGCTAATTTTTAATACCTTTGTACAAGTTAGTAGTGAATCTGAGCAAAAAGGCACGGGCTTAGGTTTGCCCATTACTAAAGAATACGTTGAATTGATGGGCGGCAGTATTAGCGTCACGAGTGTATTAAACCAAGGTTCGTGTTTTACGCTTAAATTGCCTGTTATCAAAGTTGCACAAACTGAGGTTCAATCACTCTCTAACAGCAGCGCATTACAAGTTGTGGGGTTAGAAAAAGGGCAACCACGTTACCGCGTGTTAATTGTAGAAGACCAATTGGAAAATCGTTTGTTATTAAAGAATTTATTAGCTTGCGTTGGATTTGAGGTTTACGAAGCACTTAATGGACTAGAAGGTATTGAGCAATTTCAACTGCTACAACCGGATTTTATTTGGATGGATAGACGAATGCCGGTAATGGATGGTGTTGAAGCAACACGCCGCATTCGTGCATTACCCAATGGCGACAAAGTAAAAATTGTGGCGGTGACAGCATCGGTTTTCGTAGAACAACGCCAAGATTTTCTAGCGGCGGGCGTTGATGATATTGTGAATAAACCGTATCGTGATTCCGAAATTTTCAATTGTATGGCAAAACAACTTGGGGTAAGTTTCATTTATGGAACACCCGAAAAAACCGCATCAACTGAAAATAATGTGGTGGATTTCACGTCGTTGCAAAATGAATCACCGGAGCTAATAGCTGCATTGCGTGAAGCAGTTATGGGATTAGATGTTGAAAATTGTTCATGTGTGATTGAACACATTGAAAAAATCGACCAAATATTAGCGACACAACTAGCAGAACGATTGCGTCAATTAGATTTTGAAATGCTCACACAGTGGCTGATTTTGTAATGATTTCGCTATATCCAAATATGAAATAGGCTTGCAAAATGAGGAGAGTCCATATACGATTCCAATCAAGGGAAGAATGAGGAACATGGTTGTGAGTAAATCTTAAAAACTGTCGGAAATTACAAAAAATAAAATAGTTAAGGGGCAATATTTCGACATTCAAAGAAAAGTGTTTATCCAAGCAAGAACAGGCATTCAACAGTAGCAGAAAAGATTATCTGCTTATAAAATACACACTGTTGAAGCACTGTTATTTTACGAAATTAAGATTTTTTATTCGGATTCAAACGATAAATTACAATAATTTGACCAATCGACTGCACCAATTCTGCTTTTGTAGCAGAGCAAATTTTTTCACCAATCGCTTTGCGCTCATCACGTTCAGCGCGAATTTTTACTTTAATCAATTCATGACTATCCAGTGCCAATTCAATTTCTGCTAACACCGCTGTTGTTAAACCCGCTTGACCAATCATCACGACTGGCTTTAAGTGATGCGCGTCCGATTTAAACTTTTTCTTTTTTACAGCATCCACACATTATTCCTACAATCAAAAAACTCAATTCTACACTAAAAATGGCGCATTATGGCACGAACTAAAAGCAGTAATCGCTGGATGCAGGAACATTTTGATGATGAATACGTCAAAATGGCACAAGCGCAAGGGTATCGTTCTCGCGCCGTATTCAAGCTCAAAGAATTACACGAAAAAGACCATCTAATCAAAGCGGGGATGAATATTGTCGATTTAGGTGCTGCGCCAGGTGGTTGGTCACAATTTGCACGGCAGTTACTCGGTAAAAATGGACGATTAGTGGCGTTAGATATTTTGCCAATGGAACCGCTCGACGGCGTAGATATGATTATTGGCGACTTTCGTGAAGAAAGTGTATTGAACGAACTTTACGCCGTTTTAAATAATGAGCCAATTCATTTAGTCATGTCTGATATGGCACCGAATATGAGCGGGAATAAAAATACCGATCAAGCGAGGGCTATTTATTTAGGCGAATTGGCATTAGATACCGCAAAAACCGTATTAGCAAAAAATGGTACTTTTTTAGTTAAATTATTTCAAGGCGAAGGCTTTGAAGCGTTTCATAAAGAGGTGCAACTAGCCTTTGCTACGGTTACTATCCGAAAACCTAAAGCCTCCCGTCCACGCAGTAATGAAGTTTATATTTTGGCAAAAGGCTTCAAATCAAATGTATAAAAAACCGTCGGGGAAACATTATTCCCGATATAATCACTCAGTTTTTGAAAAATTGAGAGCCGTTCTTCCGGTCTAGGGCGTTTAAATTGAACGATATGATAAAAAATATACTCATCTGGAGTGTCATCGCTATGCTGCTGATGTCACTGTTTAATAATTTTGGCAGCAGCCCGCAAAATGAGCGCGTGGATTCATCAGTGTCTTATTCGCAATTTATTGATTCCGTTAAAGCAGGACAAGTTCAACAAGTCATCATTGATGAACACATTGTTAAAGGTAAGCTGCAAAGCGGACAAATTTTTAAAACTTATGCCCCTACAGATGCCCATTTAGTTGATGATTTGTTGGCAAATAATGTTGAAATTAAAGCCGTACCCCCCGATCAACCTTCGTTGCTGATGCAATTGTTGGTATCGTTTGGACCAATGGTGTTGTTGATTGGCGTGTGGGTGTTTTTCATGCGTCAAATGAACAGCGGCGGTCCTGGTGGTCGTAATCCGATGGGTTTTGGTAAAAGTAAAGCGCGTATGCTTGAAGAAGACCAAATCAAAATCAACTTCACCGATGTCGCAGGTTGTGACGAAGCCAAAGAAGAAGTTGAAGAAATGGTCGATTTTCTGCGCGACCCTGCAAAATACCAAAAGTTAGGCGGTAAAATTCCACGCGGTGCGTTAATGATTGGACCACCTGGAACAGGTAAAACATTATTAGCTCGCGCCATTGCGGGTGAAGCGAAAGTGCCATTTTTTACCATTTCAGGTTCTGATTTTGTGGAAATGTTTGTCGGTGTCGGGGCATCTCGCGTGCGTGATATGTTTGATACAGCAAAAAAACATGCGCCGTGCATTATTTTTATCGACGAAATAGATGCTGTTGGTCGTCAACGGGGTGCAGGTTTAGGCGGCGGTAATGATGAACGCGAACAAACATTGAATCAGTTGCTAGTTGAAATGGATGGTTTTGAAGGTAACGAAGGCATTATTGTCATCGCCGCCACAAACCGTCCTGATGTACTTGATAAAGCGTTGTTGCGTCCAGGTCGTTTTGATCGACAAGTTACCGTCGGTTTGCCTGATGTGCGCGGACGTGAACAAATTTTGAGTGTACATATCAAAAAAGTACCAAGCGCAGATGACGTGGAAGTTAAATATATCGCGCAAGGCACACCTGGTTTCTCAGGTGCGGATTTGGCGAATTTAATTAACGAAGCGGCATTGTTTGCAGCACGCATGAACAAGCGTGTTGTCAGCATGGCTGATTTGGAAAAAGCTAAAGACAAAATTATCATGGGCGCAGAACGCTACTCAATGGTGATGAATGAAAAAGAAAAGGAAATGACCGCGTATCACGAAGCCGGTCATGCGATTGTGGGCAAATTAGTACCGGAACACGATCCCGTTTATAAAGTTAGCATCATGCCGCGTGGTCGTGCATTAGGTGTGACAATGTTTTTGCCTGAACGCGATCAATACAGTGCCAGTAAACAAAAATTGGATAGCATGATTTCAAGTTTGTACGGCGGTCGTATTGCCGAAGAAATTATTTTTGGTTGGGAGCAAGTTAGTACCGGCGCATCGAATGATATTGAACGTGCGACGGAGTTGGCGCGAAACATGGTCACAAAATGGGGATTTTCACAACGTTTAGGTCCTTTGTCATACAGCGAAGAAGAAGGCGAAGTATTTTTAGGGCGTTCTGTCACACGTCACAAAACCGTTGCTGAAGAAACCTCGCATAGTATCGATGAGGAAATTCGTACATTCATTGATAAAAACTACGCGCGTGCTGAGAAAATTCTGAAAGAAAATATGGATATTTTGCACAGTATGGCAGCGGCGTTGATGAAATACGAAACCATCGATAAAAATATGATTGATGATTTGATGGCGCGTAAACCCGTGCGCGATCCAGAAGGTTGGAATGATATGCCGCCTAAAGGTGGTTTGCATATTGTAATTGGCGAATCAAAAAATGATTCACCATCGTTGGATGATGCTATCGAGCAACACTAAACACTCGTTTAAATCGTAATGATGAAGGAGAAGTGCCACACGCTTCTCCTTTTTTTATCACTGCATTTTAGGAAGATACGCTATGACAAAAAAATATTTTGGAACTGATGGTATTCGAGGCAAAGTCGGTGTACCGCCCATTACACCGGATTTTTTACTAAAACTTGGCTGGGCGGCTGGGCAAGTTTTTGCGAATGAAGGACATAATTTTGTGCTGGTGGGTAAAGATACGCGCATTTCGGGTTATATGTTTGAATCGGCATTAGAAGCGGGTCTAACGGCCGCAGGTGTTGATACACGCTTATTAGGTCCGATGCCCACGCCAGCAGTGGCTTATTTAACGCGCACATTACATGCAAAAGCGGGTATTGTGATTAGTGCCTCGCATAATCCGTATTACGACAACGGTATTAAATTTTTTTCAGCGCAAGGAACGAAATTACCTGATGATATTGAGCGAAAAATTGAAGCCTATTTAGATTTACCGATTACGACAGTGGATTCATCAAAACTCGGTAAAGCTAAACGGGTGGTTGATGCCGCTGGACGGTATATCGAGTTTTGTAAAGCGAGTGTCGCGGCTGGATTAGCGTTTGATGGGATGAAAATTGTAATTGATTGTGCGAATGGCGCGACGTATCACGTTGCCCCACACGTTTTCAAAGAACTTGGCGCAACGGTGATTACAATTGGGGCAGAACCCGATGGCTTAAATATCAATGAAGGTTATGGTGCGACCAGCCCAGAAAATTTAGTACAAACGGTTATAGAACAAAAAGCGGATTTTGGCATTGCTTTAGACGGTGATGGCGATCGTGTCATTATGGTCGATCACAAAGGTGAATTGGTTGATGGTGATGAATTGATTTATATCATCGCAAAAGCACGTCTGACCGCTGGTTTATTCACAGGTCCTGTAGTTGGTACGTTGATGACGAATTTGGGTATGGAACATGCGCTGAACGCTTTAAATATACCGTTGTTACGCGCTAATGTGGGTGATCGTTATGTCATTGAAATGCTGGCAGAACACAAAGGAATGATTGGAGGGGAAAATTCTGGGCATATTATTTGTTTGGATAAAACCACAACCGGTGACGGTATTATTGCCGCGTTGCAAGTGATTGCTGAAATGCAAAAAACAGGCTTATCGCTGCATGATTTGAAATCGGGAATGCAAAAATATCCACAAGTGTTAATTAACGTGAGTACCGCGCAAAAAGTGGATTTAAATCATACTGGAATTCAAAATGCTGTGCGTGCTGTGGAACAGGCGTTAGGCAATGAAGGGCGCGTTTTATTGCGTGCATCGGGAACAGAACCTTTGATTCGTGTGATGGTTGAAGGGCGTGATTATACGACTGTTGAAAATTATGCTAAGCAATTAGCCGATGATGTGCAACGGGCAATCGCTGCTTGAATAAAACTATTTTAGAGGCTATGATAGGGACAATTAGTCGCTATGTTGCGGCAGTATTTTAGATTTTTAACCGCTTTTACAGTTTGAGCCGGTCTATGTATCAAGTCATTATTGTTATTCATGTGTTGTTGGGATTAGGGGTTATTGGCTTAGTGCTGATGCAACAAGGTAAAGGTGCAGATGCCGGCGCAGCATTTGGCACAGGTTCGTCAGGTTCCGTGTTTGGCGCACAAGGTGCGGCTTCATTCTTATCACGCTCAACAGCTGTTTTGGCAACATTGTTTTTTACAACAAGTTTGGGCTTAGCGGTTATGAATAGCCAACAATCTGTTGCAAAAGATTTAATTGTTAATCCTAGCAAAACAGAGCAAGATGTGCCGAGCATAACTGATGCAAAACCTGCTGCTTCTGAAATTCCTGTCCCTGAAGCGGCGGCGGTTGAAAAAACTAAATAAATAAAAGTTTAGCCGATGTGGTGAAATTGGTAGACACGCCATCTTGAGGGGGTGGTGACGCAAGTCATGCTGGTTCGAGTCCAGTCATCGGCACCAAATAAGCATCCAGTAAGATGCAAAGAAGTCCAAAAGCCCGCAAATTTTCTAACTTGGCGGGTTTTTTATTGTCCAACGGTATTCAATAAAATACATTGACATACCACCGACTCAAGGGGTATTTTTCGGGGCATGTTTTCTAACCCCAGAATAGATACCCCCAATACTCACAGATACCACCTACAAGAACACCAAAGCCAAAGATAAGCCTTATAAACTCGCAGATAAAAAAGGCATGTTTTTATTGGTTAATCCAAACAGCTCTAAATACTTTCGGCTTAAATATCGCGTTGCAGGCAAATAAAAATTATTAGCACTTGGCGTTAGTGATGTTAAAACTATTAACTATGAAAAAGCTAGAATCGCTTATAAAACTAAACCAGACTAGCATTCAACCACCGTTAATGTTAACGATTTGAAACAATGGTTAGCATCGATAAATTACAAACCCTCCTTTTTCTTTGGTGAACAAATAAGTCACATCCCTGATTATTTAGACCCGAACCATCCACGATATTCACCAAAACTCGCGGCATCAGTCACGGTGGCGCGACAAAAACACCTGAAAAATGAAACCTACCCGCGCCATTACTGTTAATCCTGTAATCCTGATGCGTCAACAAGCTGAATAATTTGATCAAATTGATACCCTTTTTCCAATGCTTCTAAACTATCGGCAATATCAGGATCTAACATGTGAATTTGAGCAATCACAGCCTCAATTTTATCCATATCCAATTCTAATGCTGCTTCACGCAATTCTCGGCATAATTGCCGTGGCAATGAGACTAACATTTCAGGGGTAATTTTTGACGTAGGTGATGAAGCAGTTACTGGTGCATCTTGGTAAATGAATTTAACGTCCAATTGTTTGCTAAGTGCTGCAAAAATTTCGGGAATATGAAACGGTTTGTGTAACACAGCATCACACCCTGCATTGATAATATCATTGTGTTGATCGATGAATGCACTGGCAGTCAGAGCGATAATTTTTACTTCATTGCCACCTGCAAGTTGGCGAATTTTTGCGGTCGCTTCATAACCATCCATGACTGGCATTCGCATATCCATCCAAATTAAATCGGGATGCCATTGTTCGAATATTTTAATAGCTTCTTGACCATTTTCGGCTTCACGAACTTGAAAACCCGTATCAACGAGCATGGTAACTAGTAATAATCGATTATCAACACTATCATCGACAACCAACAATCGCCAATTCGGTTGTTCAGGTGCAAGGCTTTTAACTTCTCGATAATTTTCTTCAACTGCAATATCTGCAAGGCTTGCTACAGCGACTGGCAATTCAACTTTAAATGTCGAACCTTCGCCTAATACACTGCTGACGCCGATATGACCTCCCATCAATTCAATCAATGATTTAGAAATTGCCAAACCTAGCCCCGTACCTTTTACGTCCGCATTTTCTTGTACCAATTGTACAAATGGTTTGAACAGTTCTTCTTGTTTGTCTTTAGGAATGCCCACACCGCTATCAACTACTTCAATCACCAGCATTAGCGTGTCAACAGATGTAAATGGCTCAGTGCGAGCGCGTAATGAAATTTCGCCATGTTTAGTAAACTTAACGGCATTCCCCAATAAATTGATTAGAACTTGTCGCAATTTGCCACTATCCGATTGAATAAAACGTTGTATATCTGCCGCAAGGTTTACATTGAAAAATAACTGATTACTCGTCGCTCGCACGTTAATCATTTCTCCGATGTCGTTTAGTAATTTGATTAAATCGAATGCTCGAATATCCACGTCAAGTCGCCCTGCCTCAATTTTAGAAATGTCCAGCACATCGTTAATCATACTGAGCAAATGTGTTCCACTGCGATTGATGATTCCGAGCGTTTCTTTTTGTGCCTGGGTGATAGAGTTGTCACGACTCATCAGTTCTGAAAAACCCAAAACAGCATTAAGTGGCGTGCGTAATTCATGACTCATGGTGGCAATAAAGGTACTTTTAGCAATATTTGCCGCTTCAGCCGCTTCTTTTGCAATGGATAAAGCCAGAGTGCGCTCTTCGACCAAATTTTCAAGATGGTCACGGTGTTGTTCCAATTCAGCTTCAGCTTGTTTACGTTCAGTGATGTCTCGCCCAAGACCTAATACACCAATTAACCGTCCGTCTACGTCGTACATTGGTGTTTTCACTGTTTCAAGTAAAGCCCGCACACCTGTGTCTGCAAACGTTATCCATTCCTCGTTAATAGTTGGTTTTCCAGCGTTCATGGCGTTGCAATCATTGGCTCGAAAGAAATCAGCAAGTTCTCTGTCAACAAAATCGTAATCGGTTTTGCCCACAATTTCGCTTTCTTTCGCACCAAAAAAACGTTCAAACATCGGATTGCATGCTAGATAAACACCTTCTCGATTTTTAAGCCAAATCAAATCATCTAACGTATTAAAGATGGCTCGCAATTTTGCAACACTTTCAAACTGTATTTTTTTCCCTTCCTCAATGGCATCGAGCATTCGATACAAGTGTGCGGCAAGTAAACCAATTTCATCGGTACGCTTACTGTCTTCGCGTTTAATTTCACGTCCGTGTTCAGCATCGTTAGCCACTTTTACTAAATGGTCTAAACCGTTGGTTAGCCGTCGTGCTAATCCTGTCGAAATAATTGTGATGATGAATACAAAGAAAATGGCTATAGCAAAACCGGCAATAGCAATTTTACGCAAGTTTGTATTTGCCGTGTCTCGCGTCAGTTCAACACGCACCCAGCCAATAAAATGATTACTTACCTCAATGGGTGCAGCAATATCGATAAGATTTGTTTCATCCAGTAAAATTTGTGGTTCTGTTGGCGATACTAATAATCGTTGACTGACGGCATCTTTGAAAAATTGCCCGATATATTCGGGTTTAGTAGATGCTAATACTTCGCCTTGTGGCGATAGGACAATGGCAAAATTGAGATCCGTTGTTTCGGCTGCACCTTGCAAAACTTCTTGCAACCCCACCACATCGTTGGTCAATAGCCATGATGAACTGCTAAATGAAAGTGTGCGTGCGAGATCAAGCGAACTTTCGGTGCTTTGGGTATATAAAAAATTGCGTTGGAAAGAAAACAGAAAATAACCTGTTCCCAAAATAACTATCAACGAAATAATAGAAAAAGACCACGCCAACTGGCGGCGAATGGAACGACTCCACACGCTGCTCAATCGAACAAACAAACGGTGAATCGAATTCATAGCAGTTAGTTGGCTCAATAGTCGATTTTACGAACTGTTTTAGAAAACTTTTCCAAGAACTCGCGCACAGGACGATACGTTTCATCGGTTGCTGGCTCAAAACGTGAAATGGGCAATTTAGCTAATATCACCCTACCCGGTTCGTTTTCTTGTAAACCAAACAGCAACAGAGAAAATTTATCAGTAATCGATACGGGAATGTCTTTGTAAACAACCCAGCCATTGTTTAACAAGGGTTCTGTTTCCCATTTCACCTCTAACTCACTTGCCATATCAGGATGTTCCGTTTTAAAACCTTCCCACGGCACAGACCAAGTGACACCAGCGGCAACATAACCGCGTAATACATTCATGATTGACGATTCTTGTGAACCGACATAGCGATTTTCAATGTCACGATTGACATCGATGCCGTGCGTATGAAAATAATATTGTGGCATCATGGTTGCGGCGAGCGCAGTTTCGGCAGGGTAAGAAACTGCTTTACCTTTGAGATCAGTTACTTTTTGAATACCGCTGTCTTTACGCACAAGAATAATGCCTCGAAAACTTGCATCGTCGCCCATTTTACCAAAAATGTGATAGCCATATTTAAGTGATTGCAACGTTTGGTAGGGATTAGGCATAGCAAAGGCGAAATTTCCTGCATACAGTTTTTTTTCGAATTCCTCGTAATTACGCGAGGCTTCCAGTTTGAAATGCGCTTCGGGAATATGGCTGTTCATATAATCGACAATCGGGCCATAAAGCTCCATCAATTTTTGTGGATTATGCAAAGGATGAATACCGACCACATATTCTGTAATTTGAGAGGTATTCTCTGAATTGGGTGTATAAACAGGCTGATAAACACTTTCTTCTGTTTTATCACAAGCACTTATGAGAAGGGAGATTGTAAGCATTGCCCACAACTTTAGACTGTTTTGAATAGTAAACATGTGCGCCGTCTCCAAATTAAACGTAGCAAGCAAACTCAATCTCGACACCTTTGCGGTGCCGAGATAAAAGTTGTGTATTCGTTATTTTTTAATAATCACTTTCCCATCGACAATCAATTCTGAAATGCCACCTAATGAGGCTTTCAATGTGCAACTCGCATTTTTAAAACCACCATTTGCGGTATTTTCGCCATCCCAAAATAACGTGATGTAAGTGTCTTTATCACTTTCTGTTTTACTGGGGAAAAAAACTTGTTCGCCAGTTGCTTCTTCCATGGCCTTTGGACATTTTTGATTTGCCATACCTTGAATTGCGGCGTAATTGCGAATCATCGCTTCAGCTTCCATATCGGCAGTCGATTTTTGTTTATTTTCACCGACCATCAAAAAGCCCATCGCAAAAACACCGGCGACTGCGATGACGATTTTCATGGTATTGCTCATCGGTTCTTTTACTTCTTCAGTCATTTTTATATCCTCATTGTGGTTTTAAAAATCAATGCCCTGCTCGGCTTTCACACCTTGCTCAAAAACGTGTTTTATTTTAGTCATTCCTGTCACGGTATCAGCAACTTCAATAACTTCGGGTGAGGCATTTCGTCCCGTTAAAATCAAATGCAACCACGGTGGTTTTTCTTCGGTAATAAACTCAGCGAGTTCTTTCCCTGAAATCCAACCGTAACCGCAACAGTAATTGATTTCATCTAGCAACACCACATCAAACTTTTTCGACAAAATTTGTTGCTTGGCAAATTCCCAGATTTCACGGCTGGTTTTAATGTCTTGCTCAGGATTTTTAGTATCCCAAGTAAAACCGTCACCGAGTGCGTGCCATTCGATATTGTCAAAACACTGGGCGGCTTTTTGTTCGCCTGTTTGCCATTGCCCTTTGATGAATTGAATCACGCAAACGTTCATGTCCCAACCAGCAGCACGAAACACCATTCCAAATGCACTCGAGGATTTACCTTTGCCTTCGCCAGTATTGACAACAGTTAAACCGTGACGGCGGTCGCGTGATTTCATGCGTCTTTTTCCTGCGATTTAAACGAATCCACCAACATCAACGCCACGCCAACCGTAATCGCCGAATCAGCAATGTTAAAGGCAGGCCAATGATACGTTCCGTAATAGACATCGAGAAAATCAATTACATAACCATAAAAAAGACGGTCGATTAAATTGCCCATCGCGCCACCTAAAATCAGCGATAACGCCACAGCGAGTAGCGTTTCGTTTTCTTTCAAGCGCGTGAGCCAAATGGTCATAATCGTACTCATGATGATTGCCAACGCCGCAAAAAACCAACGTTGCCAACCACCTGCTTCACTTAAAAAACTAAACGCCGCGCCTGTGTTGTGAACGTAAGTAAGATTAAAAAATGGCATCACAGCAATCGATTCATAAAGCGCAAACGTTTTATCAATGGCGATTTTGCTGGCTTGGTCTAAACCGAGCGATAAAAACGCGAGCCATAACCATTTCAACATGGGGAACTTAGGCATAAAGACGTTTCTCACCTTCGCCAAAAACGTTTTCAACACAGCGACCGCATAATCCGTGATGTTGATGGTTTTCATCTGTAATTACGTCAGCGCGTTGATGCCAGCAACGGACGCATTTTGGATGCTGTGAGCGATGTGCTAACACTTTTACACTAATGTCATAATCTAATATCGATTCGGTTATCTTTACACTTGAAGTGATGAAAATGAAGCGTAACTCGTCTTTAATCTTACTTAATACTGCGTAATCACCTGAGTTACATTCCAACTCTATATCAGCTGTTAATGAAGAACCAATTTCACCGCTATTTCTTAATACTTCAAGTATTTGAGTTACGTCGTTGCGAATACTCATAACTTTTTTCCAAAAATCATGATTAAACTCAGTCGTAGAATCTAACGGCACTAAATCTTCATACCAAGTAGTTAAAAACACCGATTCAGGACGTTTATGAACGGCTGGTAAATGTTGCCAAATTTCATCCGCCGTATAACTCAAAATCGGCGCAATCCAACGCGTCAAGGCTTCTAACACATGGAACATTGCCGTTTGTGTTGAGCGACGCGCCAGCCCATCCGTTTTTGCGGTGTATTGACGGTCTTTGATAATGTCGAGATAAAAACTGCCTAAATCAATCACGCAGAAATGATGCACTTTTTGGAAAATCGTCTGGAATTGGTAAGTTTCGTAAGCGGCTTTAACTTCTTCTTGCAACGTAAACGCACGGTCTAACACCCAACGGTCAAGCGGTAATAACTTCGCCGTTTCAACTAAATCTTCGGCAGGATTGAAATCATTTAAATTCGACAACAAGAAACGCGCCGTATTTCGCAAACGGCGATAACCATCCGAAGTGCGCTCTAAAATTTCGTCTGAAACACGCATTTCACCGCGATAATCTGTCGAGGCAATCCACAAACGCAACACGTCTGCGCCCAATGTTTTCATCACAGATTGTGGCGGAATGACGTTACCTTTTGATTTCGACATTTTTTCGCCTTTCGCATCGACCGTAAAACCATGCGTTAAAACAGTTTTATACGGCGCAACACCATTCATGGCAGTTGATGCTAAAAGCGATGACTGAAACCAACCACGATGTTGGTCTGAACCTTCTAAATATAAATCGGCAGGAAAATGCAATTGTTCACGACGTTCTAAAACCGCTGCATGGGTTACGCCCGAATCAAACCAAACATCTAACGTGTCAGTCATTTTGTCGTAATCGCTTGCTTCGTCGCCTAAAAATTCAGCGGCTGTCGCATCAAACCACGCATCAATGCCTGATTTTTCAATTTTTTGCGCGACTTGCTCAATCAATTCAGCCGTTTTCGGATGCAATTCGCCTGTTTCTTTATGCACAAAAAATGCAATCGGCACGCCCCACGTCCGTTGACGTGAAATGCACCAATCTGGGCGATTTTCCATCATCGTTTCAATTCGCGCTTGTCCCCATTCAGGAATCCAAGACACTTTTTTCACTTCGGCTAAGGCTTGTTCACGCAATTTGTTTTGGTTCATCGAAATAAACCATTGCGGCGTAGCGCGGAAAATAATCGGCGTGTGGTGTCGCCAGCAATGCGGATAACTGTGCAACAGCGTTTGTTGATGCACCAAATTACCGCGTTCATGCAACACTTCTAAAACGTGAGCATTGGCTTTAAAAACGTGTTCGCCTGCGAAAATTTCCACATTCGGCAAAAACACACCATCGCCACCGACGGGACAGTCGACAGGCAAATCATAAACGCGACCGACAACGTAATCTTCTTGACCGTGAGCAGGGGCTGTGTGAACCGCGCCAGTTCCCGCATCCGTTGTAACGTGGTCGCCTAAAATAATTGGCACTTGGCGGTCATAAAATGGATGTTGCAACAACTGATTTTCTAACGCACGACCTTCGCATTCTGCCAAAACGGTATAATTCAAATTGCCGTAACGATGCATTGCCGATTCGAGTAAATCTTGGGCAATCACTAAACGTTCATCGTGATGCTGAACTAAAACGTAAGTTAAATCTGGATTTATCGCCACGCCTTGGTTGGCAGGCAACGTCCAAGGCGTGGTCGTCCAAATCACCACCGACACTTTGCCGTGACCTTGTGACGAACTGAAATTTAACAAAAAGTCCGCGCTATCAACCGCTGCAAAACGCACGTCGATGGCGGGCGAATGTTTATCTTCATATTCCACTTCGGCTTCGGCAAGCGCAGAGCCACAATCTGTACACCAATGCACAGGTTTTGCGCCTTTAACAATGTGACCGTTTGCGGCAATTCGACCTAATGAACGCACAATGTCGGCTTCAAATTGGAAATCCATTGTTAAATACGGATTTTCCCAATCGCCAAAAACCCCTAAACGCACAAAGGCTTCTTTTTGGATTTCAACTTGTTTGGCGGCATATTCGCGGCACGCATTTCGGAAAATTTGTGGCGAGACTTTCACACCTGCTTTGCCGACTTTCTTTTCAACTTGCAATTCAATCGGTAAACCGTGGCAATCCCAACCAGGTACATAAGGGGCATCGAAACCGCTTAATGTTTTTGATTTCACAATAAAATCTTTCAACACTTTATTGACCGCGTGACCGATATGAATTTCACCATTCGCATACGGCGGGCCATCATGCAAAACGAATTTTGGACGGTTTTTTGAAACTTCACGGATTTGCCCGTACAAATCGGCAGCTTGCCATTTTTTTAATTGTTCCGGTTCGCGTTGCGCGAGATTGCCTTTCATGGCAAAGCCCGTGCTGGGTAAATTCAGCGTTTTTTTATAATCAGTAGTCATGTTTTAAATCCAAAAAGGGTTGTAATGGGCGTTATTTTAAATGTTTTTTGAAAATTTGATGCACAATTCGGCATACGTTCATTGTTTCAGGTAAATAAAAATCGAATGTCTAATTATTAGATGACCATATCGAATATAGCCGTTTTATTTTTTCTCGAATTTTCTTTATCGTTTGTAACGACCCGCCTTTACACGGCATGATTATTTTTTATTTTCGAGAGTTTTAAATTATGAATAACAAATATAAAACACCTATTGCCGATAGTGATTTATTAGTTGCAAGTCACGTTCGATGGAAACTAAAACTATCCGTTGCCATCGCCAATAACGAAACACTCGACGTGGCGACAATTGCTAAAGATGATTGCTGTGTACTTGGAAAATGGTTGCATGGCGCAGATACGCATTCACGCATTAGTCACTTGCAAAGTTACAGTGAATGCCTGGAAAAACATGCCGTGTTTCACCTTGAAGCCGGTAAAGTCGCAGAACTGGTCAATGCTAGAGAATACGATAATGCACAACAGTTATTAGACAATGAGGTATCGGATTTCAATCACGCTTCTGATAATGTTGTTTCATCAATTTTTAAATTAGAAAAAGACGCGAATGCTTTTGAGTTAAATACTAAGCGGCGCATTGTTGCAACGTTTTTTGATGATGACTGGCGTAGTGAAACCCGTCCAACTAAACTCAAATTATCAACGCTTTCCAGTCTAAATTATCCTTGTTCTCCACTGCGTTGATATGTTAATCCATTAGCTCCCTGGCATAACGTCGGGGCTTTGTTTAATTTTCAGTGTATCGTTGTAAGCGTATTATTTTCGATTAACAATTTCAAAAAATCATCTGCTGGTAACGGTTTACTTTTAATGTAACCTTGGTAAATATCGCAGCCTTTCTCTTCCAAGAAAGCGAGTTGTTCTGGTGTTTCAACACCTTCAGCTAATACTTTAAAGCCTAAAATTTTACCCATCGCAATAATCGTTGCGGTAATTTCCATATCATCTTTAAGTTGGGGAATATCATCGATGAAACTTTTATCGATTTTAAGCACATTCAACGGGAAACATTTTAAATACGCGAGTGACGAATAACCGGTACCAAAATCGTCGATAGCAAGGCGAATTCCTTGTTCTCTTAGTTTATTGAGAATACCGACGACTTTTTCTTGATTTTCCATCAAGCCACTTTCAGTCAATTCCAATTCTAAATATTCCGCTGGAAAACCAGTATCACGCAACGCATTCATCACCAGTTCATTTAAATCACAACGTTGAAATTGTACCGGCGATACATTGACTGCTAACGTTAAATCCGTAACGCCTAAATCCATCCAGATTTTACCTTGTCGGCAGGCTTCATAAACGACCCATTCGCCAATCGTTTCAATTAAACCGGTTTCTTCGGCTAACGGAATAAAACAATTGGGCGGAATCAAACCATTTTCAGGATCAAGCCAGCGAATCAAGGCTTCTGCGCCAATAATTTTCCCCGTCGCAATTTCCACTTGCGGTTGGTAATACAAACGTAATTCTTGATTATTTACAGCCCGACGCAAACGTGTTTCTAATTCAATCCGTTCACGCACCGCGATGGTTAATTCTTCTGAAAAATAGGCAAATCGTCCACGCCCTGCATCTTTTGCGTGATAAAGTGCGGTGTCCGCATGATCGATTAACAATTCAGGGTCTTCGCCGTGTTCAGGATAAAGACTAATGCCAATACTTGCGCCAATTTGCACGTTATCACTTTGCACTAACTGAAACGGCTGACTTAAATCATTCACGATAAATTCAGCTATTCGTGCTGCATCATCAACATGAGCAATGTCTTTAAGTAATACGATAAATTCATCCCCTCCCAAACGCGCCACCGTGTCTACGTCACGCAATCGTTTTTGAATTCGTTTTGCTACCTGTTGCAACAACTCATCGCCTGCTAAATGCCCGAAATTATCATTCACCGCTTTAAAACGATCTAAATCCATCATCAATAACGCCATGCGTTTGTTTTCGCGGCGACCTAATTCAATGCCATAACGCAACCGTTCCGACATCAATCGTCGATTCGGTAAACCTGTTAGTGGGTCATAAAACGCTAATTGTTGAATTTTGGTGTCATCACGATAACGTTCAATCATAAGCATCACTAAGTTGGCATATTGCTCAATTGAGACCAATTCCGTTGGCGTAGGAATAGATGGTTGCCGATGGTAAACGATGAACACACCTAACACGTCGTTTTGACTATTTTTAATAGGTTGCGCCCAACATGACCGAAGATTTGCGAGCTGAGAAAGTTCGACAAAATCCGCGCAATAAGCACTTTGTAAAATATCTTCAATAATAATGCGTTCACCGCGAAATGCCGCTGTGCCACACACGCCATTACCATCAGCAATGGCTAAACCATCGATGGCTTGATGAAAAAATTCTGGCAAACTGGGGGCTGCGCCAAAATGTAATTGTCCTGTTTCACGATTAAGTAACTGCACGCAACAAAGCATTTCGGGATATTGCATTTCAATGCCCCGAATCAATTCCGCCAACAACGCATGCAATGTGTGCAAATCAATGGTGTTACTGCCCACTTTTTTGAGAATTTGATTATGCAGCGCTAAATCACTACTTTGTCGTAAAAGTGCTTTTGAAATTTTGCGCCGTTCTCTATTTTCACGTCGAATGGATTTATAGGCGATAACTAAAATTAGAAAGATAAAAACGACAATACACATAGCAATTAACGCCACGCCTAAATAACTGTGCAATTTTTCTTTGTCGAATTTAATGTCTGAATCGTATATAAATCCTTGTAATCGTTCATCTAATTTCGATTTATCAACCATGCCCGCTTTAACAAACGTTTCCGCCATACTTTGCCAACGCGCAGGATTCATGTGACCAATTTCAATTAAATCCGGTACAACCAAGGGGCGCACCACTTCGGCTTCATAATTTAAATGTCGTCTGGATTTTTCGGCATAATATTTATCGATGAGTAATTCAACTATCTCATTAGGGTGCGCTAACGCATAACTCCAACCTTCGATAGTCGCTTGACGAAAGGCTTTCACACGCTCAGGGTGCAAACGAACTTCTTCTTCGGTAGTAAATAAAATATCGCTGTAAAAATCAACACCATAACGACGCGGATCAATAACCGTAAACGGAAAATTTTGCCATTTCAAAAGATAGGCTTCATTCGTCAAATAAGCATTATAAGCATCGACTTTACCATCGATTAAATCTTGTAATTCAAAACTACTAGGCAAAACACCGACGCTATTTTTATCTACGCCTTCATTACTCAACATCGCTAATAAATCGGTATCCATCGATTTATTGAGCATCATGACTTTTTTTCCGATTAAATCGCTAGGCGATAAAATTTCTTTACGGGCAAATAGCACCGATGGTGAATGTTGAAAAATCGCCGCTAATGCAACCAACGGCGCACCGTGTAAGCGTTCGTATAACAATTCACTGTTTGCCACGCCGTATTGGGCATTATTTTTCAACACTTCTTGAACGGGTATTTTTTCAGGCGAGCCTTCATGCAGCACGACATCTAAACCGGCTTTTGCATAATAACCTTTTTCAATTGCCGCGTAATAACCGGCAAATTGAAATTGATGATGCCAACGCAACTGTAAATGTACGGTTTCATTTGCCTCGACTGCGCTAGAAAGCAGAGCAGCAAGAAGCAACGCACTAGTTCTTAATCGGGCATTAAAATTTAACATCATACAAGTGTGAAAAATTAAAAAGAATTAACGGATGCGACGATTTTTCGATGAACGTGAATCGCTACGCGGTTTGGTTTTATCAAAACCGGTGTATTTTGTTTTAAATGGCTGCGTTTTAGTTGGCATATCAAATGTGCCAGCCGGTTGAAAACTGGGGATTAAATGCTGTTTGCCATTACCGATTAAATCCGCTCGTCCCATCGCTTTTAACGCTTCGCGCAATAACGGCCAGTTTTTAGGGTCGTGATAACGTAAAAAGGCTTTTTGCAACCGGCGTTGTTTCACGCTTTTTGGAATTAAAATGTCGGGTGCTTGGCGCGTGACTTTTTTCAGCGTGTCTTTACTAGAATGATACATGGCGGTGGCAATCGACATTGGCGACGGTAAAAACGCTTGCACTTGGTCAGCGCGAAAACCGTTTCGTTTCAGCCATAACGCGAGTTGCAACATATCTTCATCGGTTGTGGCAGGATGCGCGGCGATAAAATACGGAATTAAATATTGTTCCTTTCCGGCTTCTTTGGAAAATTGATCAAACATGGTTTTAAACCGGTCATACGTTCCCATACCGGGTTTCATCATCCGCGAAAGCACATTTTTTTCCGTGTGTTCAGGTGCGATTTTTAAATAACCACCAACATGATGCGTCACAAGTTCTTTCACATATTCGGGCGATTCTACCGCTAAATCATAACGTAAACCTGAAGCAATAAAGATTTTCTTAATCCCTTTCAAACCACGAGCGCGACGATAAAGTTTGATTAGCGACGAATGGTCAGTATTCAAATTTGGGCAAATTGTAGGATACACACATGACAACTTCCGACACGCGCTTTCAATACTTTTATCTTTGCAGGCAAGACGATACATATTCGCCGTCGGGCCGCCTAAATCAGAAATATGTCCAGTAAACGCTGGTGACGTATCACGAATCGCTTCAATTTCTTGAATAATCGAATCTTCCGAACGACTTTGAATAATGCGTCCTTCGTGTTCAGTAATCGAACAAAAACTACAACCGCCAAAACAGCCACGCATAATATTGACCGAATGTTGAATCATCTCAAACGCCGGAATATTGGCGTTGCCATAACGTTTGTGCGGCAAACGTGAATAAGGCAAATCAAATACACCGTCCATTTCTTGCATCGTCAGCGGAATCGGCGGCGGGTTAATCCACACTTCACGGTCGCCATGTTTTTGAATGAGCGGACGCGCATTATATGGATTTGTTTCACCGTGCATTACGCGCGAGGCATGAGCGTAAAAAATCGGGTCATTTTTTACCGTTTCATACGCGGGCAAACGAATCGCTGTTTTAGCGCGTAACGTTTTAATCGGTTGAATCAGCGGCGCAATTTTAATTTCATCATTATTTACAGATTCTGCTTTATCACACGCCGGTTCTTCTTGATACGGGTTTTGTGGCGGCATAACTTCGCCTACTTTATCGAAATCCGTGGAATCTTTAATCGCAAAATCGGTAGGCATTTCTTTTACAAAATGCGCCGTGCCACGAATAAATTTTAACTCTTGGATTTTCTCACCTTTCGCTAACCGATGCGCGATTTCAACAATAGCGCGTTCAGCATTGCCAAAAACTAATAAATCCGCTTTAGAATCGAGTAACACCGATTTACGCACTGTGTCAGACCAATAATCATAATGCGCGATACGACGTAAACTCGCTTCGATGCCGCCGATAATAATTGGCACGTCTTTAAACGCCTCTCTACAACGGTGCGCGTAAACGGAAACCGTACGGTCAGGACGTTTACCCGCTTCACCGTTTGGCGTATACGCATCGTTTGAACGAATTTTTTTATCTGACGTGTAACGATTCACCATCGAATCCATGTTACCGCCGGTGACACCAAAAAATAAATTAGGTCTACCTAGTTGCTGAAAATCGGTTGCACTTGTCCAATCGGGTTGCGCAATCATGCCAACACGAAAACCTTGTGCTTCAAGCATTCGCCCAATTAACGCCATCCCAAAACTGGGATGGTCAACATACGCATCACCGCTGACAATAATAATGTCACAACTGTCCCAGCCCAACTCATCCATTTCGGCGCGACTCATCGGCAATTGTGGTGCAACACCAAAACGGTGCGCCCAATATTTGCGATAGCTAAATAAATTTGAAGACGTGGAATGCGGCATTAGTTACTCGTGACATTGTCAATAAAGTTAGGATTGTAGGCGATTACGTCTTTTAAAAATTGTTTAAATGGTAAACGGTACTTTTTTTCGAGTTGCACAGCGCGTTTTTGCAGAGCTTTTCGGGAATAAATAGGCGTGTCTTCGTGAAAAAATAAACCAATCACATTAACCATGCCGTGTACGGGTAAAAATAAGAGTTTTGCTTCAAATAAATGCCCAAGCCACGAAAATAATTGTGTGAATTGTTCGTTTGTATTCCATAAATCGACCACTAAAATACCGTTCTTTTTAAGCATCGATTTACACGCGGCGAAAAATTCAAGATTACATAATGCTTCTGCCATGCCTTGAGAATCAAAAGCATCGAGCATAATCAAACTGTAAAACTCACGCTGCAAACCCGACCATTCACGCACATAACGTGCGCCATCATCAATGACTACGTTTAATCGATTATCGTGTGGCAAACTGAAATAATCGTGCGCGACATCGGCGACTGCTTTTCGATATTCAACGACTTCAACGCGACAATCGGGAAAATGTTTTAACAAATATTTTGCCAATGAACCGCCACCTAAACCGATAAGTAAAATATCGTCGTCTTCAATTTCTTGAAATAATAACCAACTCATCATCGCTTTCGTATAAGCCAAATGCAGTTGGTCAGAATTTTTAAGCGACATCGCACTTTGTTGAGCAAACGAACCAAAATACAACGAACGCACGCCGTCCGCCTCTTTGACTTCGATGCGACCGTCTCTGTCTTCAGTATGGTAAATCAGTTGAGGAGTCATTTTTTTATTTGTAAATAATGTTTTTAACGACACTCGCATTATGTTTAACCAAGTCTCTTAAAAAACGTGTGAATTCGATTTGATATAATTGTTCTAATACTATTGCACGGGTGCGTAAATCTTTTAACGCATACGTTGGCGTGCCGCTGTTAAACGCTAATCCGATAATATTGCCCCGTCCTTGCACCGGTATAAATAATAATTTCCAGTTAAACAATCGCCCCAACCACAACGCAATTTGTTGAAATTGTGGACGACGCACGCCACCCCAACAGTTAATCACCAGCATGCCGTCTTTTTTAAGTAATTTTTGACAACGTTCAAAAAATTCAAAATTACAAATCGCTTCCGCCATACCCACATGGTCAAACGCATCGACCATCAGCAAACTGTACAATTCATGCTCGCTGTCTAAACGTTTACGAACGTATTCTGCGCCATCATCGACGACGACTTTTAAACGTGCATCAAGCGGCAAACCAAAATGACTACGAGCAATTTTTACGACACTTTTGCGGTATTCTACGACTTTAACCTGACAATCGGGGAATTGATATAACAAATGTTTTGCCAGTGAACCGCCACCTAACCCAATTAACAGCGCGTCATCATTCAATGTTTCTTTGAATAACATCCAACTCGACATCGTTCGCGCATATTCTAAATACAACTGGTTCGGGTCGCTCAGTAACATTGAACTTTGCCGTGGCAATGAACCAAAATGCAGCGAGCGCACACCATCCGCCTCAACGACTTCTAACGCGCCCTGCTCGTCGAAATCTTGATGAATCAATAAACCGTCATATTTATACATAGTGTGATGGTTAAACAGTCGTTTAAATTTGTTGTCTTGCGTATCGTGTGGCATTCAAATGTTCGCCTTCGATTCAATAATGCCACCGCCTAAACACACATCGTCTTGATAAAACACGACAGATTGCCCTTCGGTTATAGCACGTTGTTGTTGCGAGAAAATGACTTGGCAACGCCCATTTTCTAATGGTTTAACAAAACAGTCTTGGTCTTCTTGACGATAACGGGTTTTGGCTTTGCAAGTTAGTGGTTCAGTTAAAGGACGATTACTGCACCAATCGAGTTGGTCAGCAATTAGCGAATTATGCAACATCAACGGATGGTCATGCCCTTGTCCAACGATTAACACATTATTAACAACATCTTTATCCAACACATACCACGGTTCGTCAGGCGCATTTTTTACGCCGCCAATGCCCAAACCTTGCCGTTGTCCTAACGTGTAATACATTAAACCATGATGTTGCGCGATATATTGCCCTTCTGGTGTTCGCATTTCACCGGCTTGCGTGGGCAGATAACGCTTTAAAAACTCGCTAAATTTTCGTTCACCAATAAAACAAATGCCAGTGCTGTCTTTTTTTCTGGCATTAGCAAAACCAGCACGTTCCGCCATGGCGCGAATTTCTGGTTTATGTAAATGCCCAATTGGAAAGAGTGTGCGCGACAACGGTTTTTGTCCGAGCGTGTATAAAAAATAACTTTGCTCTTTATTTGGGTCTAAACCTTTAAGTAATTGGAATTCACCATTTTTTTCGCCAACCCTTACATAATGCCCTGTAGCAATATAATCTGCGCCTAAATCGTCGATAGCGTAATGCAAAAACGCTTTAAATTTAACGTGTTTATTGCACAAAATATCAGGATTTGGCGTGCGAGCTGCTTTGAATTCAGACAAAAAGACTTCAAACACTTCGTCCCAATATTCAGCAGCAAAATTTGCTGTTTTTAATTCAATGCCGAGCGTGTCGCATACTTGTTGCGCGTCGGCTAAATCTTGCATGGCGGTGCAATATTCCGTACCGTCGTCTTCTTCCCAATTTTTCATAAACAAGCCCGTTACGTTATGCCCTTGTTCGAGCAACAATAACGCCGTCACGGACGAATCTACGCCGCCAGACATTCCGACAATAATATTTTTAGGCATAATCTAAAAACGATTTTAAAAGTGAAAGTGGATAATGTTGACCGCTTAAATATTCATCAACAGACGTTAAGACTAACGGGCTACGCAATGGTTTGATGGCAATTTCGTCACGCGTGAGCCAATGCGTGGCAATAATGCCGGCATCTAAGGCTTGAGTAGGTTGAAAATCATAACATTGCCCAACAAAACAGAAACGTACAAACGTTTGGCTATTTGGATTGCGTCGCCACAAATGCACGCCGGTGATATATTCGGGCGTGAAATGCCATGCCGTCTCTTCCAACACTTCGCGTTTGATAGCAGTGATTAAATCTTCATGTTCTTCTAAGTGTCCGGCAGGTTGATTGAATTGCAAGCCGTAGGGCGTGGTTTCTTCAACCAGTAAAAAACGTTGCTCGCGTTCAATAATCGCAGCAACCGTAACGTGAGGTTTCCAAACCATAAGTTTTAAATGAATTTCAGCCTTAAAAGCGGGTGATTTTACTCGATTTGCCCTACTAATGCAGGTAAAAATCACATTAGTGATTGACGAAAGGCTGATAATCAAGTTTAATACGCCCTCTTTTGAAGGGTATTGCCCGGGTAGCTCAGTCGGTAGAGCAAAGGATTGAAAATCCTTGTGTCGACGGTTCGATTCCGCCCCCGGGCACCATCAAAAAACTTTTATGTTTTCCTCGAGTTTCAAAACGCCCGGGTAGCTCAGTCGGTAGAGCAAAGGATTGAAAATCCTTGTGTCGACGGTTCGATTCCGCCCCCGGGCACCATCATTCTCAATACTTAATTCATCAAAAAAGACTTGTTAAACAACGCGTTACTTGAAAGAAATTCACTTGGAGTGAATAGTATTGCAGCGTTGTGTACCAAAATGTCCGATGATTTAGAATTCAAATTGCCATCAAATGTTTTACCTAAAAATAGACATATCGCTATTGGTAAACACACCATATTGAATGCTTATAACCTCTCTAAAGCAGTATTACTTGTTTTACACTACCAAAATTCACACTTGTCACTATTCACTTTAATTCGTGCAAGCAGCAAACAAACGCATTTGTTCAAACGATAATTTTAAATAACCTCCAATACGACAAATCACAATTTGAAATAAAGTAAATTCAGCGACTTGCTTAATTGAATTTACCTATTCCTTTTACACACTTCTTATGCAATGTTAGACTTACCAATATAATTTACCTTCATTTTTTTAACTTCATTTTTAAATCAAACACGCATGGATAATCGTAATCCTCCTCAAAACAGTTTAGTTAGTGTGCATAACTTAACGTTTTCGCGTGGTCAAAAGAAAATTTTTGATGATATTTCACTCGAATTTGAACGCGGCAAAATCACCGCCATTATGGGACCTAGCGGCACGGGAAAAACCACATTATTAAAAATCATTGGTGGACAACTTTTTCCAGAAAAAGGCACAGTAACGGTCAACGGACGTAATGTACATCATTTAAAACGCGATGAGTTATACACATTGCGTAAACGGATGGGAATGTTGTTTCAAAGTGGCGCATTGCTCACGGGAATGAATGTTTACGATAACGTCGCATTTCCACTGCGCGAACACACCCAATTACCAGAATCTATGATTCGCACGTTAGTGTTAATCAAATTGGAAGCGGTTGGTTTGCGCGGCGCACGCGATTTAATGCCAAATGAATTATCCGGCGGGATGGCGCGACGAGTAGCCTTAGCACGCGCCATTGCCTTAGACCCAATGATGATTATGTATGACGAGCCGTTCACGGGACAAGATCCGATTTCAATGGGCGCGTTGGTGCTTTTAATCAAATCGTTAAATACGACGTTAGGCTTAACCAGCATTATCGTTTCCCACGATGTTCAAGAAACGTCAGCGATTGCAGATTACATTTATGTCCTTTCAGAAGGCAAAGTTGTCGGTCAAGGTACGCCTCAAGAAATTCAACAATCATCATCAGAATGGGTGCAGCAATTTATGAACGGTGCGGCTGATGGCCCTGTACATTTTCACTATCCAGCAAAAGAATATATGGATGATTTGTTATTCACCGAAAAAACGTTATTTCCTCGTAAACGGCTTATTGGTGGCAAGTCCACTACGAAACGTTCGCGTTATTAGTTATGATTAAATTTTTTAATTATTTAGGCGCGACGACTCGCGCTAGTTTTACTAAATTAGGACGCGCCACTTATTTCCTAATTGGTATACTCGCGGGTATTGGTAGCGTCATTGTGCGTCCACGTTTATTACTAAAACAATTGCATTCTGTTGGCGTACTTTCATTTTTAATTATTACTATTTCCGGTTTATTTGTCGGCATGGTATTAGGACTGCAAGGTTTTTACATTTTGTCGCGTTTTGATGCAGAAGAAACGTTAGGTGTAATGGTCGCAGCCTCTCTTGTGCGTGAATTGGGACCTGTCGTTTCTGCATTATTATTTGCCGGTCGTGCAGGTTCGGCATTGACGGCTGAAATTGGTTTAATGAAAGCGACGGAACAATTATCGGGTATGGAGATGATGGCAGTTGACCCGATTAAACGTATTATTTCCCCCCGTTTTTTAGCCGGTTTTTTATCCATGCCACTGCTTGCCGCGTTATTTAGTGCCGTCGGTATTATTGGTGGGCAAATCGTCGGTTCAGGATTATTAGGCGTTGATGTCGGTGCATATTGGTCACAAATGCAGGCGACGATGGATTTTCGAGAAGATATTATTAACGGGGTGATTAAAAGTATCGTATTTGGATTCATTACCTCGTGGATTGCCTTATTTGAAGGTTATGATGCTGTGCCGACGGCAGAAGGCGTAAGTCGCGCCACGACCCGAACCGTTGTTAATTCAGCGTTTAGTATTTTAGGATTAGATTTTATTTTGACCGCGCTTATGTTTGGAGATAATTGATTTATGCCGCATACCAACACTCAAGACACATTAGTTGGGCTATTTGTTGCCGCTGGAATTGCCAGTTTGTTTTTTTTGGCGTTGCAAGTGAGTAATTTAAGTTCGTTTTCACGCGGCAACACTTACGAAATCACCGCGCGTTTTACAAATTCGGGGGGATTGAAAGTTAAATCTGCTGTGTCAGCCGCTGGCGTGAAAATTGGTCGTGTTAAATCGATTTCGTTTGACTCAAAAACCTTTGAATCTGTTGTTAAAATGGACATTGATGCTCAATACAGCACGTTGCCCGATGATGTAACGGCAAGTGTTTATACAGCGGGTTTACTGGGCGAACAATACGTTTGTTTAGATGGCGGTGGCTCAGATGATTATTTAAAAAACGGAAGCAAAATTGAAATTACCAATTCCTCACTGATTTTAGAAAAAGCCTTAGCACAATTTTTCTTCAAATCTGCCGAAGAAAAGAAAAGTAGTAGCGATGATAAAAAAGGCAACGGTAAGAAATGAGCAAATTAAACATTGTTTCCAAAGGCAACGGACAGTGGTTAATTCACGGCGAGTTGACATTTGCGAGTCTTCATCACAATAAATTGATTGATGCGCCACCTTTTTTGCGTACCGGAAAAGATATTATTTTAGATTTTTCGCAAGTTACCAATACCGACAGCGCAGGATTAGCGTTGATGATTGAATGGGTAAAGCTCACGCGCCATCTACGCGCTCAGTTGTATTTTAAAAACGTACCGAAACAATTGCTTAATTTAGCTAAACTCAGCGGGCTAGAAAAAACCCATTATTTTTCACTCAAATTAAAGAACCCAATCTAATTCATGGATAAATTGATTATTACTGGCGGCGCACGTCTTTCTGGCGAATTGCGAATTTCAGGTGCAAAAAACGCTGCCCTGCCTATTTTAGCGGCAACATTGCTCTCACAAGCTCCGGTGCGTATTGGTAACGTGCCACATTTGCACGACATTACCACGACAATGGAATTGCTCGGTCGTATGGGCGTGGATTTGACTGTTGATGAAAAAATGAACATCCAAGTCGATGCCAGCACCATTAACAGTTTTGTCGCACCGTATGAATTAGTACGCACCATGCGTGCATCGATTTTAGTATTAGGTCCTTTGTTGGCACGTTTTGGCGAAGCACACGTTTCGTTACCGGGCGGTTGTGCGATTGGTTCACGTCCGGTGGATATTCATATCAACGGTTTAATTCAAATGGGCGCAGATATTACGCTTGAAGGCGGATTTATTCACGCTAAAGCTAAACGTTTAAAAGGCTGTCGTTTAATGCTTGAACAAATTACCGTTACTGGTACGGAAAATTTGTTAATGGCAGCGGTATTGGCAGAAGGCACCACCATTATGGAAAATGCCGCCAAAGAACCTGAAGTCACGGATTTGGCGCATTTCTTAAACAAAATGGGTGCAAAGATTACCGGCATTGGCACAGATGTTTTAACCATTGAAGGCGTGGAAAAATTAGGCGAAAACAGTGTGCATTACGACATTTTGCCTGACCGCATCGAAACAGGAACATATTTAATTGCCGCCGCCATTACGGGTGGAAGCGTGAAATTGAAAGACACGCGCCCTGATTTATTAGATGCTGTTTTAGCGAAATTGGTTGAAGCTGGTGCAGAAATTACCACCGGCGAAGATTGGATTGCCCTTGATATGCACGGTAAACGCCCGAAAGCGGTTTCAGTTCGCACATTGCCCTACCCTGCTTTCCCGACTGATATGCAAGCGCAATTTTGTGCAATGAATGCGATTGCCGAAGGTGTGGGTGTGGTGACAGAAACGGTGTTTGAAAATCGTTTTATGCACGTTAATGAATTGCAACGTATGGGCGCAGATATTCGATTAGAATCCAACACTGCAATTTGCACGGGCGTGAAAAAATTAACCGGTGCGCCTGTGATGGCAACCGATTTACGCGCGTCGGCGAGTTTGGTTATCGCGGCATTAGTGGCTGAAGGCGATACGGTTGTCGATCGAATTTACCACATTGATCGTGGTTACGACCATATCGAAGAAAAATTATCGCAATTGGGCGCGACCATTCGTCGCGTACCAAAATAAGGTCGCCTTTATGATTACAATTGCAGTTTCAAAAGGTCGAATTTACGAAGAAGCCTTGCCACTTTTGGCAAAAGTAGGAATTCAACCAATTGATGACCCCGAAACCAGCCGTAAATTGATTTTGCCGACGACACGCGATGATGTTCAGTTGGTCATTATTCGCGCTACAGACGTGCCGACCTTTGTGGAATATGGCGCAGCAGATTTAGGTATCGCGGGCAAAGACGTTTTAATCGAACACGGTGCAGAAAATTTGTATGAGCCGCTGGATTTAAATATTGCCCGTTGCAAATTGATGACTGCTGCTCATAAAGATGCACCTGCTATTTCAGGACGTGTGCGCGTCGCAACGAAATACGTCACGATTGCTCAATCGTATTTTGCCAGTTTAGGTATTCAGGCTGAAATTATTAAACTTTACGGTTCGATGGAACTTGCACCGCTTGTTGGTTTAGCCGATTGTATCGTCGATTTAGTTGATACGGGCAACACGCTTCGCGCGAATAATTTAGAACCACGCGAGTTAATCATGAATATCAGCTCGCGTTTAGTTGTAAATAAAGCGTCGATGAAAATGAAAAATGCGGTAATTAGCGAATTATTGACGCAGTTTGAGCAGATATTGGAGAAATGATTTCCTATGATTCAAAGACTATATGTGCATAATTTCAGATGTTTAGAACATTTTGAATTGCCTTTAAAAGGTATATCTTCTTCACTTTTGATTGGTAAAAATGGTTCTGGTAAATCAACTATTTCTTATGCTTTAGAAATACTTCAGGGTATTGCACGAGGGGTAAGTAGAATTGGAGAACTCGTTAAAGCTAGTGATTTCACGCGAGGAAATACTGATATTCCTATTCGTTTTGAAATAGAAACCATTCTTAGCGAGAAATTGTATAAATACGTTCTTGTTTTAGAACTACCAGATAATTTTAAAGAGCCTCGTATTTCAGAAGAACAACTTTTAGTTGATGGCAAACAAATTTACTCTCGCAAAGAAGCCAATGTTTGTCTTCATAAAAATCCGCAACAAGGTAGTGATGCCTCTTTTTTCATTGACTGGCATCTTATCGCTTTGCCGATTATTCAAAAACAATCAGAAAAAGACCCTATTCAAATTTTTCAATCTTGGTTAGAACGGATGATTATTCTGTCTCCAGTTCCATGTAAAATGAAAGGGGCATCGAGAGGTTCAACATTACTTCCCGAAAGATATGTATCAAATTTTGCAGAATGGCTCACAGGATTATTACTTCGTTATCCTGCTGCTTATTCAAATATTGATAAATATCTTCGCAAAGTCATGCCGGATTTTGACAGTATTGAAAATGAGTTGCTTGCAAAAGATGTCTGATGGGGAGAAGTGTTTTTTTCTTAGTGCTGTTCTTTTAGCCGCAAATAATCATAGTGAACCGTTTTTTTGTTTTTGGGATGAACCCGATAATTACTTATCGCTGTCAGAAGTGGATCATTTTATTATGGAATTACGTCGTTCTTTCAAAGAAGGAGGACAAATTCTAGTTACTTCGCATAATTCACAAGCTATTGGGCGATTTTCGGGGGAAAACACTTTTTTACTAGATAGAAAAAGTCATTTAGAACCCACAGTAATAAAACTACTTAATGAGGTACCGCGAACAGATGATTTAATCACGTCATTGATTTGTGGCGATATATGAACAGAGAAAAACCTCATATTGTTATTTTGCCCGAAGATGACGCGAATCGGGAAATAGCCAATGGCATTCTTATGAATTCAAATGTTAAACAACGAACTATTAAAATTCTCCCTCCTGCTGGAGGATGTCGAAAAACTGCTGATAAATTTGAAAAAGATATAATTCCACAAATGTCAACGTATCCAGATATGAACGTGATAATGATGATTGATTTTGATGAAAAGAAAGGCTCAGTTAATAATTCTTCCTATGCAAACAGTAAAATTCCTGACCATTTGAAGCACAGGGTGTTCGTCCTTGGTGTATTTTCCGAACCAGAGCAGTTAAAAAAAGGTAATGGAAGCTACGAAACAATAGGAGAAAAACTCGCAGAAGATTGTTACAACAACACCGACACTCTTTGGCGGTATCAACTACTTAAACATAATCACAGGGAATTACATCGAATGTCTCCCGTTATCAAACCAATTATTTTTAATTGAATACTATCCAACTTATGACCAACATAATCATTAAAAAACTCGACGCCACCACCGATGCAGATTTCAACGCACAATTAAAAGGTTTACTCGCGTGGAACGAAACCGACGATTTAGCCATTCATCAGCGCGTGCTAGAAATTATTGCTGACGTGCGTAAAAACGGCGATTCGGCAGTCATTGAATACACCAATCGTTTTGACCATTGCAACGTTTCTGCAGCTGGTGAATTGGAAATTTCAAAAGAAAAATTGAAAGCGGCTTGGGATAATTTACCTGTTGAACAAGCACAAGCCTTAGAACAAGCCGCACAACGTATTCGTGCGTATGCAGAAAAACAAAAAATGGAATCTTGGCAATACACTGAAGCTGATGGCACTGTGCTTGGTCAAAAAGTGACACCATTAGATCGCGTGGGCTTGTATGTTCCGGGCGGGAAAGCGGCTTATCCATCATCTGTGTTAATGAATGCCATTCCTGCTAAAGTTGCAGGCGTTCCCGAGTTGATTATGGTTGTGCCAACGCCAAATGGTGAAACTAACGAATTAGTTTTAGCAGCGGCGTATTTAGCAGGTGTGGACAGAGCGTTTGCCATTGGAGGCGCACAAGCGGTTGCCGCACTCGCTTACGGCACGCAAACGATTCCACCTGTCGCAAAAATTGTCGGTCCTGGCAATATTTATGTGGCAACAGCGAAAAAATTAGTTTTCGGTCAAGTCGGCATCGATATGATTGCAGGTCCTTCAGAAATTTTGATTATTTGCGATGGCAAAACTAATCCCGATTGGATTGCAATGGATTTATTTTCCCAAGCCGAACATGATGAGGATGCACAATCGATTTTAATCAGCGATGATGCAGCCTATTTAGAAAGCGTTGAAGCAAGCATTAACGCTTTATTACCGACAATGGAGCGTGCGGAAATTATTCGCACATCACTCACCAATCGTGGTGCATTGATTTTGGTGAATGATTTATCACAAGCCGCTGAAGTGGCAAATATCATTGCGCCTGAACATTTAGAATTATCGGTCGAAAATCCAGAAATTTTATGTGAACAAATCCGTCATGCGGGCGCGATTTTTATGGGACGTTTCACCGCTGAAGCATTGGGTGATTATTGTGCTGGCCCTAATCACGTTTTGCCAACGTCTAGCACGGCACGTTTTTCATCACCATTAGGTGTTTATGATTTCCAAAAACGGTCAAGTTTAATCAACTGTTCGGCAGACGGTGCGAATACGTTGGGCAAAGTGGCATCAATTTTGGCGCGTGGTGAAAGTTTAACAGCTCATGCTCGCTCGGCAGAATATCGCTTAAAATAACGTAAAAATGTCCAGTTTGAATACAAAAATTTTGTAGAATTTAAATTTAAGCTGGACATTAAAGCCAAAACCTGTAAAATGCGCCTCTCAATACGGGGCTATAGCTCAATTGGTAGAGCGCAACACTGGCAGTGTTGAGGTCAGCGGTTCGATTCCGCTTAGCTCCACCAAAAAGTATTTAAAATCTAAATCTAGTCCCCATCGTCTAGTGGCCTAGGACACCGCCCTTTCACGGCGGTAACAGGGGTTCGAACCCCCTTGGGGACGCCATTTTTAGATTTACG
>CAILJB010000054.1 GCA_903834465.1 uncultured Pseudomonadota bacterium | reverse complement strand
CAAAAACGTGTTTCAATGCCCAATTCCACGCTATCTGTAGTATTTTTATAGTATGGCAACTGTGCTATTCTATCGCCGATTTTTTATAAAAGCCCTTATAACAAAGCCTAATGACAATAAAAATATGACTCAAATAAATATGATGCAGACCGTGCAGACAATAATCACGGATCTCAAAGATAAACCAGGCGCGTTACTTCCGATTTTGCACGCGGTGCAAAATTCGTTAGGTTATGTGCCGCCTGAAATCGTTCCAACGATTGCCAAAGCGTTGAATCTCTCCCGCGCCGAAGTACATGGCGTGATTAGTTTTTACCATTATTTCCGTGATACTGCACCAGGCAAACATACGATTCACGTTTGTCGCGCTGAATCCTGTTTAGCGATGGGTGGCAAAGCATTAGAAAACTACGTTAAAACCAAACTCGGCATCGATTACCACGAAACAACAGCCGATGAAAACTACTCACTTGAACCGATTTATTGCTTAGGTAATTGTGCCTGTTCACCTGCGATTCAAGTGGGTGAAGACGTTTATGGACGAGTTTCATTCTCTGACTTTGACGAAATTTTGATGGAGAAATCGGCATGAGTATTACCGTTTATGTGCCTTGTGATTCAAGTGCCGTTTCATTGGGTGCAAATCGTGTCGCCAATGCCATCACGCAAGAAGCTGAAAAACGTGGTGTTGAAATTAAGGTTGTTCGCAATGGTTCGCGTGGTATGTATTGGCTCGAACCAATGGTTGAAGTCGCAACAGATAAAGGTCGTGTCGCTTATGGCGCAGTAAAAACAGGCGATGTTGCAAGTTTATTTGATGCGGATTTTTTAAATGGTGGTTCACACGTTTTAAATTTAGGTTTAACCGAAGAAATCCCTTATCTCAAAAAACAACAACGTTTAACCTTTGCTCGCGTGGGAATTACGAACCCTGTGAGCGTCGAAGACTATGTTGCTCATGACGGTTATCGCGGTTTGAAAAATGCGCTCAGTTATTCACAAGCTGACATCGTTAAACATGTTACGGATTCAGGTTTGCGTGGACGTGGTGGCGCGGCGTTCCCAACAGGCATCAAATGGAACACGGTTTTAAACACACAGTCTGAACAAAAATACATTATCTGCAACGCTGACGAAGGCGATTCGGGTACGTTCTCTGACCGTATGATTATGGAAGGCGACCCGCTGGTTTTAATCGAAGGCATGACGATTGCTGGTTTAGCGGTTGGCGCGACGCAAGGTTATATTTATTTACGCATCGAATATCCACACGCGCTTGAAATTTTAAATGCGGCAATTGCGAATGCAACAGCAGCAAATTATTTGGGCGACAACATTCAAGGCAGCGGACGGGCGTTTCACTTAGAAGTTCGTCAAGGTGCGGGGGCTTATGTTTGTGGCGAAGAAACGGCGTTGATGGAAAGTTTAGAAGGCAAACGTGGTTTGGTACGTTTTAAACCGCCACTTCCAGCGATTAGCGGTTTATTTGGTAAACCTACTGTTGTGAACAATGTCATTTCACTCGCGTCTGTGCCAATAATTTTAGATAAAGGCGGCGATTTTTACCGTGATTTTGGCATGGGACGTTCACGCGGCACATTACCATTGCAACTCGCGGGCAATTTAAAATACGCAGGCTTGGTTGAATTAGCATTTGGCGCGACGTTACGCGAAGTGCTTTACGATTTTGGTGGTGGCTCTGCGACAGGCAAACCAATTCGCGCTGTTCAAGTCGGCGGGCCTTTAGGTTCATATTTGCCTGAATCGCAATTTGATACGCCGCTTGATTATGAAGCCTTTGCCGCAATTTGGGCAGTTTTAGGTCATGGCGGCATTGTGGCATTTGATGAAACGGTTGATTTAGCGCAAATGGCAAAATACAGCATGGAATTCTGCGTTGAGGAATCGTGTGGAAAATGTACGCCTTGCCGAATTGGTTCAACACGCGGTTACGAAGTAATGGATGAAATCGTTAATAAACGCGATTTGGACAAAAACATTCCATT
>CAILJB010000053.1 GCA_903834465.1 uncultured Pseudomonadota bacterium | reverse complement strand
TGGACACGCTTACAGCCTGACCTTAAATGCACACAAGAGCAAAGTTAGACCATAGTTTCATCATGGCTTTTGCATTGACGGTGTGAATAGATACTAGAAAATCATAGATTTTATGGATTTTCATAGGTTTTTAGTAGCGGTTGGTCGAACGTTGAATTTAATTGCAGGCGACGGACAAACCAATGTTTTACATTTGAACACCTTGGATTTTGAACGTTGGGATGAAAAAACTAAGGATGAAGAATGGAGTGATATTTACGGCGACGGTTGGAAAAAATTACGCAAACTTAGAACGACCAAAGACGAAAACCGTGATTTTGAATTTGATGTGTTAATGGCTAATCCGCCGTTTGCTGGCGATATTAAAGAAACGCGCATTTTGTCTAAATATGAATTAGGCAAAAAAGATAACGGTAAATATCAAACCAATGTCGGGCGCGACATTTTATTTATTGAGCGCAATCTCAGCTTTTTAAAAGCAGGCGGACGCATGGCGGTTGTGTTGCCGCAAGGCCGTTTTAATAATTCCAGCGATAAACAAATCCGTGAATTCATCGCCGCGCGTTGTCGTATTTTGGCGGTCGTGGGTTTGCATGGAAATGTATTTAAACCACACACAGGTACAAAAACGAGCGTGCTGTTTGTTCAAAAATGGACAGACGATGATGGAATCTGTCCACGCAAAGATGATTACCCGATTTTCTTTGCCACGATGCAAGAACCCAGCAAAGACAATTCAGGCGATAAAATTTATCAAATGCAAACGGATGGTTTCCCGTTGTTGGATTCGCACGGGCATTTAATTGTGAAGCATGACCTGTTTAACCACGATGGTTTAACCCAAGGCGGCATTGCCGAAGCGTTTGTTGAATTTGCCAAAAAGGAAAACCTCAGTTTTTTTGATTCAAGCTCTTTCGACGAAGTGAAATATCGCGCTTTGTTGGAAGGGCTTGAAATTTCAGAAGTGATGCTTTCTTACGTTTTAAACCAAAATGATATTTTCAGATTTGATAGTAATTATTTTCAACAAAAATTTTTGCAAGATGAAACTGTAATTCGTAAAAAAGAATACACCACACTCAAAACGCTAGGCGTTGATATTCGCTCATTTGGTGCATATTCACTAAATAACGAAGTGACATATTTAGACAAAGGAATTCCGTTTATTCGTGGTGTAAATATGAAAAAAGGTCGGATTTCATTTTCTGACATGATTTTTATTGATGAACGCGCTAATTCGTTACTTTGGAAATCAGAAGTTAAACCTGAAATGATTTTGTTATCAATGTCTGGGACGATAGGTGATGTAGCAATTGCGTCCAAAAGTTGGAGTTATCCAATGAATTCAAATCAAGACATTGCGAAAATTGAAACGAAAGGGAAAATAAACGCTTATTTTCTTTACTCATTTTTAATGTCAAAGTTTGGACAGAATTATTTAAAACGTGAAGCGCGTGGAAGCGTTCAACAACACGTTTTTTTATCGCAAATCGAACAATTTGAAGTTCCAATTTTTTCAAGCAGTTTAGATAACGCTATTCAAAACACAATTGAGCAATCAGACGATTTATTATTTCGTTCAAATTCTTGTTATTCCCAAGCCGAAAACCTCCTACTCGACGCGCTAGGCATGGCTGATTTTTCACCGAGTAACGAAAACATCAATATCAAATCATTCAAAGATTCGTTTTTAACAACGGGGCGGCTTGATGCGGAGTATTACCAGCCGAAGTATGAAGAAATGATAACGTCCATCAAAAAATTACCGTGCAAAAATCTTGATGATTTCATTGAAAGTTATTCAACTGGTTATCCATACAAAAGTGACGATTACCTAGAAAACACAGGAATTCCTTTAATTCGGATTAACAACATTAAAAAAGGATTTTTAGATTTATCAAACACCGCTTATTTACCAATTGAACAAAAAGAAATTAGTAAAAATGATATTGCTGTCGAGGGTGATATTTTACTTTCTATGTCGGGAACAATTGGTAATTCGTGCGTAATTCCAGAAAATGTTACGGCGTTAATTAACCAGCGAATCATGCGTTTTACGCCTAAAGGTTATAATCCTACCGTTTTGATGTTAATTTTGAATTCAATCGTTGGTGCGTATCAATTGGAAAGAGTTGGAACTGGTGGTGTTCAAACAAATATCTCTAGCAATGACATCAATAAAATTATCATTCCTATTTTGCCTGTTGAAACTCAAACCCAAATCGCCTCGTTAGTTCAACAAAGTTTTGCACTCAAAGCCGAAAGTGAAACGTTATTAGACCTTGCAAAACGAGCCGTTGAAATGGCGATTGAAATAGATGAAGCGGCGGCGATGAGTTTTATTGAAATTATGAATTTTGGAGAATGAAATATTGACATCCTCCCCACCCTAAACGGCGTGGTTTTTCGCTCGTTTTGATAAAAAATGGATTACACTCCACACATTAGCCTTTAAATTTTTTCAAAAACTAAAAAACAAACATGAATTCTTTTACCGTTTTATTTCTTCTCATCTTCGCAATTGTCACAGCTACCCAATTTTGGTTAGCCAAACGTCAAGCAGCTTATGTCTTAGCGCATCGTGATGACGTGCCAGAAGCCTTTACACATACTGTTTCATTAGCCGCGCATCAAAAAGCGGCCGATTACACATTAGCAAAATCCAAACTCGGCGACATTGAACGCGCGTTAGGCGTAGGTTTGATTTTAATTTTAACGGTATTTGGTGGTATCAATGCCGCATTTGAATTTTGCGCCGCCCGAATTGAATCACCGTTAATGGCAGGCGTTGGTGCAATTGCCTTATTGACGCTGCTTATGTCGCTGTTTGAATTACCCGTCAGTTGGTATGGCACATTTGTTATCGAAGAAAAATTCGGTTTTAACAAAAGCACCATCGCGCAATTTATCAAAGATGAAGTGATGCAATTAACGCTTGCCGCTGTGATTGGTTTGCCAATTTTAACGTTGATTTTATGGATTATGGACAGCGTTGGCAGCAGTTGGTGGTTTTGGGCATGGGTGATTTTAATCAGTTTTTCGTTGTTAATGAGCTGGTTATTTCCGACGGTCATCGCGCCATTATTCAATAAATTCACACCGATGGAAGAGGGCGCATTAAAAACGCGCATTTCTGGTTTATTGGAGCGTTGCGGCTTTAACAGCCAAGGTATTTTCATTATGGACGGTTCAAAACGTTCCGGTCACGGCAATGCTTATTTCACCGGTTTAGGAAATAATAAACGCATCGTATTTTTTGATAATTTAGTCGCGTCACTCGACGACGAAGAATTAGAAGCGGTTTTAGCGCATGAATTAGGGCATTTCAAATGTAAACACGTTGTTAAAATGCTGATTACCACGTCGATTACCAGCTTAATTGGTTTAGGGATTTTGGGTTGGTTAATTCAAAAAGATTGGTTTTTCACAGGATTAGGCGTTGAACATGCCTCGAATGCAGCGGCGTTATTATTATTTATGTTGATTGCGCCGATTTTCACTTTCTTTTTGCAACCGATTAGCGCGTATTTTCAACGCAAATTTGAATTTGAAGCCGACGATTTTGCCGGACAACACGCGCAAGCCAGTAAATTGGTCAGCGGCTTAGTGAAATTGTATGAAGAAAATGCCAGCACGCTTACACCAGACCCATTATTTGCCTCGTTTTATTACAGTCATCCACCTGCCGCCGTTCGTATCGCCCATTTATTAGCGGCGAAATCGGCATGAGTGAAACGCTCGAAGGCTTAGTTATCGCGCATTTAGGGCAGGGTATCGCCGTTGAACATAACGGCGACATTATTTTATGTCAGCCGTTGAGAAAATTAGACACCGTGACGGTGGGCGATAAAGTGTTATGGTCGCTCGTCGCGCCCGAACAAGGACGCATCGAAGCCCTTTTGCCACGTCGCTCCGTTCTCGCCCGTCCGTCACGCAACGACAAAATTCGTCCCGTTGCGGCAAATATCGATAATGTATTTGTCGTATTTGCCGTTGAGCCGTATTGCGATTTTTTGTTGCTCGACCAATATTTAGCGATTTGTGAAAACCGGAATTTTCGCGCTTCCTTGGTTTTAAATAAAACGGATTTGCCGCTTTCTGACGAAATTGAACAAGAATTGGCGCATTATGAAAGTTTGGGTTACGCGCTGTATCGAGTTTGCGCCAATAACGTGGACAGTTTAGCAGAACTCAAACACGCATTGCGTGGGCAAGTGAGCATTTTTACGGGACAATCAGGCGTAGGGAAATCGTCATTAACCAATGCGTTAATTCCTGATAAAAAATTAAAAACCAATACTGTTTCTGCGACTACAAAACATGGTCGTCATACCACCACCGCCGCAACGCTTTATCACTTACCCGAAGGCGGCGATTTAATCGATTCACCTGGTGTGGCAATTTTCGGTTTAGCCGATATTTCGCGCGGACAATTAGCGCAGGGCTTTCGAGAATTCCAATTGTTTTTAGGGCAATGCCAGTTTAACGATTGTAATCATAATCAAGATAAAGGCTGTGCAATTCGTGCGGCGGTTGAAAGTGGCGAAATTTCCACACCGCGTTATTTACGTTTTTTAAAATTACACGAAAAAATGTAATGTATTCAAAACTTTTTGTCTGAATTACTACGCATTACAGTTACCATTTTATTATCATTTCTCCTTGTATTCGATAACTTGCTAAAAAAGTTTTTTGGTTTGTTATCGTCATTCAATGTTGATATATCAACACTGAATCAGCAATAGATGCTTCTGAAGAAGCAAATTTCGGTAAAATTCACTTCTCAAAATAAATCAAATTCACATACGTTTTAACTTAAAAATCAATGTAATAGCATAATTTCATTCGATGAAATTCGTTATGGCACTTCATTTGCTGTTTATAACTTGTCATAACAAGTAATGGTACGCAGCGCAATGTCAGAATATTCCTCGCATATTCCTCTTTATAGCAAAATCAGAGATGAGCTACGCGCCCATATTTTTGCAGGACATACTCAACCTCACGAAAAAATGCCATCGGAAAGCGAGTTGATAACAAAATACGGTGTCAGCCGAATTACGGTGCGACAAGCCTTATCCGAACTTGAAAAAGAAGGACTACTATTTAAAGTTGCAGGGAAAGGGTCTTATGTTTCAAAAGTTAAACCCTTTCAAGGACTGGGTCGCCTTCAAGGGTTTGCAGAAGCGATGTCGTCGCACGGCTATGAAGTTTACAACCGTGTACTCAGTATCAATTCATTGTCTGCGTCACCTGAGATTGCGAAACGTTTATCCTTGACCGAAGGCTCGCTCATCAGCGAAATTCGGCGTGTACGTTTTCTCAATCGTGAGCCAGTATCCGTCGATGTAAGTTACATATCAGGTCATATCGGCGAGCGATTAGCTCGAGAGGATTTAGGGGTGCGTGATATTTTTCACATTTTGGAAAATGATTACGCTATTCCATTGGGATATGCGGACTTGACGATTGATGCGTCTTTAGCAGATAAGCAACAAGCAGAATTACTGCAAGTGGATAGCGGTTCGCCATTGTTGCGAGTTGAACGATTAACACACACGCTAGAAGGATTACCACTGGTCATTGAATATTTGCATTATCACGCGGATAACTTTCAATTGCGCCTAAAAATTGAGCGATAAAAAAGCCACGCTACACTCGAAATATAGCAATGGCTTTCTCATCGTTTTTTACGAACCGACTGGTTTTCACCGGTGGTGAATGTAAAGAAACTGTCGCAGGTTCATTTTACATTATCCCACCTGAAAAATCAGTCATTTTAACCAGCACTATTACTGTGAGGCTTTCTGTCA
>CAILJB010000052.1 GCA_903834465.1 uncultured Pseudomonadota bacterium | reverse complement strand
TTTTAAAAGAAGCACTGCGAGTTAGCAGTGCTATACGAACGCTGAGTGAATGTCAGACTGTCTAGGCTTTGCCAAAACAGCTATTTGCGTTGAAGCGTTTAGAAGACCGTAAGAATACTTTTCTATGGAATTTATAACTATAAGACTCTCAACGTTAGAGGTGCTTTTAAGAGTGACGACATTCTAACGATAAACGTTAACATTGAAAATGCGACAAATTGTCACGCGACAATTTGTCGCAGCGTTTAATCGATAATCGGTTTTCGACTCACTGCATTTGCTAATTTCGCAAATTCTTCCAAACTGATATTTTCAGCCCGCAAATTTGCATCAATACCCAAATCTATAATTTCATTTTCAGACAATGATTTTTTCAGCGAATTACGCAACGTTTTACGGCGTTGCGAAAAGGCTTCGGTGACGACTTGCCCTAATATTTTTACGTCATCGACTTCAACAGGTGGTTTTGAATGCGGGACTAAACGCACAATGGCTGACATCACTTGCGGCACAGGATTAAAACTTTCCGGCGGTACGTCAAACAACCATTCCGTCGCGCAATAATACTGCATCATCACACTCAACCGCCCGTAAGAATTACCGTTCGGCTGGGCGCAAATCCGATTCACCACTTCTTTTTGCAACATAAACAACATATCGGCAATGCAATCGGTTGTTTCGAGTAAATGAAACATCAGCGGCGTGGAAATGTTGTAAGGCAAATTGCCAATGACATGCAGTTTTTCACCATTCGGCGCAAGACTGGAAAAATCAAAACGCAACGCATCTGCGCTGTAAATTTTCAAATTTGTGTAACTTGAAAATTTATGTTCGAGCCACGTCACCAAATCGCGGTCGAGTTCGACAACATCTAAATGCTGTACTTTTTTGAGTAACGGTTCGGTTAATGCACCCTGCCCTGCACCAATTTCAACCCAATTCTCGCCGTCACGAATCATCGCGCTACCGATAATATTGTTGATGATATTTTGGTCGTGCAGAAAATTTTGCCCAAACCGTTTGCGTGCTTGATGTGCCATTAAATTGAACTCATGTTTAGTGCTGTTTGCACAGCATATTGCAGACTGCCAATATCGGCTTTGCCTGTTCCTGCTAAATCTAACGCTGTGCCGTGGTCAACGGACGTGCGAATAATCGGCAAACCTAATGTGATATTAACCGCCCGACCAAAACCTTTGTATTTCAACACCGGCAAACCTTGGTCATGATACATCGCCAGCACCGCATCGGCATTTTGCAAATATTTGTTGGTAAATAAACTATCTGCTGGCAACGCGCCTTGTAACGCCATGCCTTCACCGCGTAATTTTTCCAGAATGGGATTGATAATATCGATTTCTTCGCGCCCTAAATAACCATTTTCACCGGCGTGCGGATTTAAACCACACACCAGAATTTTCGGTTGTTCAAGATGAAAACCGGTTCGCAAATCACGATGCAAAATACGAAGTGTTTTTTCTACAAGCTCTGGCGTAATCGCCGCACTGACTTTTGAAAGCGGCAAATGCGTGGTCGCTAACGCGACGCGCAAGCCTTCGGTTGCCAGCATCATCACAGGATGACCACCTGTTTGCAGCGCAATGTGTTCAGTATGACCAGTGAATGCAAAACCCGCTTCGTTAATCACACCTTTATGCACTGGAGCAGTGACCATCGCGGAAAACGTGCCTTTCAAACAACCGTGCGTGGCGCGGTCTAACAGTTCGAGAACGTATTCGCTATTTTCGTGATTCAAAACGCCCGCTTCCACAGACGTTTTGAGCGCGACAGGCAAAATCGTCAAATGCCCACGCGGCAAAATGGCTTGCGGTTTACTGGGGTCGAAATGATGTAAAGTCAGCGGCAAATCCAATTGTTTGGCGCGTTGATGCAACAGCTCTGCATCGGCTAAAACTATCAACTCGCACGCTGGCAAAACGTCTTGCGCGAGTTGAATACATAAATCGATACCAATTCCCGCCGGTTCGCCAGACGTTAAAGCAATACGCGGTAAATTCATAATATGAAACTCCTATTTGATTGTAGCTTTCACAAGTCCATTAAATTCTGAATTTCATCATGGTTCAAACCGGTTAATTTTACGATGGTTTCTACTTTTAAACCTTCGACTAACATTCCTTTTGCGATAATTTGCTTTTCTTCAAGTTTACCTTTCTCGATGCCTTGCTCAATACCTTTCTCGATGCCTTGCTCAATACCTTGAGAGATTCCTTGCTCAATACCTTGAGAGATTCCTTCTGCTCGCCCTTCTGCGAGAGCTTCCATTCGTGCCGTTTCAAGTACATTCTGATTCCGATGGATTTCCATTTCTTGTGCTTCGTAGACAAGTAACTCTTCAGCCGTCCATTGATGTTGCTCTGCAATTTCATAAGCCAGCTTTAGCGCGGTAGTATTTGCATTTTCAGGGATATGATCTAATTCAATCGCTTGTTGAATGAAATAAATCCATTTATCCGCAACGGTTTCGAGTTCACTTTCTGTTTTTTTAAATTTTTTTAATTCGATAAAATTCCATTCTAAATCTTGCAAATCATGCTGATGGGTTTCTTTATTAACAACCCAGTGGCGTGAAAAATGATGTGAGGTATTGAACGCATCGAAATTTAAAATACCTAGAAAAATAACAGGTTTAAGTTTGTGATAATTTTCACCAATGGTCAATTGCTGACTGTAGGCTTTACTGCTATAAAACATAGCGCGTTGTAAAAACCATGCCTCTTTTGCGACTTGCATTTCAACGATAAATTCACGTTCTGACGTGTCTTTTGCTTTGACATCAAGACTGGTGTTTTTCAACCCCTCAAACTTTGGTGGTTGATAACTGTTTAAAATCTCGATACTTTCAATGGGATAGTCCAGCTCTAAAATTTCATTCAAAAATTCAATTAAAATGCTTTTGTGAGCTTCGTTGCCAAAGATTTTTTTAAAAGCAATATCGGTTTTCGGATCCACGAATTTCATTTGTTTTCCTGTTTATTTTTTGTGTGAGCGGAATTTTAAACTCTAATGCGCCCACACAAATAAATGACATTTAAAACTTATGCCTTTCCATAATGCGTTTCGACATAACGCTGCACAATAGTTTGGAATTCTTCGGCAATGTAGTCGCCTTTTAAGGTAACGGTTTTTTCACCATCTTCATAAACGGGCGCAACCGGCGATTCACCTGTGCCAGGCAAACTGATACCGATGTTGGCATTTTTACTTTCGCCCGGGCCATTTACCACGCAACCCATGACAGCGACTTCCATTTCTTCCACACCCGCATAGTGTGTGCGCCAAACCGGCATTTGGTCGCGCAAATAGGTTTGAATATTCAGTGCGAGTTTTTGAAAATAATCACTCGTCGTACGACCACAACCGGGGCAAGAAATCACCATCGGTGTGAAAGCGCGAAAACCCATCGTTTGCAAAATTTCTTGTCCAACTATGACTTCTTGCGTGCGTGATGCGCCGGGTTCTGGTGTTAAAGAAATACGAATTGTGTCGCCAATACCTTGTTGCATCAAAACGGATAACGCCGCCGCTGACGAAACAATGCCTTTTGAACCCATCCCCGCTTCGGTCAATCCCAAATGCAGCGCGTAATCGCAACGTGCTGACAAATCTTCATAAATGGCAATCAACTCTTGAACGTTACTAATTTTGCAAGATAGAATAATTTTGTCTTTGCTTAAACCCAGTTCTTCGGCTTTTGCCGCACTTTCCAATGCTGATAATACAATCGCTTTGCGCGTAATTGCCGCTAACGGTTCTGGTTGAGCGAGTTGGCGATTTTCATCGAGTAAACGTGTCAAAACCGATTGATCCAAACTGCCACCATTTACACCAATTCGCACGGGCTTATTGTATTGGCAAGCAAATTCAATCATTTGTTGAAATTGTGGGTCGCGTGCTTTGCCACGTCCGACATTACCCGGATTGATGCGATATTTATCTAATGCCGCCGCACAATCGGGATATTTTTCGAGCAATTTATGCCCATTAAAATGAAAATCGCCCACAATCGGCACGAAACAGTTTTTAGCAATCAATTGTTCTTTAATTGTCGCAACCGCTTGCGCGGCTTCTTCAGAATTGACCGTAATGCGGACGAGTTCTGAACCAGCCGTGGCAAGTTCGATGATTTGATTAACCGTTGCGGTAACATTAGCTGTATCGGTATTAGTCATCGATTGAATAACAATCGGTGCGCCGCCACCAACTTTGACGTTGCCAACTAAGACTTGTTGGGTAATTTTTCTAAGACGTGCAGACATGATTAAACCTCGCGTGCTAATTGTTCAGCGTAACCAATGTAATTGCGTGGCGTTAATGCCAATAAATGCGCTTTTGCGTCAGCAGGAATATCCAACACTTCCACAAATTGACGCAATTGTTCGGGCGTAATACGATGACCGCGCGTGAGTTCTTTTAATTTTTCATACGGTTTTTCAATGCCATAACGACGCATCACGGTTTGAATCGGTTCTGCCAACACTTCCCAATTTGCATTTAAATCCGTATCCAATGCGTCCGCATTGAGTTCTAATTTTGACACGCCTTTCAAGGTCGCTTGAATTGCAATCACAGTATGCGCTACGCCCACACCAATATTTCGTAAAACCGTTGAATCCGTTAAATCCCGTTGCCAACGCGAAACCGGTAATTTTTCCGCCAAAAAGCTAAATAACGCATTGGCTAAACCCAAATTGCCTTCGGAATTTTCAAAATCAATCGGATTGACTTTGTGCGGCATGGTTGAAGAACCCACTTCGCCAGCAATCGTGCGTTGTTTGAAATAACCCAGCGAAATATAACCCCAAATATCGCGGTCGAAATCAAGCAAAATCGTATTGAAACGTGATAGCGTGTGGAAAAATTCCGCAATGTAATCGTGCGGTTCAATTTGAATCGTGTACGGATTGAATGTTAAACCTAATGAAGTCACAAATTTCTCGGCGAAATCTGCCCAATTCACTTCGGGATACGCCACCACATGGGCGTTGTAATTTCCGACTGCACCGTTAATTTTGCCAAATAATTCAACTTTTTCGAGTTGATTTTTTTGCCGCGTTAAACGCGCCACCACATTCGCCATTTCTTTTCCAACGGTTGTTGGCGTGGCAGATTGTCCGTGTGTGCGCGAAAGCATCGGTTGTGCGGCAGTGTCTAATGCAAGTTTGTGCAATGCCGAAATACACGCTTCGATTTGACCTAAAATGACTTCGCGTCCTGCTTTGAGCATCAACGCATAAGACAAATTGTTAATGTCTTCGGACGTGCAAGCAAAATGAATAAACTCACTGACTTTTTCAAGTTCTGTATTGCCGGCAATTTTTTCTTTTAAAAAATATTCGACCGCTTTGACATCGTGATTCGTCGTTTTTTCAATAGTTTTAACGCGCTCAGCATCGGCTTCTGAAAATTGCGAAATAATGTTGCTTAGCAATTGATTTGCGCTATCGCTAAAAGGGGCAACTTCAATAATTTCTGTTTGATTGGCTAAGGCTTGCAACCAACGAATTTCAACTTGAACGCGGAAACGAATTAAACCATATTCGCTAAAAATAGGACGTAGCGCATCCACTTTGTCCGCGTAACGACCGTCGATGGGAGAAATAGCAGTTAACTTGTGTGTCATAAGAAAAACAATTCCAAATGTAAAAAATAATTTTGAGTATTTTACTCGATTATTGCGTAGCTGACCTAATTGCCCATGCAACATCAAGTGCTTGCCGGTTTTCTTTCACATCGTGAACACGAAACACTTGCACACCTGCTATCACACCGAGTGCTGTGGTCACAGCGGTTGCAGTAACAAGTTCTGCCGGCTCAACCACATCACAAATCACGCCCATAAACCGTTTACGACTTGTTCCCAATAACACCGGAAAACCTAACGCCACAAAATCAGCTAAATGCGCGAGTAAATCTAAATTATCTTGTTTGCGCTTGCCAAAACCGATGCCTACGTCTAGCACGATATTTTCCTTTTTAATTCCCGCCTTCATTGCTTCATTGACACGTTGTGATAAAGCCGCAATCACTTCTTTCACAACGTCTTCGTAATGCGGATTATTTTGCATCGTTTTAGGCGTGCCTTGGGCGTGCATTAACACAATTGGCACATTTTCTTGGGCGGCTAAGGCAAACATTTTCGCGTCATCTTTTCCCGCCGACACATCGTTAATGATATTTGCCCCTGCATCTAAAGCCGCTTTGGCAACACCACTTAACGTCGTATCGATGCTAATTAAAACGTCGCTGTGTTGCCGAATTGCCTCGATAATTGGTACGACACGTTTGATTTGTTCGTCTACTGAAACAGATTCCGAATTTGGGCGTGTTGATTCGCCACCGATGTCAATAATCGTTGCGCCGTCGGCAATCATACGCAGTGCATGTTGTAGCGCGATTTCTAATTGATTAAATTTGCCACCATCGGAAAAGCTGTCCGGTGTGACATTCAAAATGCCCATGATGAGCGGTTTAGTAAGTTGTGTGAACATAAAAAAATAATCCCCAAATTAGACGGCTATGACCATCTTGTATAATGTTAATATTATACTGTGCGACATATAAACACTAAATAGAACAGATTTTTATGAAACGCGGTTTTGTTTGAGTGGTTGATTTCAGCTTTTATTCATATTTTTAGAAAATTTATTTTGATTTGGAAACGTTATGGCAACTTGGCTAGAAACTTGTGCAAAACAACTCACACGCTTAGAAAAAACCTCGGTGTTGTCTGACAAACTGATGACATTGAGTAATAAAACGGGCGTGGATATGTCGCCCGAAATGCTTCAAAAATTAGAAACCGAACACGCGCGTTTAAATCGACAACTCGAACGTCTACGCGCTAATCGATTTGAAGTCGCGGTCATCGGCTTAGAAAAAGCGGGCAAAAGTGCGTTGCTTAATGCGTGGTTGGGACAAGAAATTTTGCCCTCTGCACGCGAACGTTGCACTTTTACCAGCACCGAAATTTGGTCAGCGCAAACAGAGCAAGACCAGTCGCTTTCGATTCAATATTACAGCCGCGAAGAAATTGCGATGTTGCAAAAACAACGTCAAGACGCGCTCGCAGGATCACTTTTAAGTGATAAAGAAAAAAAAGAAATTCAAGAAGATTTCAACGATACCGAAAAAAACCTTAATCAAATTTACGAATTTACCAAACTCAAAAATGGCTATAAACAGAGTTTTTTAGACATTGGTGAAATCAGCGAATTATTGCAGTCGGCGATTTTCAAAAATCGCGCTCAAGCTCTTGCTATTAAACGTATCCAATTAAAAACCGTGCGTTTGCGTAGCGACCGTGACATTATTTTTCATGACGTACCAGGGTTTAATTCGGGTATTTTGATGCACGCCGAACAAGCAATCGACCGTTTGCGAAATTGCGACGCGATTATTTACGCCAAAGAAATGAAACAACCCTCGATTACTGGCCCTGAAAAAGAAATGCTCCTTGTCGCCGATGCTGAAGACCCTAGTTTACGCGTGTCGGATAAAGTATTTGTGGTTTTAACACAAGCGGACGCGATGGATGACCAAATCGATTTTCGTGACACACTCGCCAAACACAAAAGTTATTGGCCAGCTGTGCCTGAGCGTCGTTTATTACCTGTTTGTGCGAGAGCGCATTTGGTGGAATTTGGCATTCCCGCAGACGATACGTTGCGCCGTTCAAAAAGTGCCGATGATAAAAATAAATTGAAAAAATTAGGCATTCCTGACGGCGTAAATGCTTTGAAAGAAGCGGTGAATTTTTACATCGACCACGAACGCTCAGGTGTTTTGCAAAAACGGTGTGATTCGCTGGTGAACGCGACGCGCCAATTAGCGACCGAAATTTTAGGCAAACTCGAACCGATTTACGGTACGGTTGCGGAAAATGACCGTCAAGAAGATGATTTGCTCGGCAAAGAATTTAATCAATGGTGGGGACGCGAATGGCAACGTATCAAGAAAGATTTTGATATGTGGTACGCAGAAAGCATCCAAGGTCGCAGTGAAGCTGATGCAATCGGCGCAGAACACGCTGAACTTGCCGCATTACGTTCGGCGTATGACCAAAAAATTGAAGCTCTACTTTCAAATTTAATCACCGCACAACCTGACGAATTAAAACGCATTTACACCGCAGGTGGCACACTTTCGATGCCTGATCCGCGCGAAGGCAATTATAAAATTCGTGAAGAGTTATTCCGTGAAATTCAAAAGAAATTTGAAACTGAACTGACCGACCAACTCGCCCAAGCCTTGCAGGCGTTAATCGATGGCATTGTGCGAAAAATCCAAGAATTATTGTGGGAAACCGAAGAAGTGCGCCGCACGTTGTTACATTCGCATTTAGACGAAGGTATCGAACAAGCACGAATTCGTCATGGTTTTCAAGTGTTATTTTTACGTTTTGGTCGCGTTGCTGTCGAAGCGTTTATTGCTAAACCGTTGCAAGCACGCGACCGACTTTTGCACGAACGCGCCGCCGAAATTAAAACGTTAGAAGCCTTTTATCAAGGTGAAGATAAAACCAAACAAGAAGGCGGTTTGACACATTATTTACGTTACGGATTGTGGGCAGTTTTAAATAAAACTGTTCCTGCTGGACGTGGTAGAAATACCGCAAAAGCGGTCGCTGACGCTTTAATCACCGAAGCCGTTGCACCTACAAAAGAACTCGAAAAAGCCGGTGAACCGACGAATTTTGAAGAAGTGGTAGCAGAAATTAACGGCGATTTAGCGGCATTGCAGGATTACTTAAAGAATAGCGTCTTTTATGCGGCAGGATTTATTACTTATTGCAATCAGGAATTAGAGCGCATTCGTAACCGTTTCAAAGAAATGGAAGACAATGAACGGCAATGGATTGGTATTATTCGCACCGCCGTAAAATACGAACGCAATCCGCTAATTCCTTACAACATCGCGCACACGCGCCGTGATTTCCAAATACGACGCGAACTTGCATTAGAATTAAAAGAAGTTCGTGACAGTTACAGCAATGTGTTTTAGAGGTTGAAATGCAAGAAATAAACATTTTGCCATTTTTAGAAGAAGACTTAGGCGGTGGCGATATTACAGCGACGATTATTCCTGAACATCGCCAAGCAACAGCAGAATTATTGACCCGCGAACCAATGGTTTTATGTGGACGTGAGTGGTTCGATGCTGTTTTTAAACACTTAGACACAAATATTGTGATTGAATGGTTTGCTCTGGAAGGTGAAAGCGTTGCGGCAAATGCCAAACTTTGTAAATTAAGCGGTTCGGCGCGAGCATTATTAACTGGCGAACGAACAGCCATGAATTTGTTGCAAACGTTATCGGCAACCGCAACGCTTTCGCGTCAATATGCAGAAGCCGTTAAAGGGACAAATTGCAAAGTTTTAGACACGCGCAAAACCCTTCCAGGCTTGCGTGTAGCACAAAAATATGCAGTGAAATGTGGCGGCTGTTATAACCACCGAATTGGTTTATTTGATGGCGTGTTAATCAAAGAAAATCACATTATGGCAGCGGGTTCAATCGCCGAAGCTGTTCGCATTGCACGAGAACAAAGCAATGTTCCCATTGAAGTGGAAGTCGAAAACTTAATCGAACTCAAGCAAGCTCTCAATGCAAAACCTGACCGAATCATGCTGGATAATTTTACGCTCGAAGATTTACGCGAAGCGGTAAAAATAACGGCAGGAAGCGTCGAACTGGAAGCCTCTGGCAATATTGAACTCGACACAATTCGCACTGTTGCTCAAACGGGTGTTGATTTTATTTCGATTGGCGCGTTAACTAAGAATATTCGCGCAATTGATTTATCTATGCGAATTCAATTTCAACATTAGTACATACAACACCGATTTCGTCCCTGATTTTTCGCGTCGTAAAGTGCTTTATCGGCGCGTTCAAACAGGCTGTCTTCAGTGTCTTCGCTCGTAAGTTCAGTTAATCCACAAGAAACAGTAATCGGCACCGCTTTACCATTGGCATTAAAACCAGCAAGTTCAATCAACTCGCGTAATTCTTCAATCAAAATCAAGGCAGAATCTTTATCAGTATTTGGCAGTATCATCACAAACTCCTCGCCACCAAAACGGGAAATGAAATCCGTGTCGCGCGTGTGTTCACGCAATAAACTTGCCGTTAAAGCAAGTACCTTATCGCCTGATTTGTGACCAAAGTTGTCGTTAATGCTTTTAAAATGATCAATATCCCAAACAGCCAACGTTAGCGGTGTATCGTAGCGTTTATATCTTGCCAATTCTTCTTTTAATCGTTGATTATAGGCATTGCGATTTGGCAATCCCGTCAACGTGTCCTGCATGGCTTGGGTATGAATAACTTTTAATTCCATTTTGAGATTTTCTGTCTCAACTTCTAAGGCTATCATCTTATTCACTAAATCTGCCATGTGATCTTGAAGCTGTAATTGGTGTTCCTTTTCTTGTTGATGATGTGTTTTAATATCACTTGCGACGGTTTTAAAACACTTGTTAACCATTTCTTTTAGTGTATTGAGCGAGCTAGTTTTAATCGCCTCAATTTGCAATTCTCTAACTTGAGTGAAAATAGATTGATCTAATTTATTACGATTTTTGACTGACGTATTCATCGATGTGTTCGTTTGCGTCACAATCGTGTTCAAATCTGCCAATTGTGCGGCAATGTGCAATAAAAACTGATCAATATCTTGCTGCTCTGCTTCACCATATTCTTTGATTTTTAGCAATAACTGCACTAAATCATCCAAAATTTCTACAAACGGTTTTGATGATTGATTGGGATTGAGTAAAATTTCTTTGAGTAAAGCGGTTTGTGATTCAAAAACGGCAGGAATAGCTAATGCTGACAAATATTGCAACAACTGCTCACTGACTTTATTTACATCAATATAAATAATCGGGTCAATTTTCTCTTCATCCGTTGTATTTTCAGGCAATTCCTCTGGTTCAATAATTTTTAAAATTGCTAAAAATAAATCGCTCGATTGCTCAATCGTACTTTCTTTGTCATTAACCTGTTTTTCCAATTCACGCAACGCAGTTTGTTGATTAGCAACAGGATGTTGACGATACAAAAAATCGAATAATAAACCGACATTAAGAGTTTTCTTTTTGAGTGGAAGATTTTTGACAGATTCGTTAAATATTTTCAGTTCTGTTTTTAACGCAATCGCTTCTATTTCATTTTTAACGTGATTACGAACACGTTGTAGGATGGAATCGAGATTTTGGTCATGCCCTTCGCTAAGAATCGACAATTGAATAATAAACTGGCGTAACAGTTTTTCTTTTTCATGATGCAAGTGTTCGATTCTATTTTGTTCGTCGAAAAGATTAAGATATTTCTTGCGCCATTGCTCGCTAAGATCTTCGTTGTGTTTATTGAAAAACCCCATAATTTTTCCTAGTTTCTTTTCGACGAAATAAATTTAAGATGAAGGCGTTACTTTTTTGCCGCGCTTTCTTGAGCAATCAAACGATTCATAACTTCAATCATTTTTTCGTGTGAACCGGCTAAAGGTCCACTGGTTTTGTATTTACCATTGATAACAACTGCTGGCACGCCAGTAATACCATATTTTGCAGCCGTTGCACTGGCTTGACGCACTTTCATATCAACAGGAAATGAATTAAATGCGGCTTTAAAATCCGCTTCACTCACGCCATGCGCGACGAAAAATTTCGCTAACTGTTCTTCCGTTTCCAAATGTTCTTTTTTTACTTGCAGCGTATCAAAAAAATCAGCGTGAATTTTATCGACCACGCCTAATGCTTCGGCGGTGTAATAGGCTTTTGCATGTTTGCCCCATTGTTCGCTAAATACTGCAGGTTGACGAATAAACTCCACGTTTTTGGGCAACGTTTTCACCCATTTTTCTAACGTAGGTTCAAAATCAAAACAATGCGGACATCCATACCAGAAAAATTCAATCACTTCAACTTTATTAACATCATGTGTCGGTTGAGGTGGCGTAACAAGCTCATAACCGACGGCTTCTGGTGCAGCTTGTGCAGGATTAAACGTTGCGGCAATCGCCAATGACAACGCAAATAAACTGTGGCGAGTAAATTTTAGCATTTTTAATTCTCTCTTTTTGTTACTTCATTGTTGCAATACGATTTGCAACGGCTTTAATTTCAGCATCAGACATTTTAGCAGAAATCATGTGCATCATATTTTCAGGATTGTTACTGCGTTTTCCGGATTTGAAATCATTTAATGTTTTAATTAGATAATCCGCATGTTGCGATTTAAGTGCGGGGAATGCGGCAGGTTTATTACCTTCACCCAGCGGGCCATGACACGCAATACACGCTGAGACTTCGCGTTTTAAATCGCCATTACGATACAAATCGCCCCCTTGTGCAACTAAGGTCTCGTGTTCGGCACGCTCTTCGGCACTTTCATCGGATTTCGCAGGTTCAGCAACAATTTTTTGTTCGGCATAATAATTGGCAATATCGACCATATCATTTTCTGTCAACGTCATCGCCAATGTTGACATCATCGGGTCTTTGCGTGTGCCATCTTTAAAGGCTTTCAATTGATTGACGAGATAGCCCGCGTTTTGTTGGGCGAGTTTTGGAAACATTGCCATCGTGCTATTACCGTGTTCACCGTGACAACTCACGCAAGTAATCGATTTTTGTTTACCGGTATTCACGCTGTCAGCATGCGTCATTTCTGCGTGAACTTGCGAGGCACCGCCACTTAAAATAACGGTTAAAGCAAAGGCGAGACTTTTTTTCTGCATCGAATTTTCCTTGAAAAGTGTGAAGTAAAGCACGTTAGGTGTACACAAACCCGCGTGTGTGCTTAAATTCTACTCCAAATCACACTTTCACGCGAGACACCATGAATCCTCTTTATCACCAAGCTAAATTTATTAACAGTTCCCCGCATTTACGCGACACACCACCCGATATTGGTTTGGAAATCGCGTTTGCCGGTCGCTCAAATGCCGGTAAATCCAGCGCGATTAACACCCTAACGCGCCAAACAGGTTTAGCGCGAATCAGTAAAACGCCTGGTCGCACGCAAATGTTGAACTTTTTTGAAATTAGCCCGCAACAACGATTTGTTGATTTACCGGGTTATGGTTATGCCAAAGTGCCGTTACCCGTGAAAAAACAATGGCACGAATTGATGGAGACGTATTTAACCAAACGTAAATCGCTGTGCGGCATGGTATTGGTGATGGATGTGCGTCATCCATTAACGGACTTTGATTGGCAAATGGTCGAGTGGTGTCAACACGCACAATTGCCCTTGCACATCATTTTAACCAAAGCAGATAAATTGAATTACGGCGCGGCGAAAAATGTGTTGTTGCAAGTTCAAAAAGAATTAAAAGAATTGCCAACGCCTTTGACATTGCAACTGTTTTCATCACTCAAAAAAACCGGTATTGATGAAATTCACGCCGCGTTAAATCGTTTGTTTGTCGCGCGGCAATAACGCTTTTACGACGTGTGGTAGGCAATTTCAGCGTTAAGAGAGAGTTGAGCAACAAAAAACGCTGTTGCTCATCTGCAAAAAACTACTTCCCGCCAAAACGCGAAATCCCCACAGCCTCGCGCAATTGAGCAATAAATGGCTGACTAATCGCCCGTGCTTTTGCTGCACCAGCTTGTAATTTTGCTTCAATTTCGTCAGGTTGTTGCAATAATGCTTCGTAACGTTCCCGCGCGGGAGCGACTTCAGCATTCACTTTTTCAAACAAAATCGCTTTCATCTCGCCCCAACCAATGCCTTCGGCGTAACGTTTCGCCACTTCTGCCACTTCGCCAGCATTCGCAAACGCTTTGTACATACTAAATAACGTGCAATCGCTGGTATCTTTTGGCTCGTGTGGTTCGAGCGAATTGGTTTTAATTTTGTTAATCAGTTTTTTTAATTTCTTTTCTGGTTCAAATAATGGAATGGTGTTGTTGTAACTTTTACTCATTTTGCGCCCATCCAAACCCGATAAAATCGCACCTTGTTCATCAATGACTGCTTCGGGCAAGCTAAAATGTTCGCCATAAATGTGGTTAAAACGTGCGCCAATATCTCGCGCCATTTCGATATGTTGCAACTGGTCTTTACCAACCGGCACTTTATTGGCATTGAATAACAAAATATCTGCCGCCATCAAAATCGGATAACTAAACAACCCCATCGTAATACCTTGGTCGGGGTCATTTCCTGCTGTTTGTTCATTTTCAGCAACCGCCGCTTTGTACGCATGGGAGCGATTCATCAATCCTTTCCCCGTCACGCACGTTAAAAGCCATGTTAATTCCAAAATTTCCGGCACATCGGATTGACGATAAAACACCGCGTTATCGGTATCTAAACCCAATGCCAACCACGTTGCCGCAATTTCTAAACTCGATTGGCGCACGCGTTCAGGTTCTTGGCATTTAATCAGCGCATGATAATCCGCCAAAAAATAAAACGGCGAAAACTTTGCATCTTGACTGGCGTTAATCGCTGGACGAATCGCGCCAACATAATTACCTAAATGCGGCGTGCCGGTGGTGGTGATGCCGGTTAAAACAATGGCTTTTTTCATGTAAAACTCTCAAAAGTGACAAGGTAAAAAATTTTAGACCGCCATTTTATAGTAAAATTTTCGGCAATCACGTTTAAGACAGGAA
>CAILJB010000051.1 GCA_903834465.1 uncultured Pseudomonadota bacterium | reverse complement strand
TCAAAATCTTCAATCAATTATTAACAAAATCGCGGGACATTTAGCGTTATTACTCGCGTTGCTAACAGTGGGCGGCATGATTATCGCGCCACTTTTGATTTGGCTGTGTGCGGCGGGTTTTGATTGGCAAAGCGAGCAGCATATTTTAGCGACGCGCTTATTACAAATCATGTTGCCTTACGGTTTTTTTGTGACGTTAGTGGCGTTTATGGGCAGTATTTTGAATACGCACACGCAATTTGCCATTCCAGCTTTTACACCAGCGTTACTTAATTTGTCGATGATTGGCGCGACGTTTTGGTTATCGCCGTCTTTTTCACAGCCGATTCTTGCCTTGGCAGTCGGTGTATTACTTGGCGGCATAGCGCAATTTGCATTTCAAATTCCCGCTTTACGACGTTTAGGCTTGTTGCCGCGTTTTCAACTTGATTTTCACGATGTGATAGTAAAACGTGTCATGAAAAATTTGTTGCCGACACTTTTTGCAACGTCTGCAACGCAAATCAATTTACTAGTGAACACGTTTATCGCGTCATTTTTAACCACGGGCAGCGTGTCGTGGCTTTATTATGCAGACCGATTATTAGAATTTCCGGTTGGGATTTTGGGTGCCGCATTGACGACGGTCATGTTGCCACAATTAGCGCAAAGTCACGCGATGCAAAATACAAAAAAATTTTCAGAAACCTTAGATTGGGGTTTGCGTTGGGTGATTTTATTAGGCATACCGGCAACAGTCGGTTTAGTTTTTCTTGCGGAACCAATTTTAAGTATCCTTTTTCAATCGTCTGAATTTAGTCAACATGACGTACAAGCCGCCGCACAAAGTTTAATCGGTTACTCACTAGGATTAGTCAGTTTTTTAGCCATTAAAGTTTTAACGCCTGCTTTTTCAACACGACAAACACATGCCATTGCGGTGCGTTATGCGTGGTATTCGTTGGCAACGAATGTAATTTTTAATTTGTTGCTGATAATTCCGTTAGCACACGGTGGCATCGCCTTCGCAACGGCATTGTCGGCAATGGTCAACGCGGGATTGTTGCTTTTATTTTTGCGAAAAAATGAAATTTATTATCCAACAAACAGTTGGTTTATTTTCTTTTCTCAAGTATTGGTCGCAAGTAGTATTATGGCTATGGCATTACACTCTTTAGTTTCGACATCAAATTGGTCTGCAACCGACTTGATGAAATGGATTGTGATTGGTTTTGCAATTTACACCCTGACGCTTTGGCTAACAGAACGGATAATACAAAGTCTTTTTCACTCGTACCGCTCAAAATTAAGTCTGTCTATTTTTAAGCAGACCATCGAATAAAACCCACTCAAAATTATGTCTAATAATACACACAATCCTCACCTTATTTATCGTCCTGATATTGACGGATTGCGGGCTGTCGCTATTTTACTGGTGATTATTTTTCACGCTTTCCCTAAATTTTTACGGGGTGGTTTTGTTGGCGTGGACATTTTTTTTGTAATTTCGGGCTATTTAATTACGACCATTATTCTCAAAGGGCAAAGTCAGAATAGTTTTAATTTAGTGGAATTTTATAGTCGGCGAATCAAGCGTATTTTCCCGTCGCTAATAGTGGTACTTTCATTTTGTCTTGTGTCGGGCTGGTTTATTTTACTTGCAAATGAATACGAATTTTTAGGTAAACATATCGCTGCCGGTTCTCTTTATGTATCTAATATCGTCTTGCAAAGTGAATCAGGTTATTTTGATACGGATGCCGAGCTTAAACCGTTATTGCATCTTTGGTCATTAAGCATTGAGGAACAGTTTTATCTACTTTTCCCTTTATTATTGATTATTGCCAATCGTCTTAATGTTAGCGCGTTGTTGACCATTTTGACGTGTTTAGGGATTTCCTTTTTGCTCAATGTTACCAAAATTAGCCATGATTCAACGGAAGTGTTTTTTTTTCCATACACCAGAGCATGGGAATTGTTAGTAGGGAGTCTTATTTCCTGTTTTAATCTGCGCTTTCGAAAAATTGAAAACGATACTGTAAAACTAGCCAATTCACTTTCATGGCTTGGCATGATGTTAATTGTTGCCGCATGGATTGGTTTGGACAGTAAAAAAATTCTTTTTCCATCGTGGTGGGCGTTGCTGCCAACGTTAGGCGCGGCATGTTTGATTTTAGCAGGTGAAAAAGCGTGGTTTAACAAATATATTTTAGCCAGCAAAATCGCCGTTTATATTGGTTTAATAAGTTATCCGCTTTATTTATGGCATTGGGTATTGCTCAGTTTTTTACGCATTACGGAAATGGAAAAACCTAATGCGTTAATGCGATTGGCTGCTATCCTCGTCAGTATAATTTTTGCGGGGGCAACGTATTATTTTATTGAAAGGCAAATCCGTTTTCAAAAACACAAATTTGTAAGTATCTTGTTGTTGCTTTCTTTACTATCAATTGGTTTATTAGGGCATTTTGTTCAGCAACAAAAAGGTTATCCGAATCGTTATTCACATGATGTGAATTGGACTTCTGGCGAAATGGGTAATGAGGCGTTTAAAAATGGCGGATTGATTTTTCAAAAAGCGTGCGTAGATAAATATACAAAAGTCGCTTATGAAAAATTTTCGGATGATGAATTTTGTCTCATACAAGACGCACAATCTCCACCAACATCATTATTGGTAGGCGATAGTCATGCCAACCATTTTTATTCATGGCTTATCGCAGATAAAAAATTAACGGGTGGAAATCTTCTAAATCGAGGTTTTGGTGGTTGTTTTCCATTTTTTGATAACCCTTCGAGTCCAAACGAAACTTGTTTACCCCTTATCGATGCTATTTTAGAAATGGCAATTGCAACTCCATCTATTGAAACGGTTATTTTGGCTGGGCGTGCTATAACGGAAATCAATGAAAAAACGTTTATTTCTAAAAAAACTTTTTCTGATTTTTTGAACTTAAAAAAATCGGATAATCCATATCATATTTTCCAAAATGGTATGCGTCAAACGTTGCAACGTTTGACGGCGGCAAATAAAAAAATCGTTTTTGTTCTCGATATTCCCGAATTAGAGTTTGAACCTATTGTGTGTGCCAAACGTCCATGGCGATTGAGCGGTGAAGAAGGGAAATTTCCCTGCGCCGTGCTACGTTCAAAAGTAGATGCGCGTCACCAAAAATATCTTGAAATTGTATCTACGGTATTACGAGATTTTCCGAATGTACAAGTTTTAAATCCCTCTTCGGCATTGTGCGATGAGACGTATTGCTGGGCAATTAGAGATAATAAATTGCTTTATCAAGATAACAATCATCTAAACGAGGTCGGAGCGATTTATCTTAGCGAGCATTTACCTTTGACAAAGTGACTCTAATGCCTGTTTGATTTGTGTGGGTTGGATTGCTTGCGTGCAGGCACAGTGTGTGCCGGCGGGTTTGCAAGCATTGCATTCTTTAGACAACACGAAAAATTGGGCATTTTTACCAATAGGTTGCCAACGACCAGGAT
>CAILJB010000050.1 GCA_903834465.1 uncultured Pseudomonadota bacterium | reverse complement strand
GGTGCGCGTAGCAAACGCGAAATGTTCTATGTGGAAGATTTCGATATGTTGGCTCGTGAAAATCCAAACTTCACATGGCATTGCGCGTTGTCTGATCCGTTGCCAGAAGATGAATGGACAGGTTACACAGGGTTTATTCACAATGTATTAGAAGCAGAATTCATTAAAAAACACGCTGCGCCTGAAGATTGTGAGTTCTACATGTGTGGTCCTCCAATTATGAATACGTCAGTGATTAACATGTTGATTAACAACGGCGTTGAACCTGAAAACATTATGTTGGATGATTTTGGCGGTTAGTTTTTCGCTGAAAAAACGTTGAAACAAAAACGGCGTATTAAATTTTTAATGCGTCGTTTTTTTATTTAGTGACTTAAAACGGAATGTCATCGTCATAAGGTGCGCCATTTTCTGGGTACTTCAACCCAGTTTTTTCAGCAGCTGCTTTTGCTATACCTTCAGGTGAAAATCTAGCAGCCTTCCAAGCTTTCTGGTGTTTTTCATTCATAGCGACTAAGCCATGCTGTCTTTTATTTTGTCCGTCACTCCCAGGAGTATCCCACGAGTTTTCAGTGTAATAATGTGATGGTAGCACATTCGAGTCAACATATTGCCCAGACGGCGGGGCTGGTATGACTGGTGGTTGACTTTCATATTTGTCTTCGCGTTTCCCGACCAAATCTATCGTTGTCGCATTAACGTCTAAGCTGATTTTCATCGTGCCGTCGTTTGCTTGATACTCTCTCAACGTTAATTCACCAGACACAAAAACTTCCTGTCCAGTTGACAGAAAATTTTTAAGTGTGCCTTCTGCTCGTTTGCCCCATAACGAAACTGAAATCCAAATTGTTTGCCGCCGTTCACCAAATCCAACATGATTTGCAACACTGACACTCAAAACCGCTTGCCCAGAAGGTAAATGTCGAACTTCTGCATTTTTGCCAACAGTACCTACAAAATTAAATGAATTACTCATGATGTTCCTTTGTGTCAAAAAACTATTTCCCGTCATCTAATGAATTTAGATATTCGGCAATTACATCACCGTGGCAAGCCATTGGCTTACAATGACAACCTAAAACTCTACCTTTTAATTTAAGTGCATCTTCTTTACTACTTTTCAAAAATCCTCTATCAAAATCGTATTTGTATTTTCTAATAACATCATCTCTTTCATCGCCTTCAAAACCTATCGCGTAGGGATTTCCCCAAGGCGAACCACGACCAATATAAATATCATGTTTTCCACCTTTATCTATATTGACTACTTTGGTTATGTTTGTTTCGATGATTCTCGATTTAATGCCTGTTGTTTTCGCATCTGCAATCAAATTATTAAAAGATTCTCCATCGTTAAATATGATTGCGTGAGTGATGTTATTCAAATAGTTTTCATCTGACATATCAACAGCATCCGTAATACGTTTATCTGATGAAAAATGTTTTGTAATAAAATAGTTATAATCAGCAATGTAAGAAAGACGAAAATGCGTCAAGTTAGATAGAATGACATCAATCTTACGTTCAAACTTTTCATAGCACCCAAACGCTTGCGGGTAAGCAATCAATATAGTCGGCGTTTCTTGAGTAATCATGTTAAATGGATAACCTCAATATCTGTTGTGTTCCAATGTTGTTTTAAATACTCAACGACCAATCTTCTATGACAATGATGCGGATTATCTTCACTGCATAACAAACAACCACCCTCTAATAAAGACGGATTGATTGAAGTTTCTATGCGTCGTTGTGACATTAAATTCAAAAATTTATCCGCGTAACTATCCCAAGTAATTGCCTTCGTTTTATATGCGTCTAACATGATTTTTGTGGGGGCTAAATCACCGATATGCACATAATCAGCACCACATAATTCAGTAAGGAAGAATTTCAAATCATCACGTTTCGCAAATCCTGCAAGTTGTGACACATTGTTTAATCGCACATCTATAACGCGAGACACGTTATTGTTTTTAATCAGTGAAAAAAACTTGCTCGCATTTTTTTGAGTGAAACCAATTGTAAAAGTTTTCATTATTACCACCAGCAATCTTCAGAGTGAATCCAAACTCCATCGCCTAAATACTCCCTATCATCTCCACCATCTTCATAGTAACGATTACCAGATTTAACTTTTTGCTTGTATGGGATTGTATCGCACAAAATTGTGGCTACGATTTTATAGCAATACCCTTGAAATTCTTAACCCAAACTTACACACAAAATTTCTTGATGTTGAAGTTTGTTATTCAACAGCTCATCAAATTGTGGATCGGTGACGGGCAAATCGTAGTGATTTCCGTTGTAGATAAAAGAAATTTTGCGCTTTGCATTTGTTGTGACGTGAAATTTAACGTTTTCAACTTTGATGAGATATAACGACTGCTCAATTTCAAGTTGATTTGTGGCGATTGCAGAATAATCAACCTTGTTTTCCATTCCCCATAATGTTTCTGGATGGTCAAGAAACGCCGTGATTTCATCGGGTTTAAGTGTATATTTTTGCTGCCATCGAGCATTGCTGATGACAAAATTTTCGGGCTGATGCAATAACGGCGCATGGGCAACAAATTCCATTTCAATTTTTTGCAAAGGCTTTGCTCGAAATTCACCATGCGGATTGGCAGATTTACATTGATCATCCGTTAATTCAGTGCCATTTGCATCGCTGACGGCTCTAACCCATTCATTCGTTGCAACATCTTTTCCCGCAACACAATGTTTGTGGTGTTTTATGGAATTTGCAAAAACAGCTATAACTTTTTTCATTGTTGGATTCCGTGAAATTAAATGTGAAAAACTATTTTTCTTGTGCATTTTATCTGAGAGTCGTTCCCTTTTGTATTAAAGAATTAGGCGTTAATTTTCAAGTAATCAGAAAAATAGTAAGCAGACAAAGGCGTGGATTTGAGCTTTTTAGCGTTGCTTGCCTGTATCGGTATGATTGCGGCGTTGGTACAAATCTTGGAAATGATTTTAGATAAATTTTTCCCAGCGTTGTATCAAGCACTTGGTATTTTCTTACCATTGATTACCGTGAACTGCGCGATTTT
>CAILJB010000049.1 GCA_903834465.1 uncultured Pseudomonadota bacterium | reverse complement strand
TTTTAAAAGAAGCACTGCGAGTTAGCAGTGCTATACGAACGCCGAGTGAATGTCAGACTGTCTAGGCTTTGCCAAAACAGCTATTTGCGTTGAAGCGTTTAGAAGACCGTAAGAATACTTTTCTATGGAATTTATAACTATTTAACTTTAGGATTTTCAATTTTTAAAATGCCCGACCTCCCCCACAACTCAAAACTCACTGACCGTTTTGGTCGCACTGTTGATTATTTACGCATTTCAATTACAGATCGTTGTGATTTTCGCTGTGTGTATTGCATGGCAGAAGACATGACATTCTTGCCGCGTAATCAAATTTTAAGCCTCGAAGAAATTTACATGCTCGCCAAAACCTTCGTGGAACTTGGCGTAACAAAAATTCGTATCACCGGCGGCGAACCGTTAGTGCGTAAAGGCGCGTTAGCGTTATTTCAGCAAATTGGCGCATTGAATGGTTTGCACGAATTGGTTTTAACCACAAATAGTTCGCAACTTGTTACTGCCGCACCGATTTTAAAAGCGGCAAATGTGAAACGTCTCAACATTAGTTTAGACACGCTCGATGCTAAAAAATTCAAAGAATTAACGCGCACTGGCGATTTGCAGCAAGTTTTAAATGGAATTCAAGCAGCAAAAAAAGTTGGTTTTGAGCGAATTAAATTGAACGCTGTGATTTTGAAAAATCGAAATCATGGCGAAGTGTGTGATTTAGTGCAGTTCGCCATTGATAACGAAATTGATATTAGTTTTATTGAAGAAATGCCGTTAGGTCTTATTGACGCGCATAATCGCGCCGAAGCGTATTATTCGAGCGACGAAATTCGTGCCGATTTAGAACAGCGTTTCACACTCATCCAAAGTACCGACAACACGGGTGGCCCGTCTGATTATTTTAAAATTCCCAATACGCAAACGCGCGTCGGGTTTATTTCGCCGCACAGTCATAATTTTTGCAGCACTTGTAATCGTGTGCGTTTAACGGTTGAAGGACGGTTGTTGCTCTGTTTAGGCAATGAACATTCCATTGATTTAAAAGAGATTTTACGCTCACCCGATTACAGTTCTGAAAAACTAAAAACTGCCATTATCGATTCCATGCAAATCAAACCTGAAAAGCACGAGTTTGTCATGCACGAACAACCTGTTATTTTACGTTATATGAACATGACGGGCGGTTAATTTTTATTACGTCATCGGACTTAACTTCAATAGCATCATCTTTTTCGTACAATCCGCTATAATTGCCGCATTGCTCAAAATTCACAGGATTTGTTATGTCTCAAATGAAAAAAGTCGTCGCCTCTACGATGCTTGGAAACGGCTTGGAATGGTATGACTACGCGCTTTACGGCACGTTCACCGCGTTAATCAGTAAACATTTTTTTCCCGCTGGTAACGATGCTGTTGCGCTGATTGCTACGTTTGGTATTTTCGCTATTGGTTTTTTAATGCGTCCACTTGGCGCGATGATGTTTGGTTATATCGGTGATAAATACGGGCGAAAAAACGCGCTGTCACTGTCAATTTTAATGATGGCAATTCCCACTGCGTGCATTGGTTTATTACCAACCTACACGAGCATTGGTATTTATGCGCCCATTTTATTGACCATTATACGTTTGGTACAAGGCGTAGCGATTGGCGGCGAATTTGGTGGTTCGATTGTGTATTTAGTTGAACATGCAAAACCAGCTAATAAAAATCGCGTCGGCAGTTTGTCGATGTTGAGTATGTTAATTGGCTTATTTTTCGGCACCATGATTTCAGCGGTATTAGCAGAAGTGATGAGTCCAGAAAATTTTGATACTTATGGTTGGCGAATTCCGTTTATTTTAGGATTTTTTATTGGTTTGGTTGGCTTATATATTCGGACAAAATTAAATGAAAGTCCGGTTTTTATCGAAGCACAAGAAGCTGGTCATGTTTCAGAATCGCCCATTAAAGAAACGTTTAAAAATAATTATAAAGAAGTATTACTCGGCGTTGGGCTTTATTTATCGGTGACGATACCGTTTTATATTCAAACCGTATTCATGCCAAGTTTTATGGTGAAATTTATGCACTTTAGCAGTGCGGATGCGCTATTGATTTACTTAACTGTATTAGGTGTGATGATGATTTGTGCGCCAATTTCAGCGATTTTATGCGATACACATAATCGTGAACGGCTCATGAAAATTGTGGCGGTCGGTTATTTGTTATTTGCCATTCCCTATATTTATTTGCTTGATTATAAAACGTTCACGTTTGCCCTTGTTTCGCAGATGGTTTTTGCAAGCATTTTAGCATTTTATATTGCGCCAATTCCGACGTTGGTTACAGAACTTTTCCCAGCGCGCACGCGCTATACCGGCATGTCGTTAGCGTGTAATTTAGCAGCAGCAATTTTTGGCGGTACTGCGCCAATGCTGGTTACGACGTTGATTACCAAAACCGAATCGAATTACCCTATCGCCATTTACATCATGTTTGCTGCTGCAACGTCTCTTTTTTGCGTATTTGAAGTGAAACGTCGCCGCGATCAAAAACGATTGTATTTAATTTAACTTTTTTCTGATTTTTGTCATGACGACTTCTAGCATTTTTACGTCTTCAGTGCGTCCGATGGAAAACATCGGACGTGTGCGTGGTTTCGTTTTTTTATTGATTGCAACGTTGCATTTAGGCGGCGCAATTTGGCTGTTAAGTCCCAAAGCAATGCCACCTAAAAAACCACAACAAGTCATCGAAGTCGTCATGTTGCCCGCACCAAAACCGGTGAAAGTTGAACCGGTGAAAGAACCACCGCCTGCTCCCGTTGTAAAACCAGAACCGATTAAGCCAGTCGTCAAACCGAAACCGGTTGTTGTCAAACCACCTGAGCCTGTGAAAAAAGTCGCGCCACCTAAACCTATCGCACAACCCAAAATTTTAACGACCGCTTCTGAAAACGCTGAAACCAGCATTCCAAAATTTGAATCTGCGCCCATTTCTGAAACGCCCCCTAGCCCACCACCTGTTGCAAAAGCGGTGGCGACACCGGTTGAAACATCGGGTCATGGACAAGATGACAGTAAAAGTGTCTCGTCAGGGGTTGTACCAATCGTTCGTGTGCCGCCAAAATATCCAGCACGCGCTGCAAATCGGCACATTGAAGGTTGGGTAAAAGTTGAATTTACCATTACCAAAGAAGGCGAAGTGACCGATGCGGTTGTGGTGAATGCTGAACCGGCAGATATTTTTGATGACGCGGCGTTAACGGCAATTAGTCAATGGGAATTTAAAGCCAAAATTGTAAATGGCACAGCCGTCACACAACGTGCAACACAAACACTGCAATTTAAACTAGTGAATTAACTCACTGATATTTTAGAATTTTATTTTTAAGGAGACTGAGCAATGACTGATCAGATTACCCATTTTGTTATTGATGCGACGCTTTACACGTTGCTCATTTTTTCTGTGCTGACATGGACGCTGATTTTTTTTAAAGTTTGGCAATTCATGACCAATAATTTAAACAATCGCACATTTAACGAGGCTTTTTGGAATGCGCGTAATTTAGAACAAGCCAAAAATTTACCAGCGGATGTTTTTAAAGGCACGCAATCACATCTGGCTTATGAAGGGTTATTTTGGTTGGATGAATACCAACGCTCGCATGGTAAAAGTTTCAAATATACCGGTAATCCTGCCGAATTACTTGAGCAAACCTTGCGTAATCAATTACAAAAAGAACAACACACATTAGAAAGTGGTTTAACGTTGCTCGCCAGCATTGGCAGCACTGCGCCATTCGTCGGTTTGTTCGGAACGGTATTAGGCATTATGCACGCCATGCACGATATTACCGCGAGTGGTTCAACCAGTTTAGATGTCGTTGCAGGTCCTATCGGTGATGCACTCGTTGCCACGGCAATCGGTATCGCAGTGGCTGTGCCAGCAGTGTTGGCATACAACTTTTTTTTACGTCGCGTGAAATTACAACGTCAGCAATTAGAAAGTTTTGTCGCGCATTTTTTGCTCGCGGCACAGCCTGCAACCTTGCCGACCGAATAGGAGATTGCCGTGGCATTTAAACCGCAATCCGAAGATGAAAGCGCGTTAAGCGAAATTAACGTCACGCCGCTGGTAGACGTGATGCTAGTGTTAGTGATTATTTTACTGGTCACTGCGCCATTGCTAACACAATCCGTGCAAGTTAAATTACCTAAAACAGCTGAAACCGTCGCGGATACACAAGACCAACCGTTGCAATTGGGTATTGATGCACAAGGCGCGATTACATTAAATAAAAATCCGCAAACCGATTTGCACACGCTCGAAAATAATTTAAAAACGGAATTAACGAAACATCCTGAAATCGGTGTGCATTTGTACGCGGATCAAGCGGTGGTTTATGCGAAAGTGGCGGAAGTCATGGCAACGGTGCAGCATTCAGGTATTTCTAAAATTGCCTTTGTGACAATGGAGCAGTAAATAATGATTCGAGCAATTGGCGTTGTTTTTATTTTGCTTTTAACGGGTTGTGAATCGGAAAAAACATTGCAAAAATTTGAAGGTTACGCGCAAGGCACAACGTATCACATCAGTTTTTGGTCTTCGCAAAAAGATGTTGATGCCGTTACGTTGCAACAAACGGTTGATGCGGAATTGAAACGCCTTGATGAACAATTATCGAATTACCGTGATGATTCGGCAATTGAAAAATTCAACGCGCTCAACAGCTCTGAAGCACAAGAAATCGGTTCTGAAATTGTGAGTTTGATTGAAAAAACACGCGCCGTGAGTGAAGCCAGTCATGGCTGTTATGATTTAACGATTAAACCGTTATTTGATTTGTGGGGATTTAAAGGCGAAAGTTTAACGCCCCCAACTCCCGCCGCATTGCAACAAGCCTTAAATCAAGTGGGTTTTAATCAATTAGAAGCCGTTGATGCCTCGCATTTACGCAAACGAAATCCGAATTTAAAAGTGGATTTATCTTCAGTTGGGCAAGGTTATAGCGTTGGGCAAATTGCGGGAATATTTGACACGCAAGACGTAGATAATTATTTGATTGAAATTGGCGGTGAATTGCAAACACGCGGTAAAAAACCGGACGGTTCGACATGGCGCGTGGCGTTGGAAAAACCGTTGTCGGGTGAACGTTCGATGCACAAAATCATTACCGTTGACCGCGCTGAACCTTTAGCGGTGACGACTTCTGGGACGTATCGACATTTTTTTGATGCGGATGGCAAACGTTACAGCCATATTTTAGATGCCAAAACCGGCACGCCGATTATTCACAATACCGTTTCTGTTACAGTTTTTGATAATAATGCTACGACGGCTGAAATATGGGACACTGCATTACTGTGTTTAGGGCGTGAAGAAGGTATTAAAGTTGCGAATCAAGCGGGTATTGCCGCGTTGTTTATTGAACAACAAGGTGAAGCGTTTAATGAATTTAATAGTACAGCGTTGGATGAGATGAAAGCTGTGATTATTAAATGATGTATTTAAATTGAAGGCCATTGGAAAAAATAGTATATCTAACGCAAAATCATCACGACCACGTTTTGATTTTGCGTTAATTCACAAATGTTATTTCTCTGGCAACGCATTCACAATTTCACTAATCAAGGTCGCGCCACGATAAATTAAACCGGTGTAAACCTGAATCAAACTTGCACCAGCAGCTAATTTTTCTTGAGCATCCGCCGCACTTAAAATCCCACCAGCGGCGATAATGGGCAATTTACCATTCAATTCCGCTGCCAATAAACGCACCACTTCCGTCGCCATTTCTTTCACAGGCGCACCACTTAAACCGCCCGTTTCCTGCGCTAACGGATGTTGCGAAATCCTATCGCGCGAAATCGTGGTATTCGTCGCAATCACGCCATCGATATTAAATTGCAATAACAAATCGGCAATATTTCGTACTTCTTCAGGCGTTAAATCCGGCGCAATTTTCAACACCAACGGCACATAACGTCCGTGTTGGATTTGTAATTTCGATTGTTCTTCTTTTAGCGTCGAAACCAATTGTTTTAACTCGTTGCCTTGTTGTAATTGGCGCAAATTTTTCGTATTCGGCGACGAAATGTTGAGCGTGACGTAACTCGCCACGGCATAGGCTTTACGCAAACCAATCAAATAATCATCGAGCGCATTTTCAATCGGTGTATCCGCATTTTTACCAATGTTAATCCCTAAAACACCCGCATAAGAACTGCGTTTCACTTGCTCAAGTAAATAATCGATACCTTTGTTATTAAAGCCCATGCGGTTAATAATCGCCTCGTGTTCGGGCAAACGAAACAAACGCGGTTTAGGATTTCCCGCTTGAGGACGAGGCGTAACCGTTCCGATTTCTAAAAAACCAAAACCCAACGCGGCTAATCCATCCAAACAATCACCATTTTTATCTAAACCGGCGGCTAAACCGACGGGATTTTTAAACGTTAAACCCATAACTGATACAGGTTTATCAGCCACTTTTGGATAAAGTAAACCGGCGGCATTTTGCGTTGCCATCAACGTTTTTAGCGTCAAATCATGCGCGGTTTCAGGGTCGAGTGAGAATAATAACGGACGAAGTAACGAATAAGGATTCATAGCGGTGCTTTCGGTAAATGTTTGAAAAATTGATACGGTTCTGGGCTGACAACGGGCGGTCGATTTAATACGAGGTCAACGAGTAATTGCGCCGAAGTCGGTGCCATCGTTAAACCGTTACGAAAATGCCCCGCGCTTAAACTCAAATTACTGATTTCAGGATGTCGCCCAATATACGGCACACCATCATCGGTTGCAGGACGTAAACCCGCCCAATGTTTAATCATCGGCGCATCGTTTAAAGTAGGAAATAATGTAGTGGCAAAGTGCGTGAGTTGTTCGTGTGCCTCGATGGTAAGCTCTTTATGAAACACATCATGTTCAACGGTACTGCCAGCTAAAATTTTGCCGTCACGACGCGGAATTAAATAACGGTCTCCCTCCAACACAATATGACGCAACGTATTCGGTGGCGTATCGAATAACAACATTTGTCCTTTTGCCGGATAAATTTCTGGCATATCAAGCAATCCAATCAACAATTGCTGAAAAATAGAACGTGTCCACGCGCCCGTCGTTAGCACAATTTCATTAACCGAAAATTTGCCGTGATTGGTATGTACGTCATGTAAACGTTGATGTTCGAGCGTAAACACACTGATTTCGCAGTTTTCAATTAAATGCACACCTTTGTTTAACAAATCTTGTTTTAAGGCTTGTAAAAAACGTGGGTTACGAATATTGGCAATCTCTGGCAAAAAAATCGGTTGATTGGTTTGAGCGTTAAGATTTTGAAAAAAGGTATCGTCAGGCGTTTCGACTTTGATGTGATTTTTTTCACACCATTGACGCGCCACGTCAACGTCTGGATTTTGTGTAATCAGCAAACCGCTTTGTGTCCATTCAGGGTCAATGCCTGTGTCGGCATGCAATTGCGCGGCAAGTTCAGGATAACGTTTGATACTAGGCAAAACTAAATCACTGATTGCGGCAGCTTGTCGCCACGGATAAAGCGGCGACAAAATGCCACCGCCAGCCCACGAAGATTCTTGCCCGCACAGATTTTTTTCTAGCACGGTAACAGATGCGCCCGCGCAATGAAACTCACGCGCCGTGAGCAGTCCCATCACGCCACCGCCGATAATCGTAATGTCTGAATTGTGCATGAGTTAGCCTTTCACAAACAACGCCATCGATTCAACGTGTCCCGTGTGTGGGAACATATCCATCACGCCAGCTTTGACCAATTTATAACCCAATTCGTTGACCAGAATCCCCGCATCACGCGCCAATGTCGATGGATTGCAAGAAACATAAACGATTTGTTCCGGCTGCCAACGTTTCAAATGATGCAAAATTTCCGATGCACCGGCACGCGACGGGTCAAGCATGATTTTGTTATATCGCTGATTTGCCCACGGCATATTGCTGATGTCTTGCGTTAAATCTGCGGCGTAAAATTCGACGTTTTCAATATTGTTATGACGTGCATTTTCTTTGGCATGATTGACGAGCGGCTGGTCGCCTTCAACGCCAACAACATGACCGGCATATTTTGCAAGTGGCAGCGTGAAATTGCCTAAACCGCAAAATAAATCCAACACGTTATCATCTTTGGTCAACGCCATAATGTCTAACACGCGGTTAATCATTTGGCGATTGATACCGTAATTCACTTGCGTGAACATTGCTGGACGGAATTTAAATTCAATGCCGTGGTCTGGCAGCGCGTAAGTCGGGATAACTTCGGGTTCGCCATCAAGCGGTACAATCGTATCAGGGCCTTTTGATTGCAGGCACAAACTGATGGCATTTTTGTGCGCGAAAGCCCGCATTTTTTCTTTATCTTCTTGTGTTGGCGGCTCAAGTACGCGCACTGAAAGCACGCATTGTTCATCACCAATCGCCACTTCAATTTGCGGTATTTTGTCTCGAATCGTTAAACTTTCAATCATTTCACCTAATTCAACAAGACGAGTGCCAACTAACGGGTGCATAACCGCACAACTGTCGATTTCAGCTAAAAATGGGTTGCGACGTTCACGAAAACCGACTAACACGCGATTTTTTTTAGCCACATATTTCACGCCCATACGCGCTTTACGACGATAGCCCCAATGTTCACCAACCAGCGGCGACCATAATTCAGGCGTTTCGACTTTACCAATGCGTTTAAATTGTTCGACTAATAAATCTTGTTTGATTTGAATTTGTGCGTTGACTTCAACGTGTTGGAAGCTACAGCCACCACATACGCCATAATGCGGACACGGTGCATCAACGCGCACATCGGCGCGACTGAGTAAATTTACCACTTTGCCTTCGGCGTAATCTTTGCGACTATCGGTGTAAATGAATTCAACTTGTTCAGTCGGTAGAGCTTCATCGATAAAGACCACTTTGCCCTCAACATGTGTGACACCACGTCCATCGTGGGCAAGTGATTCAATGGTGGCAAGTGTTGGGATTTCTGAAAATGTTTTTTTACGGCTTCGGATTCTTTTAGACATGAATATAAGGGGTCTTAACTTAAAGTAAAAGTGACTGTTAAACGAAATCATAGCAATAGTTCACACACTGCGTCCAACTGGCTGCACGAAAGAATACGATATAATTTTTTTAATCGATGCCAAAGGTTGCGTTATAGTATCGAAAATATCAGGGAATTCCCTCGCGTTTGCGAAAAATTCAACCCACCAACGAGGAACTTATGAGTCATCAAAAAAGACAACTTTCTGAAGAAAGACGGCATTTTTTTCGGATTAACGATTCTGTCAACTTATCGTACCGTTTTGTTGACGAACAACAAATAAAATATCCCATTCAATCTTCCGCAAGTTTGCTCGATAATTGTTCGCTGGCATCAGCGTTAGAACTGATTGCAGAAGAATCTACTGCCGTACACAATAAATTAGAAAAAATACATTCAGATTTTGCGGATTATTTGAAACTACTCGATATTAAAATTGATTTAATCGCTCAAGCGGTTTTAGCGTTGAGTAGCAGTGAAGTGAGCGAGAATGAAACGCGCAACGCCAATGTTAGCGTTTCGGGCTTAGGGTTTGAATGTAATGAACCATTAAACGTTGGGCAGTATTTAGAAATTAAAATGCTGTTAGTGCATAGTACCGTTATTATCATGACGTACGCTAAAGTGATTCATTGCTCAAAAAATCCCGATACGTCGAGCAATTATCAGTATTTCGTCGGCTTAGATTATGTCAATATGAAAGAAAGTGATCGTGATTTATTAAGTAAACACGTTGCTAAAAAACAATTGCAGCAAATCCGTCACCTAAAAGAACAACAACATCTCAATAATGCTTAATGATTTATCGCTTAACACCAGCGTTGTTAGTTCACATTTAACCGCAACGGCTAGCGCGTTAATCTCAGAATTAGAAATTTTCCCGTGTATTGATTCCACTAACAGCTATTTAATGGCGCGTGTACAAAACGACGCGCCATCAGGCTGCGTGTGTTTTTCTGAAGAACAAACCGCTGGCAAAGGACGGCGTGGGCGGCAATGGATTTCGCCGCAAGGGCAAAACATTTATGGCTCATTTTTATGGCAATTTGAGAGCGCGGCGCAGTTAAGCGGTTTAAGTTTAGCCATTGGCGTGGGCGTGATTCGCGTTTTGCAACAACAGGGAATTTCTAACGTTGGATTGAAATGGCCCAACGATATTTACAGCGATGGTAAAAAATTAGGCGGCATTTTAATCGAAGTCACTTCGCACAGTGACGGTAGTGCAAGTGCGGTGGTAGGTTTAGGTTTGAATTTAGATTTACCTGTTGAGATTGAAGGTATCACGCAAGCCTATACTGATTTAAAACACGTCGCGCCAAACGTGACATTGCAACGCAATCATGTCGCCGCACAATTATTGAATGAATTATTACCGATTGCGGCAACGTTTGAACAACACGGTTTAAACGCTTATTTAGACGAATGGCGCAGTTACGATTGTTTAGTGGGTAAACAAGCGACTTTATTTGTCGGCTCGCAACAGCTTCAAGGTTGTGTGCAAGGCATCGATGAAAATGGTTTATTACGTTTACAACGCGAAGATGGCACGATTCAAACCTTTGCGTCAGGCGAAGTGAGTTTTAGCGCGTGAATTTATTACTCGATTTAGGTAACAGCCGTTTGAAATGGGCGTGTGCTGACAATCATCAAATCCAACTTGGACGCACGTTGTCGCATGGCGAAATCACACCGGAAACGTTACGCGATTTGTGGCACGATTTACGACCTGAAAAAATTGGCATTTCGTGTGTTGGAAAAGCTGAATTATTAAGTGTCATTACGAATGTAATGAATGATTTGTGGCAAAACATTTCGATAACGGTTGCAACAACACAAACTCACGCTTTTTGCGTAATAAATGGTTATTTGTATCCAAAAAAATTAGGCATAGACCGTTGGTTGGCATTGATTGCAGTTAGGCAGAAAACGAATTTGCCTGTTTGCGTGGTAGATTGCGGCACAGCCATTACCGTCGATGTTTTAAATGAACAAGGCGTGCATCAAGGCGGGTTGATTTGTGCGGGATTAACGCTGATGAAAACCGCCCTCGCCTTTAATACCGCTGATTTACCGTTAGCGAAGTCACAGCATAATGTGGGATTAGCGATTGAAACCGAAGCGGCAATTTATAACGGAACATTATTTGCCGCTTGCGGATTGATTGAACGGGTCATGCAACAACAGCCTGTAAATACCGTGTTATTTTTGACGGGCGGCGATGCGCCTATCATTTCTAAACAATTAGCGCGACCACTGACCCTTGAAAGCGATTTAGTGTTACAAGGGCTGGCAATCGCGCTGCGATAATTACTGTGCTGGCGTTGTCGTTGGGACGTTAATTTTAACGTCTGCTTTTTCTTCCAACGTGTTAATGAGTGAGTTAAATTCACTTTCACCAATCGCTTTAGCAATATTTTTCGTGGCTAACGCCGCACGTTTTTTATCTTCGTCACTCATGACACCGTCATGAATTTTGGTCAAACTTACTACCACCTGTTCGTGCGATGGCAAGGCAACGGTAAAAATATTAGGTTTATCTGCAACAGGTTTTGCCGCTTTAAAAATGGCTTCGTTCAACATCACATTAAACTCTTTTTTCATGCGTGTTAAACCAGCAACTTTTTGCACAGGCAATTTATAATCCGCAGCCACTTTCGCTAATTCATCACCGGCCAACAATTTTGTTTTCATCGCTTTTGCTGTTTCGATGACTTGTTGTTGCGCTTTTTCAGTTTGCAGAGCTTTTATTACGTCGGCTTTTACGGTGGCTAACGGTTTATTTTCAGCGGCTTTGTGTTCGAGCAATCGTAAAACAACTAAATGATCGGTACTCAATTCAATCGGCGTACTGTTCGCACCTTGCAAAACTTCATCACTGAACGCGACGCTTCGGATTTTTTCCTCTGCGGCAATCCCTTCACCTTGCGTTTTACTAAATAAGCCCGTTTTTTTAATCGTTAAATTAAGCTGAGTGGCCGCCGCTTGCAGATTATCCGAATTTTGATAACTCAGTTCTGTCAATGATTCGCCTTGTTGATAAAACAAATTTTCAGCTTGTGATTTTTGATAGGCTTTAGTGACTTCGGCTTTGACGCTGTCAAAAGGCTTAATCTCAGCCGGTTTTAATTCGATTACTTTGATTAAGTGATAACCAAATTGCGATTTAACAGGCGCAGAGACTTCGCCTTGTTTGAGCGTGAGCGCAGCATTATCGAAATCTTTTTCCATCACGCCTGCACTAAATAAACCTAATTCGCCACCATCTTTACCCGTTAATTTATCGTCGGATAATTCACGCGCCAAGGTGGCAAAATCTTTGTTTGCCAAAGCAGCTTTGGCTTGATTGGCTTTTTCTAACGCTGTTTTGTCATCTTGCTTATCGTTGACTTCAAATAAAATATGACTCACTTTGCGACGTTCAGGCGTGCTGTATTGAGCCGATTGTTCATCATAAAAGGCTTTGACTTTTTCGTCGGTGACTTCAATGGTTTTGGCTAAATCGTCTAACGTTAATTCAACGTATTCCACTGCCATTTGTTCTGGTAATTGATATTGCGTTTGATGAGCTTGGTAATAGGCGTTAATTGCTTCATCACTAGGCGTTTCAGCCGATGCCGTAACAGGCACTATTATGTATTCAACATCACGTTGCTGATTTTGAATTTTAAAAAAGTGTTCTAAATCGTAAGGGGTTGCAAAACTGCTGTTTAAAATACTTTGCTGGAATTGTTCCATGAGCAAGGCATTTTTTATTTGACCGACAAATTCATTAGAAGACATGCGTTGTGACGACAGTAATTGTTTATATTTCGTTTCGTCAAATTTGTTATCGGTTTGAAAATACGGCAACGCTTGCACAAAATCACGAATTGCCTCGTCGGTAATGATTAAGCCTTTTTGATGCACATATTGCAGTAAAACTTCATCTTTAATCAGTTTGCTTAGGGCTTGGGCTTTAATATTTTGTTCGTCAATGGCAAGACCACCTAAACTTTGTTGGTATTTTTCGAAGGCTTTGGTGACATCACGTTGATAAAAATCTTTTTTGCCCACCGAAGCAACCGGTGCTTCTTGACCATCATTTAAATAATTGTTAATTCCCCACAAAACAAACGGTACGCAAATGACAGTAAGAATCACGCCTGCAAACGCGCCTTGGGATTTTTCTCTAATTTTTGTCAGCATGAATAGCTACCTCAAGAAATCATTGTAAGTAAGCAAAAAAAAACCCCGAACCAAAAGGCTCGGGGTTTTTAAATATTGGCGGAGCGGACGGGACTCGAACCCGCGACCACCGGCGTGACAGGCCGGTATTCTAACCAACTGAACTACCGCTCCAAGTCTTGGTGGGTGCTGAGGGGTTCGAACCCCCGACCCTCGCCTTGTAAGGGCGATGCTCTCCCAGCTGAGCTAAGCACCCGACTTGATGAGATTAGTTTACAGCATCTTTTAAAGATTTACCAGCTTTAAATGTAGGAGTTTTTGCTGCTTTAATGATGATTTCCTCTCCAGACTGCGGATTACGCCCTTTGCGCTCTGCTCGCTCTTTCACAGAAAAGGTGCCAAAACCGACTAAAGCAACCGCATCGTCTGCGCTTAATGCTTTTGTTACTGCCGCAATAAAGCCATCCAATGCACGACCTGCATCTGCTTTCGTTAAATTAGCTGATTCTGCAATTGCACTGATCAATTCAGATTTATTCATTGTTTTCCCCCTAAGGAAGTTATTTTAAATTTATAGTTTAGTAAAATGCTCTTATTGCGTCCCCCACGGCGCGGTAAGCTAGGAAACGCCTGTATTTATATCAACGCCCTCACAGAGTGTCAAGCAATAAAACCGTACAGACTTTGATTTCTGTGGCTTGCACGCCTTTTTAGTGTGCTGTGACACGCGCCCGTGTTTTCTTATTTGACTCATTTTTGAGTTTTTCAGGTGAATCAATCAAAATTGGTTCACGCGGAACTGGTTGATATTGCAACGCAATGGCTAAAACCTCATCAATCCAGCGTACCGGCATAATAGACAAGTTCTGCTTAATGTTTTCAGGAATTTCGACTAAGTCTTTTTCGTTATCTTTTGGAATAATCACTGTCGTAATTCCGCCACGATGCGCTGCAAGTAGCTTTTCTTTTAATCCACCAATTGCTAACACTTCGCCACGCAACGTAATCTCGCCCGTCATCGCAACGCTCGCTTTAACGGGGATTTTAGTCAATGCCGAAATAATGGCCGTACACATTCCAATCCCTGCACTTGGGCCATCTTTAGGCGTTGCACCTTCAGGAACGTGAACGTGAATATCGCTATTTTGGAACGCCTCGTCTTCGATGCCTAAAACTTCTGCACGACTACGCACAACTGTTACCGCAGCGGCAATCGATTCTTTCATCACATCGCCCAATTTTCCAGTGGTCGAATATTTTCCTTTTCCGTTAATTACCGCTGTTTCAATAGTGAGCAACTCCCCGCCTACCGAAGTCCACGCCAATCCGGTCACGCAGCCAATTTGATCTTTCTCTTCGGCTAAACCGTAACTGTAGCGTTGTACACCCAAATAATCGTTTAAATTCTTAGTGGTAATTTTTATTTTGGTTTTGCGTGGTTTAAGCAGCAAATCTTTGACGACTTTGCGGCAAATTTTAGAAATATCACGTTCCAAATTCCGCACTCCGGCTTCACGCGAATAATAGCGAATCATGTCGCGCACCGCGTCTTCAGAAATATCAATTTCTTTGACTTTTAAACCATTGTGTTTGATTTGTTTCGGCACTAAATAACGCAATGCAATGTTAATTTTTTCGTCTTCGGTATAACCGGCTAAACGAATAACCTCCATTCTGTCTAGCAACGCGGGTGGAATATTCATACTATTTGCCGTTGCCACAAACATCACATCCGACAAATCGAAATCCACTTCTAAATAATGATCTGAAAAGGTGCTGTTTTGCTCAGGATCTAACACTTCTAATAATGCAGACGCAGGATCGCCACGGAAATCGGCTGCCATTTTGTCAATTTCATCCAATAAAAAGAGCGGATTTCGCACTTTCACTTTGGCTAAGTTTTGCAAAATTTTACCGGGCATTGAACCAATATAAGTACGGCGATGACCTCGGATTTCAGCTTCATCTCGCACGCCCCCTAACGCCATGCGAACGTAAGTGCGATTTGTTGCACGGGCAATGGATTCGCCTAGCGATGTTTTACCTACGCCAGGAGGACCGACTAAACATAAAATTGGCCCTTTTAATTTGTCCACTCGTTGCTGCACGGCGAGATATTCCAAAATACGCTCTTTGACTTTCTCTAAACCGTAATGTTCTTCATTTAAAATGGCCTCCGCTGCCGCAAGTTCTTTTTGAACATCGGTTGTTTTCGTCCACGGTACATTTACTAGCCACTCAATATAATTACGCACCACCGACGCTTCGGCTGACATCGGCGACATCAATTTGAGTTTATTTAATTCGGCTAAGGCTTTGGTATTGGCTTCTTCGGGCAATCCAGCATCCACAATTTTTTTAGTCAACTCATCGACTTCGTTTGCCGCTTCGTCCATTTCACCTAATTCTTTGTGAATGGCCTTAATTTGCTCATTCAAATAATATTCGCGCTGATTTTTTTCCATTTGCTGTTTAACACGCCCTCGAATACGTTTTTCTGTTTCAAGCAAATCCACTTCTGATTCCATAAACGCCATCAACGTTTCTAAACGTTGACCAATATCGAGCGTTTCTAAAATCAACTGTTTATCAGATACTTTCAAATTCATGTGCGCGGCAATCGTATCTGCCAAACGACTGGCATCATCGATTTCGGCAAGCGCATTTAATACTTCAGGCGGAATTTTATTGTTGAGTTTGACGTAATTTTCAAAAGAACTCAGTGCGGTGCGTTCCAACACTTCTTTTTCTTGCTCAGGAAGATTATAGGTTTCTTCCATTTCTTCAACACGCGCCCCCAGAAAACCATCGTGTTTTTGATAACGCGAAACCAAACACCGCTGCTCACCTTCCATTAACACTTTAACAGTGCCATCCGGCAATTTAAGCATTTGCAACACGTTAGCGAGCGTGCCGATTTCGTACAAATCTTTAATTTCAGGTGAATCGATTTCAGCTTCTTTTTGCGCTACCAATAAAACTTGATGATTTTCTTTAATAGCATTATTTAGTGCATCGATAGATTTGTCGCGTCCAACAAATAGCGGAATTACCATGTTGGGATAAACCACCACATCACGAAGTGGCAACACGGGAATAAGAGGTGAATCAGGCGTAAGTTCAGTCATAATTTTACAGTGTGAGTCGTTGAGAATGATTAGACTATGGGGCAGCTAGCGAAAAAAACAAGTTTTTTCTAATCGTTAGCCACAAAAAAAGGGATGCTTATATTAAGCATCCCTTTACTTTTGATGGCATATTACCAAAATGTGACGTTTATTTTAACTTTCTGCAGCAACTTTTTTTGTTTTGCTTTCAGTTTTTTTACGAATTAAGGTTGGTTCGGCGTGACCTAAAATGACTTCTTTATCGATAGTCACTGTGCAAATATCGTCAGACGATGGCAATTCATACATCGTATTTAATAAGACATTTTCAACAATTGTCCGTAAACCGCGTGCGCCCGTTTTACGTTCCATCGATTTTTGAGCAATCGCCGACAATGAATCGTCACTAAACTCGAGTTCTGCGCCTTCCATTTCAAACAAATGTTTATACTGTTTGATTAACGCATTTTTTGGTTGCGTTAAAATTTGTATGAGTGCGGGTTCGTCCAATTCTTCCAACGTGGCAACAACAGGCAAACGTCCAACGAATTCAGGAATTAAACCGTATTTGATTAAATCTTCGGCTTCAACTTCGGCGAATAATTGACCAATATTTTTACTTTCGTCTTTTGTTTTGACATCCGCTGAAAAACCAATACCGCCCGTTTCTGAACGCGCTTGAATGACTTTATCCAAACCAGCAAATGCCCCGCCAACAATAAACAACATATTTGCTGTATTAACTTGCACAAACTCTTGATTAGGATGTTTACGTCCGCCTTGTGGCGCAATCGACGCAACCGTGCCTTCAATCAATTTTAATAACGCTTGTTGCACACCCTCACCCGATACGTCGCGCGTAATTGAAGTGCTTTCAGATTTGCGAGAAATTTTGTCGATTTCATCGATATAAACAATCGCCGATTCGGCTTTTTCTACATCGTAATCACATTTTTGCAAAATCTTTTGAATAATATTTTCAACATCTTCACCAACATAACCGGCTTCGGTGAGTGTAGTCGCATCGGCAATCGCAAAAGGCACATCAAGTAAACGCGCTAAGGTTTCTGCTAATAACGTTTTACCAGAACCTGTTGGCCCGATAAGCAAAATATTACTTTTTGCCAATTCAATCTGATTCTTTTTAGACTTGTTATTTTTATTACGCAAACGTTTGTAGTGGTTATAAACCGCAACGGCTAGAATTTTTTTCGCACGTTCTTGACCGATAACGTAACCGTCTAACTCGTCTTTGATTTCTTTTGGCTTAGGCAAACTACCTTCGTTGAGCGGCGTTAATTCGCTCAACTCTTCGCGCAAAATATCATTGCAAAGCTCAACGCATTCGTCGCAAACATACACCGAAGGTCCTGCAATCATTTTTCTTACTTCATGCTGACTTTTGCCGCAAAAAGAACAATACGCGATTTTTTCGTCTTCTTTGCTTTTGTCTTTACTGCTCATAACTGTTTTCTTCGCCCTAAGCTGTTGGTCTATTTGTCGGCTTTATCAACGACAGTGGAACGATTTGTCAACACTTGATCAATTAACCCGTAAGTTACCGCATCGGTTGCGCTTAAAAAGTTATCACGATCGGTATCGCTTTGAATTTTTTTCAACGTTTGACCAGTATGGTGCGACAACACTTTGTTTAATTTTTCACGAATTAACAAAATTTCTTTCGCGTGAATATCGAAATCCGATGCTTGACCCGAAAAACCGCCTAACGGCTGATGAATCATCATGCGTGAATGGGGCAAACAATAACGTTTCCCTTTCGCACCACCGGTTAATAACACTGCGCCCATACTCGCCGCTTGACCAATACACATGGTGCTAACATCAGGCTTAATAAATTGCATTGTGTCATAAATTGACATACCTGCTGTGACCGAACCACCTGGCGAATTGATATAGAGATGAATATCTTTATCCGGGTTTTCAGATTCCAAAAACAACAACTGCGCCACGACAAGATTTGCCATGTAATCTTCAACTTGACCGACCAAGAAAATGACGCGCTCTTTTAATAAGCGAGAGTAAATATCAAAAGCGCGTTCGCCACGAGCCGTTTGTTCAACGACCATAGGGACTAAACCACCGGCGGCTTGTGTAGCCATCATTTGTGCGAGTTGTTGTGAATACATTTTGGCGTTCCGAGTTGGATTAAGCGTTCATAACCGTGTTGAAATCAACATTTTCAGTGGTGACAGTAGCTTTAGCAAGTAACCAGTCAGTGACTTGTTCTTCCATCGTCATTTGACGCACGTCTTTTAAACGGTTTTCATCTTTATAATACCATTCAACGACTTGTGCTGGATTTTCGTAACTTTTCGACATTTCTTCAACGTGAATACGAACTTTATCTTCATCGACTTTCAATTCGTTTTTATGGATAATTTCGCCGACGATTAAACCTAACGCAACACGTTTTTTCGCTTCAGCTTCAAATGGTTCGCGCGGTAAATTCAATGCGTTGAAATCCATTTTGTTTTTCTTCGCCATTTCTTTATAGGGTTTTAGTTGCTCTTCAATTTCTTCGTCAACTAAACTGTTTGGCAATGTTAATTCTATTTTTTCGTATAACGCGGTCAATGTCGCTCTTTTCAAATTAGCTTGTAATTTGTTTTTCAATTCACGTTGCAAATTTTCTTTTACATCATGCCGGAACGCTTCTACTGAACCATCTTCAAGACCATAGGCTTTGATAAATTCAGCATCAATTTCAGGCAAAATAGCTTTTTCGATTTGTTTCACTTCGATTTCAAATTCAGCAGCTTTATTAGCTAATTTTTCGTTTGGATACTCTTCTGGGAAAGAAACCGTAAATGTTTTAGTATCGCCAACTTTTAAACCTAATAAGTTTTCTTCAAAACCAGGAATCATGTTACCTGCGCCAAGTTCAACAGCGTGATTTTCAACTTTACCATTGGTAAAGTTTTCGCCTTCTGCGCTACCTGAAAAATCAATCGAAACACGATCATTATTTTCCGCCGCACGGTCAACAACTTCCCACGTTTTACGCTGATCTTTTAATTTCGCAATCATGGTATCCACATCGTTTTCTTCAACTGTGGCAACTTGTTGCGTGACGTTTAATGAATCAACGCCATCCAAAGATACAACGGGATAAACTTCAAATGAGGCTGCATAGCTAAAGCCATCAGCATTATTGAGGACTTCGATACTTGGATAACCAGCGGGATTTAAATCTTGTTCTTTTAGTGCGTCAAAATAACTGGATTGAATCAAATCAGACAAAATTTCTTCACGGACTTGAGAACCGTACATTTTCACAACAATGCTTGTTGGGACTTTGCCGCGACGGAAGCCATCAACACGCGCTTCGCTAGCTATTTTTTTTAAGCGAGGTGCCATTTGTGCTTGAACAGCCGATTCTGGCAATGTAATTGTCATTTTGCGGCCTAATTCTGATGTTTGCTCAACAGAAACTTCCATTTATTTTCCCCACACGTTTTAAAAATTAAAGGTTAGATTATTGAATGCCGATGCTGGCTCAACGAATTGAAAAGTTAAGAATAACTTTGATTATGAATTATTTAAGTGGTGCGAATGGAGAGACTCGAACTCTCACAGGGCAACCTACTGGAACCTAAATCCAGCGCGTCTACCAATTTCGCCACATTCGCACTTTAATGAACGTGCAATTATAGCCGTAATAATGTTTAAGCAACAAGTGCTAATTTTGAGAAATAACATTTATTATTGCTAATTGCCTTAATAAATTCCTACAATGCGCCAATTGTTCTTATTATTTTTGATTGTTTATGTTTACAGAACGCGCCCGACATTATTGGCTTTTAGCACGCTTTGACCGCCCGATTGGTACTTTAATTTTATTATGGCCCGCTTTATGGGCATTATGGCTTGCCAGTAACGGTAAACCAGATTTAGTTGTTTTAACCGTCATTATTTTGGGCGTTATCGTCATGCGTGCGGCGGGTTGTGTCATTAACGACTATGCCGATAGAGATTTTGATCCGCACGTTGAACGCACGAAACAACGTCCCATTGCGGCAGGCAATATCTCGCCTAAAGCAGCGTTAATTTTTTTCGCTGTATTATGTTTGGTCGCGTTTGGACTGGTATTGCTACTTAATACCTTCACGATTTTACTGTCATTTGTCGGCGTATTTCTTGCCGCTAGTTATCCATTCATGAAACGCTACACGCATTTGCCACAAGCCTATTTGGGAATTGCTTTTGGTTGGGCGGTACCGATGGCATTTGCAGCACAATTAAATACGATTCCATTGGTTGCGTGGGTATTGTATTTAGCTGTGATTTTGTGGGCGTTGGTTTATGACACCATGTATGCGATGGTTGATAAAGATGATGATTTGAAAATCGGTGTGAAATCCACGGCGATTTTGTTTGGCAATTATGACCACCATATTATGAGTGCATTGCAATTGATTATTTTATTGTTGCTCATCTTAGTTGGACAAATGCAGCAGTTAGGTAGTTTTTATTACGCGAGTTTAATTGCGGCGGCGGGCTTTTCAATTTATCAACAAAAACTGATTTTTCATCGCGAAAAAAGCGCGTGTTTTAAAGCATTTTTAAATAATAATTGGTTTGGACTAGCGGTTTTTATTGGTCTAGTTTTGGATTATGCTTGGAAATAAGGCGTTACTGCGTCATTTTTCTAACAAACACGACCACGAATAATGAAATCGAAAATGCGCCAATAAAGGCTTCCATGACCGCGACCAAACGAGAAAAATTCACAGGAGAAAAATCACCATATCCTGTGGTCGTGAATGTAATCACGCTGAAATAAAGACATTCCATAAATCGAACTGCATTATCTTTTGCGTTCAATTGACTATCGAAAACAACCAAGCCATTCGCACTCGCACTGTGTAAACCTAATAAAAAATATAATATCGCCGAAATTAAGATAACGAGTATCGAAAAACTAATGACTCGCGCCGCATTTTCACCATAACCGCATAACATATCGACTAATTTAGACCATAGCCATTCACCAGAAAAAGGTCGCATCTGCATCCGTCGCATCACACGTTCTAAACGATAAAAACGCCCACCAATATCATATTGACGGCGTTTCTCACTTTCATTAGTAAGATAACGAGCGACTTCTTCGGCTTCGCCATAAAGTTGTTTGGCTTCGATTCGTTTGCCTGCTTTTTGTGCATTGCGTGCTAACAATTCTTGCAGTAAATATTTACCCCAATAAGTATGTTCTAACCGCGCGTTTTCAAGACGAATACCTAGTAAATTCGCATTTTCTAAATTCGCCTCATTCAAATTTGCATTATCAAGATTGGTTTTGAATAAACTTGCGCCACTTAAATCGGCTTGAAATAATCGCGCACCGTTCAAATTCGCATGTGCTAAATTCGCACCACTCAATTTAGCTTTATGTAGCGCAAAACCTTCCAATGAATAGCCATCTCTGACTAATTCCTCAAGCTGAGGCTTAATATCTGGGGTATTTTTTGCGGCATGTACATCGTGCCAAAAACAAAAGCCGCTATGTTCATCCGCAGGATGGTGGCAGGAAACGTTATTTTGTCCAACGTATTTACAACGAATTTGATTCATTCGATATTTCTAATAGTGCATATTAACGTTCAAAAGAATACGATTGTTGAACGCTTGCGTTGTCGTGGCATCATTCAAAGCAGTCGCAAAAGTAAGGCTCGATGTCACATATTCACGCCATTGCCATTTCGCGCCAACCCCCGTACCACTTAAACTCCATTGTTTTAATTCACCCGTTTGAGGCTTTTCTTTTGAACCGTGACCGTAATCATAAAAAATAAACGCATTGATTTTTTCCCATGCCGGTGACGTAAGTTCAATTTTAACAATTTGCCCATTGTCAGCCCCTGTTTCACGTTGTTCATAACCACGCACATCGTAACTACCGCCAATCCCGATTTGTTCACCGGCAATCAAGGGATTTTTGCTGTATTGCCCTGTAAGTGAAGTGGTTAAAAACCATTCTTTAAAGTTACTTGTGAAATTAGTACCGTAACGAAATAATTGCCACGACGAATTTGAACCTGTTCGTGATTTTTCGTAAAGCGCGTCGGTGTTGTCTGAACCTAAACCGGTATTGATTGCCCATTGTGCAAAATAATTACTCCGTATTTCGTCAAATGGATATTCCGCTTTATAAGAAATACTAAACGGCGCACTGCGAACATTACTGCCGATTTGTATTTTTTTGAACTGTACGTCGTTAATAAAATGTTTATTGTCTAAACCAATATCTAAACTGTGTTCGTATTTTTCCCATTTCGGTAAAAATTGTTGGTAATGAATCCCCATCATTTCACCCGCACCGGTAATGGTTAAATCGGTCGCCACCACGCCGTTATTGGAACTCGACGAAGCGTAATACATATTTACCCAACTTTTCAGTGCATAAATCGGCAGCGCGTAAGTACCACCATATTGTTTAATCGTGTCAGCGTGATCAGGTGGCAACGTATAAGACGCGTTCACAACATGGTCTAATCCCCACAAATTACTGTATTGCGCTCCGCCCGTTAAACGGTATTCGCCCGAACTGTCCGAACCCGTATTGTTAAATCCTAATGAAAATTGATACGGACGCGGTTGCTCGGTGACTTTGATATTCGCATCGACTTTATCTTCTGTTTCGCTTTGTTTAAACGTCAATTGAATTTGCTTGCTAGGATGTTTATTAGCTACTTTCACAGATGCCGCTAAATCTTGTGTATTGGGCGACACATCTCTTTTAAGTCCTGGTAAGCTGGAAAGTACACCGTATGTAGAAAAATGATTATTTCCCTCGACATTGATATTCCCCACGCCAAACGAGATAATTTTCAATTTCACTTCGCCTGAATTAAGTGATTGTGGCGGTAAAATGACACGATAAAATGCAAAACCTTCGTCTCTAATTTTCGCTTCCAAACCTTTGCCGACTTCTTGTAATTCTTTTAAATCATAAGACTTTTCTTGAAACGGTTTGAGGTAAGCGGCTATTTCATCGTCTGATAAAATTGACGTAATAGATTCACCTTCCACTGTAAATTTATTGACAGTAAATTTAAATTTTTCAGGTGCTTTTTCCTCTGCAAAGCAATATGCAGTGGGCAATAAACTCAAACTGAGTGCGAGACAAAACCGTTTCAACATAATAATTTTCACATAAACGAGCATTTACAAGGGCATTATATTTTTGCAGCAATTATTATTCCACCACACAGGCTGCACCACTGTCTTTTGTACTCATATTATTAAGTGGTGAAAACATTGGTGGCGGCGCATTATTGTTAAATCCACTTGGTGGCGGCGCATCGTCATGACTTATAAATGCCGGCGGCGCATCAAGTTTGGCGGCACCTCCTGATTCACCCGAAAAACTACTTTCACCTGCCGCCAACGTTATAGGACTACCTGGCTTACCTTTACCTGATCCAGAGTCATCATTAGACGATGGGGGCGGTGGCGCATTCGATTTATCATTACCGCCCTTATCATTGGCAGCACTTGGAGAGTTTTTATCGGGCGCACCTTTATCGTCGCCTTTGTTTGATTCTAACTTAGCACTGCCTTTATTCACTGTTGCATAAGTACCTGATTTACTGTTTGCAGCAGGTTTATCAAAGGCTTTATCGGGGTCAGGAGCTGTTTTAGGGCTGGGAGTGTTAGTGAGTTGATTGGTTACTTTCGTAGGTAAAGTTGGCACTTGAATCGTTGGTGTATTTGGACTGGACGTAATACTGCTCTCCCCTTGATTTAAAACAGTTTCCCCGGCTCCATTTCTTACTGAAATAGAACCCTCTGTGACGTGATTATAAACGGGAGCATGTCCTGTTGCGACATCAACAGAATCGTCAATCACTGTTTCAGATTCTGTGCCTCGAATTCCAATCGTTGCCACTGGCGTATCCAGTGCGTAAGCGGAATGATCTTTTTTACCAATGCTTCCCGTCAACGCACGCATCCCGCCCGCCGCTAATTTGAATAACATTTGGTCTTTTTTATTCGGTTGCTGAAAATCATATTTTACAATGTCGAGTTCGCTATTAGGTTGCAACGTCACTTTTTCACCGTCACGAAACACCATCACCAAATAACTATTAGATTGACTAGTTAAATAATCTTGAGGATTTAATCCGCCACCAATTGCTAATTTACGTTCATCCGCTGTTTTGTCTGCCCGATTTTTAGCGAACACCTCGCCTTTAATATCGACAACTTTAGCCACGCTCGTATCTTTTGAAGGTTCAGCTTTTTTTTCCTTATTATCGCAATCCTCTTTGCATACCCGCACCGAAAAGTCAGAATCTTTCTCACCTTTCAATGTGGCGGTAGGGGTTTTAATTTGGAAATTATCTGAACCCGCTTTAGAAAATTCGCCGGTACTTGCACGCACACCGCCTTCATAAACCGTAAATTTTGCATTTTTACTCGCATTATCGAATTGTTCAATTTTAAAGTTGCTATTCGGGCGCACCGTCACTTTCGAACCATCCGTAAATTCGATAATCACAAAACTGTCATCGGAAGTTTGAATATTGTCACCTTGATAAACTTCAGCATTTTTACCCAACAAACGTGGAGCGGTATTAGGTTGTTGCGCGGCATTGCTGCCTTTGGCAAAACCAATTTTCCCAACAACAACTTGTTGTGCATAAACAGGAATCATAAATGTGATTAACAATAAGCCTAAATTAAATGCGCGGAATTTCATTTGCATTGTCCCGAATGTTTATTTATTTTGGTGTCTGGGGCATTAGCTACAAAAGCCAACTCTTTCCCCTTTTTATCATCATGCAATACTACAGGTATGGGCGGAGGCGACAAATTATCGCTATTCGATAAAACAGGTGGTGGTAGTGGTGATAACATACCTTGTATTGTTGGCATCGTTAAAACTGTATTGGTTTGTAACCCCACGCTATTTTCAATATTCTTTTCCACCCCAGAAATTTGTTCCGGCGTGCCTCCCTGCATCAACGAACTTAAAACAGGTGCTAGTTTTCCTTGAGGTGTTATCGGCACAACCGATGTGGATTCAACAGGTGTTGATGGCACGAGTTGAATATTACCCTGTTCATCAACTTCGACACCGCCCGCTTGAATAGTATCACTGTGTTTGATTGTACCTACAAATATGTTGATTGCGCCGCCTTCTGCAAGTAATTGCCCAATATTTAATACGTTATCTTGCGGTGCTTGTATTTGAAAATGAATGTCAGGATTATCTAAGTTGGTAAGCGTCAACTCGTGTCCAGCGGCAAGTGTTATTGAGCCACCGTCTGTTTGCAAAATCGTCTCATTTTCAATCTGTGGGGCAATGAACAAAATATTACCTGCTCCGCTAGTATGAATAACGCCCTCGTTTACAATGCTACCTGCATTAGAACCTGTCACAAAATGAAAAATTCCTTTCTGAAAACTATCGTTGCTTAAACTCAAACTCGATGCGACTAAGCCTTGCGTATCAATCACTGCACTTTTACTGAATACGATGCCATTCGGATTGATTAAAAACACTTGCCCATTGGAAAATAATTGTCCGAAAATTTCGCTAGGCTGATTGCTAACAATACGATTAAGCACAGTACTTTGACTATTTTCTTGAATAAAATGGGTCGTTTCCCCAGAGGCGATATTAAAATTTTTCCAATTGATAATAGCACTTGGGCTATTGGTAATAGTCATTACACCCGCGACAGAATTATCAATACCAACGTGACCAGTAATCACTTGTGCGCCGCTTGGGTTTGCATTAGAAATTGGCGAATACAACATAACCATAATCGTTAAATAAAGTCTGCCCCACTGAAAAAAATGAGAATTTATAATGACGGGGAAAACAGGGATTTCATAAAGCATAACGGATACCCTAGAACAACCTTCCTAAATTGACGACTGAAAAACAACGACCTCTAATTTTTCTTCATTATGTTACGTTGGTTTTATTTACACAAGTAAGGAAAAGTTATATCCAGCACAACGAACATCATGTTTTCTGGTCAGAAATCAATTTAGCCACTGCTTTTATAGTAAAATATCAGCCAACTCAAATTTTCAGTAAATTCTCCCTGCACCATGCTTATCTTTCATGATGATTGTTAAATTCGCCTATTTTTTAAAAACATCGTCGCGTTATCAACGCACGAAACTGTTTTTTTATAACGTATTGGAAAATCCAAATAGCCAATACAACGGCTATGTGGCCTTTTTCATAATTAGCATGGTGCTACTCAGCGTATTTTTTCTTATTCACGAAATTGACCATCAAATCAATGAGCTAAGTAAAGCACTCGAACAAGGCATTTTAGTTGTTTTTACGATTGAATATTTATTACGCTTTTGGCTTGCCAGTGACAGTCACGAAATCATTGTCGCGCAATACGAAAAAGCACAATATTTGAACATCCGTTTTCCAATCTGGCGAGCGTTGAGTCAAGTCATTCGAGCAAAACTTCGTTATATGGTTACGCCAATGGCAATCATTGATTTGCTGGCGATTTTACCAAGCTATGAAACATTTCGTTTTTTACGAGTCTTTATGGTGTTTCGCTTGCTCAAGCTGTTTCGTCATTTTCACAGTATCAAAGTATTCATCAACATTTTAAGCAACAAGCGTTTTGAACTTTACACGTTAGGTATCTTTTTAGGTTTTTTGATTTTTATTGGCAGTACCGTGATTTATTTGTTTGAAAGTCACGCGGAAGGTGGGCAAATCAAAAATTTATTTGATGGCTTTTATTGGTCAATTGTGACGCTATCGACTGTCGGTTATGGCGATATTGTCCCGCACTCTACGAGCGGACGTTTGGTTGCAATCGTACTAATTTTTAGCGGCATAATGATTCTGTCTTTTTTCACATCAATTATGGTGTCTGGATTTAGTGAAGAGATATATCATTTGCGGGAAAATCGCGCTTATACTGAAATCAAGCGGTATGATAATTTTGTCATTTTGTGCGGTTTTGGACGTGTTGGTCAGCATATTGCTAAACAATTGTCGAAAGATAAATTGCAATTTGTCGTTATTGACGCGCAACCAGAAAATATTTTAAAAGCAAAAGAATTGGAATACACCGTCATTCATGCAGATGCCAGTAAAAATGGCGTATTGACAAGTGCAGGTATTAACAATGGCGCATCCAGTGTGTTATGTACCACTGATGATGACGTTATTAACGTTTATGTTACGCTTACTGCCCGCCATTTAAATTCAACCATTAACATTATTTCCCGCGCAAATAACGTCGATAATGTCAAAAAACTTTATCAAGCGGGCGCGAGTAATGTTATTCGTCCGTTTGAAATCGCTGGCATGGTCGTTGCTGAATATGTGGGACAACCTGTGGCGTTTGAAGCAATTTTAGGCATTATTCATGCTAAAAGTGATATTGTCATGGAAACGCTAGAAGTTTATTTAGGTTCCTGTTTGGAATGTATTGAAATTTCTGAAATTGATTTTTTGCAACGGAAACTTATTTTACTTGGTGTCATTAGCTCAAATCCAGATCACCGCATCCATAAAAATAGTTATGAAATAAAAAATCAGCATTTTTACTTTAATCCGCCCGACCATTTTGTGTTACGCGCCAATGATTTATTAGTGGTTTTGGGACGGACAATGAGTATTGATCATTTTCGTCAGCAAATTGAAAAAAGTCGCACGGTAAAAACAAAATAAAATGAAAAAAACCGTCTCACGTTATTTACTCGATCTTTGGTACAACGATTATTACACCGGTGCAGCGTTAATGCCGATTGGATTTCTATTTTCGGACTTCGTAAAATTTCGCCGATGGTTGTATAAAATTGGCATTTACAAAAGTGAATCGCTGCCTGTTCCAGTCATCGTAGTTGGGAATATCACAGTTGGTGGCACAGGCAAAACGCCATTATGTATTTATTTAGCGCATTTATTGCAGGAAGAAGGCTATCGTGTTGGCATTATCAGTCGTGGTTACGGTGGAGAGACACCGCCGCAAATGGTAATGCCAAATAGCAAAGCCGCTGAAGTCGGTGACGAAGCGTTATTGATTTCTAAACAAACGAATTGCCCCATGGCAGTTGGCGCAAAGCGTGTCAAAGCAGGGAAATTTTTATTAAATCATGCCGCGTGCGACGTAATTTTGACTGACGATGGATTGCAACATTACAAACTCAAACGTGATATTGAAATTGCAGTTATTGATGGCGTGCGACGGTTTGGAAATAGCATTTGTTTACCGGCTGGGCCATTGCGTGAACCGATTGAGCGTTTAAATACCGTTGATTTCGTGGTTGTGAATGGTAAACAAACTTCTGATACGGCTTGGCAAGAATGGGAAATGCAGTTAATTGGTAATACAGCGATAAATATCGTAACGGGCGAAAATAAACCATTAACGGAATTTAAAACGCTCGATTGTCATGCAATTGCAGGTATTGGCAATCCCGAACGTTTTTTTGCGCAACTCGAAAAAAATGGAATTACCCAACTGACCGCACACAGTTTTCCCGACCATCATGTGTTCACGGCAAAAGAAATTACATTTAAAAATAATCCAGTGCTGATGACCGAAAAAGATGCGGTGAAATGTCAGGATTTTGCCACTGAAAATCATTGGTATGTGCCAGTTACCGCGCAGTTATCTACAAATTTTAATCAAAAATTTTTAACTTTACTCAAATCCAAACCCTTTAAGAGAACTTTATGATAGATTCAAAATTATTAGAAATTTTAGCTTGCCCGATTTGCAAAAGCCCGTTGCGTTATCAAAAAGACGCGCAAGAATTGATTTGTCGTGCTGACCGTTTAGCGTTTCCGATTCGTGATTCAATTCCGGTGATGTTAGAAGACGAAGCGCGACGTTTATCTCTCGAAGAATTCGATGCTTTAGCAAAATGAGTGTGCCATTTAAAGTCGTCATTCCAGCACGATATGGTTCTACTCGTTTGCATGGCAAACCGTTATTGCTGATTGCGGGAAAACCGATGATTGCTCACGTTTGTGAAAGAGCGCGTGAAGCAAACGCGGAACAAATTATCGTGGCAACTGACGATGTGCAGATTTTTGATGCCGTTTCGGAATTGGGTTTTCAAGCTGTCATAACACGCGAAAATCATGAAAGCGGCACAGAACGTCTTGCTGAAGTTGCTGAAAAATTTGATTGGTCAGATGACACCATCATTGTGAATTTACAAGGCGACGAACCGTTATTGCCAGCTAATTATATTCAACAAGTTGCACAAGCTCTGGCAAATCAAACGCAAGCTGGTATTGCAACCCTTGCGGCAAAAATTCACGACAGCGATGAAGTTTTTAATCCCAATGCGGTGAAAGTGGTTTTGGATAAAAACGGTTACGCGCTGTATTTTAGTCGTGCGCCCATTCCGTGGCATCGCGCCACATTTGCCACCACAAAAGAAATTACCGCCGAATTACCCTATCTTCGTCATATCGGACTTTATGCGTATACCGCCGGTTTTTTGAAAAAATATTGTGCATGGCAAAGCTCGCCACTTGAACAAATCGAAGCCCTAGAGCAACTGCGAATTTTGTGGCACGGTGAAAAAATTTTAGTACAAACCGTTGATAAAACGCCACCAGCAGGTGTGGATACACTTGAAGATTTGCACCGTGTTGAAAACATAATCACAAACTTAACTCATTAAAATTATGCGTATTTTATTTGTACATCAAAATTTTCCAGGGCAATTTAAACATTTAGCCCCTGCCCTCGCCGCTGATTCAAATAACGAAGTGGTGGCGTTTACTATGCAGAAAAATGTGCCTGAAAATTGGAACGGCGTGCGTTTAATTTCATATCAAGCTGCTCGTGGCACAACGCCGAATGTGCATCCGTGGGTAAGTGATTTTGAAACCAAAGTCATTCGTGGTGAGGCGTGTTTTCGTGCGGCATTGGAATTGCGCGAATCCGGCTTTATGCCGGATTTGATTATCGCGCATTCGGGTTGGGGCGAAAGTTTGTTTTTAAAAGATATTTGGCCAGATACAAAATTGGCGGTTTATTGCGAATTTTTTTATCACACGCACGGTGCAGATGTTAATTTTGATCCTGAATTTTTAAATGACGACCCAACTAACGATTGCCGTTTACGCTTAAAAAATACCAATAATTTGCTGCATTTTGACATTGCCGATGCAGGTATTTCACCAACGTATTGGCAAGCCAGCACGTTTCCCGAACCATTTCGTAGCAACATTGCCGTAATTCATGATGGTATTGATACGGAAACGATTGCCCCAAATCCGAACGTTTCCTTAACGATAAATGTGAGCGGTGGTGACACCATTAAACTGACCCGTGATGATGAAATCATTACGTTTGTGAATCGTAATTTAGAACCCTATCGCGGTTATCACACATTTATGCGTGCATTGCCTGAAATTATGCGTCGCCGTCCGAAAGCACGAATTCTAATTGTCGGTTCGGACGGTGTTAGTTATGGCGCAAAAGCTCCTGACGGGCAAAAATGGAAAGATATTTTTCTAGGTGAAGTCGCCGAGCAACTCGATATGAGTCGCGTGCATTTTCTGGGACATATTGATTATTCGCACTTTATACCTTTACTGCAATTGTCACGCATTCACGTTTATTTGACCTATCCGTTTGTATTAAGTTGGAGTTTGCTTGAAGCAATGAGCGTAGGTTGTTGCATTGTCGCCAGTGACACGCAGCCACTCCATGAGGCGATTCGCCACAATGACACCGGCAGATTGGTTGACTTCTTTGATATTCACAGACTAACTCACGAAGTATGTGAATTGCTCGATAATCCGCAAGAGCGCGACCGGTTAGGCAAAAATGCGCGAGAATTCGCACAAGCCACTTACGATTTAAAAACCATTTGTTTACCGCGCCAACTCGCGTGGGTACAAAGTTTAGTTGACTAATTTTTAAGGAGTTACGCATGGATTATCGCTCTAGTCGCCGTCGCCACAATTCGCAATATGTCACGTTGTGGCGCATTTTTTTGAGTTTATTTGCACTTATTATTATTGCTGGCGGCTGTTATTCTGCGCTGATTTATTGGATTACATCTGAACCACCTACGACGGTTTATTTGAACATTGTTGAAGCGTGGAGTCGTTTAGGTGTATTTATTTTTGTAGGGAATTTAATTACGCTAATCATTGCAGGTGCAATTAGCGCGGCGATTGCAACATATATCAATAATAAGAGTTCTGCACCATTACGCCGTTTGGAAGAATTATGTGAACAAATTAGCGATGGTGAACTCGATGCTGTGAATATATCCAATGGCAAAGGACGGTTTCGTAAATTGAGTTTAGCGTTTCGCATGATGGTCAATAAATTGTATTTGCGTCGAAGCGAGCAAAAAGACTGTATAGAACTCATAAACTTGCGAATTCAAGAACTACGCAGTGGGATGAATTTAACTGGTAGTCAGCGCGACGTGTTAAACGAGTTAGACGCACATGTTCAACAATTAGAAAAAATCATTTAAAAAATGTGGGCGCGAATTGACGCGCCCACAAAATTCATTTAATCCACAATAAATAAATTCGACGCGCCCGTTTCTGCAGACGATGCACCTAAACGGAAATGTCCAAACATTTCGCGTCCCATCCCCATGTGATGATTATGGGCGGTGTTCGGTGCTGGAATTCGTGCATTAAATTCTGCTTCATCCATCACAACGTTAATATCGCCGGTTTGTAAATTCAACGAAATAATATCGCCATTATGCACTTTCGCTAATGGACCACCCACTTCACATTCTGGACATAAATGAATCACAGATGGCACTTTTCCAGACGCGCCAGACATGCGACCATCCGTTACTAACGCGACTTTAAAGCCTTTGTCTTGTAACACACCCATCGGTGGTGTGAGTTTATGTAATTCCGGCATTCCGTTGGCGCGAGGTCCTTGGAAACGAATGACGGCGACAAAATCTTTTTCTAATTCCCCGCGTCTAAATGCCATCAAGAAATCTTCTTGATCGTCAAAAACAACGGCGGGAGCTTCAACAATTTGATGTTCAGGTGCGAGCGCAGAAAGTTTCGACACGCCGCGTCCTAAATTACCTTTCATCACATGTAAACCACCACTTGTTGCAAATGGTTTTGCAACGGTGCTTAATACATTTAAATCTAACGGTTCTTTAGGAACTGGTTCCCAAACCAATTTGTTATCAATTAAACGCGGTTCTTGACAATAATTTGCCATACCGCGTTTATTTGCTATGGCAATCGTGTCTTCGTGCAATAAATTATTATTTAATAATTGAGAAATCAACACGCCCATACCGCCTGCGGCGTGGAAATGATTCACGTCCGCTGAACCGTTTGGATACACTTTTGCTAATAATGGAATCACTTTTGACAATCTGTCGAAATCATCCCAATTTAACGAAATACCTGCCGCCCGTGCAATCGCAATTAAGTGCATGGTGTGATTGGTTGAACCACCCGTTGCAAGTAATCCGATGACCGCATTGACAATTGCTTTTTCATCCACCACATGCGCGACAGGACGGTAATCGTCGCCTAACGCTGTGAATTTCAAAATTTGGCGCGATGCTTCTCTGGTTAATTCATCACGCAACGGCGTGTAAGGATTTACAAAAGAACTGCCAGGTAAATGCAACCCTAACATTTCCATCATCATCTGATTAGTATTCGCAGTGCCATAGAACGTACACGTTCCAGCACTGTGATACGAGGCAGCTTCGGCGGCTAATAATTCTTCACGACCAATTTCCCCTAGCGCATATTTTTGACGCGCTTGGGCTTTTTCTTTATTGGTAATGCCGCTCGGCATAGGTCCTGCTGGAATAAAAATTGCCGGTAAATGTCCAAAACTCAATGCACCAATCACAAGTCCTGGCACAATTTTATCGCATACACCCAAAAATAACGCACCATCAAACATGTTGTGGCTAAGACCAATTGCGGTGGTCATGGCAATTAAATCGCGGCTAAACAACGACAATTCCATGCCTGCTTGACCTTGTGTAATCCCATCGCACATAGCTGGAACACCCGCTGCCACTTGCGCGACACCACCGGCTTCATGAATGGCAGCTTTGATTAAATCCGGCGCATCTTTATATGGTTGATGCGCGGAAAGCATATCGTTATACGAAGTGACAATAGCGATATTGGCTTTTTTATCGGCAGTTAAATCGGCTTTTTCTTCTGAATTACATGCTGCAAAACCATGCGCTAAATTCGCACAACCCATACCAACACGTTGTGGTGATTTTTTCGCATGTGTTTCGATATATTTCAAATAGGCTGAACGGGTAACGTGACTGCGTTCAACAATTTCATTGGTAACACTTTGAATGACAGGATTCATACTTTTGTCCTAATGTTTTATATTTTTATTATTTGATTCTAAATCAATCTTCCCACGTCCGACCATCACGCGCGAGTAATGCGTCTGCTGCATTGGGTCCCCATGTTCCCGCTGCATAAGGTTTTGGTGCATCGCTCAAATTTTTCCACGCACGTTGAATCGAATCCACCCATGTCCACGCCGCTTCAGTTTCTTCACGGCTAATAAACAAGGTGTTATTGCCACGCATCGCTTCGAGTAATAAACGTTCATAACCGCCCGAAACGTGTTTTTTCATTTGACTTAAAAAACTCAAATCAAGTTTGTTTTTTTGCAAACGAATCGAACCGTCGATACCTGGAATTTTATTCAAAACTTCGATTTCCACACCTTCTTTGGGCTGCAAATGAATAATCAATTTATTGGGTGGTAAATCGTAAAAACTATCTTTGAAAATATTGTGTGGTTGCTGTTTGAAATACACCACAATTTCAGTGCGTTTTGAACTCAGACGCTTGCCCGTTCTCATGTAAAACGGTACGCCCGCCCAACGCCAATTATCAATATCAACACGCATTGCTACGAAGGTTTCGGTTTCACTTTCAGTATTTGCCCCCTCCTCATCTAAATAACCAGGTACTTCTTTGCCTTTTAAATAACCTTTAACGTATTGTCCACGCACGGTGCGTTTGCCCACGTTGTAATCGGCAATCGGACGCAGTGCATTTAACACTTTAATTTTTTCCGCGTGAATACTTTTTGCTTCCAGATTAACAGGCGGTTCCATCGCAATAAACGTTAAAATTTGCAGCAAATGATTTTGTAACATATCACGCAACTGTCCCGAATTGTCAAAATATCCCCAACGCCCTTCAATTCCCACATCTTCGGCAACAGTAATTTGAACGTGGTCAATAGAGTTGTGACTCCAATTAGTGGTAAAAATAGAATTTGCAAAACGTAATGCGAGCAAATTCAATACGGTTTCTTTGCCTAAATAATGGTCGATACGATAAATTTGCTCTTCGTTGAACACCGCTTGCATGGTGTCGTTGATTTCTTGCGACGATTTTAAATCGTAGCCAATTGGTTTTTCAATCACAATACGCGAGTCTTTTGAAACCAATTTTGCTTTTTGCAAACCAGTACAAATACTTTTAAACAAAAATGGTGGAATCGCTAAATAATTTACCGTTGTGCGATTTTTTTGATCGAGTTTGGCACTTAATTTTTTGAATTCAGCAGGGTCGCTAATATCGAGTTGCAAATAATCAAAACGTGCTGAAAAACGCGCCCACGCTTCTTCAACGATTGGGCAAGGTAAAAATTCTTCTAAACTTTCTCTGACAATTTTAACAAGCTCTTCACGGGTTTTAGCTAATCTATCAACCGCGAGAATACGCGTTTGCGGTTCAAGAAAACTCGCTTTATCCAATTGATAAAGCGACATCATCAATTTGCGGCGTGACAAGTCACCCAATGCACCATAGATTACCAAGTCACAAGGTTTGTATTTTTTTTCGTTCATAATCGTTTTGAGTTTTATAGTGAAAAAAGAAACTGTCGCACGCATCGTGCGTGTTATTACGCCTTATTATCGCAGAAATTGCATGTTCTGACAGTGCTAACGTTTTAATGTATATCGATGCGTGAACTAACGTAACGTAACGTGTAAAAAATGGCAGACGTATGCAAGTAATAATTGATACTATTTACGCATTAACCAGGTAAAGATAAAACCTAAATTATTACGCATGAGTAAACCATCCCAATCTCGTCACCGCACCAACACGATAACGTCAAAAAAATATACTTTAACATCTATAACCCATGCACTTTATGGTTTAACCATGTTAGGTATTTTAATTTTGACTATTGTTTCTTCAATACAAGTTGATGGTTTTCTTCGCGAAGAATTGCGCCTTCGAATTAGCGATGTCGTCACCATGATGGCAAAAAACATAGAAGGTGATTTACATAGTCAAATACGAACCGCTGATGATGATAAAAGCGCGACATATCTTAAACTGAAAAATACTTTATGGGATATGCGTGAACACGGAACAGAAATCGCTAACGCTTATACCATGCGTAAACTTGATAATGGCGAAGTCATTTTTGTGGTCGATGGTTCAGCAAAAGATTTAAATGCAACAGGCGATGTTTATCCAAGCGGTTCTGTCACAGAAACGCTCGCGGACGCATTAAATGCTACGCCTGAAACTACGACAGCCTATACCGAATACGAAACATCTGAAGATGATTGGGGCGTATGGTTATCAGCGTTTGCGCCTATTTTTACATCTTCCGGTAAACTCGATGGTATTGTTGGCATCGATGTATCCGCTAAAAGTATTCGAGAACATGAACTTCAATACATTTTTACTATCATTGTCACCTCTCTGATTGTCATTGTGATGATTCTCCCTTTCGTGTTTCGTTTAATGAATTTTATTAAAGTCATGACAGCAGAACTCGAACAAAAAAATAAAGATTTTCAATGTTTATTGGATAACTCCGGACAGGGATTTTTATCTTTTGGCTCTAATTTGATTATCGACAATGAATACAGTCGCACTTGTGAGAGTATGTTAGGACAATCACCTGCTGGTAAAAATGCCTCAAGCGTTCTTTTTAACGAAGAAAAGACTAAAGCAGATTTGTTTAGCAAAATTATTTCCTCTGTCTTAAATGAATCAGAAGAATTTGTCCGCGAAAGTATGTTGTCTTTATTGCCAGGAGAAATTCAATCCAATGCCATTGTTTTGAAAGTAGAATATAAAATTCTGGAAAATCACAAATTTATGGTCATTTTGACCGACATTACCCAAGAGCGACGCATGGCAGAAATGTTAAATAAAGAACGTCTACGCCTTGAATTGATTGTGATGGCGGTTTCGGATAGTCGAAATTTTTTCGATATTGTTGATGCGTTTCGTGGTTTTTTAATACAGTTGCCACAACTATTAACTGAAAAAGTCTCACCGCAAATACTGGCTAAAGCACTTTATCTCGAAATACACACTTATAAAGGCTTGCTCAATCAGTTTAGTTTTCCCAATACGCCAAAAATACTGCATGACATTGAAAGTCATTTGTCAGAATTATTTACGCTTGATAATGACCAAAAAGAAGATTTGCAACGCCAGCAAGAAATGTTAGAAACCTATTGCGCGGCGAAAGGTTGGCGAACAGAAGTAATTGCCGATTTAGGTTCAGGCATGAATTATCGCAAAAAAGGCTTGAACAAATTACTAGAA